>JAIYDD010000105.1 GCA_027487675.1 Acetobacteraceae bacterium | reverse complement strand
CCTCCCGCCCCCTGCCCTGTCATGCAGGAGGGGCTCCGCCCCTCCCGCACCCTGCCCTGTCATGCAGGAGGGGCTCCGCCCCTCCCGCACCCTCCCGGCCAAGGGCCGAAAGGCCCCTGGACCCCGGGTTTCGGGTGGCACCAGGCCCGGGCGGCGCGTGAACAGGGGCGGGCGCGGCGCGTTCTGCGCCCACAACGCCCGGACACAAGCCGCCATGCGCCGCCTGCTGCTGCTGCCGATCCTGCTCGCCGCCGCCTGCGCGCAGGACGACGCGACCACCGCCCTCAACCCGCTCGGCATGACGGAGGGCGAGCTGGTCGGCCGCCTCGGCGTGCCCGCCCGGGCCTATGAGACGGAAGGCCGGCGCTTCCTGTCCTGGGATCGCTACGCCAGCGGGCCGAGCCTCACCCCCTCCATCGGCCTCGGCATCGGCCGCTTCGGCGGCGGCTGGGGCAGCGGCACGGCGATCGGCACCGGGCTCGGGCTGAGCCTCGGCGGGGGCGGGGGCGGCGGCTGCACCACGACCTACGAACTGGCCGAGGGCCGCGTCGCCGGCGTGCAGCGCCAGGGCAGCTTCTGCTGAGCCCGTTGCGGCACAGGGTTGAACCACCGCCGTGCGGCATGGCACCCAGGCGCGCATGGACATTCCCCGCATCGCCATCGCCTGCCAGGGCGGCGGCAGCCATGCCGCCTTCGCCGCCGGCGTGCTGGCCGAGCTGCTCGGCGCCGCGCATCGCGACCGGTTCCGGCTGCTGGCGCTGTCCGGCACCTCGGGCGGCGCGGTCTGCGCGGCGCTCGCCTGGTCCGGGCTGCTGGCCGGCGGGCCGGCGGAGGCGGTGCGGCGGCTCGAAGGTTTTTGGGGCGATCTCGCCGCGGCCTCGCCGCTCGATGCCTGGCTGAACGCCTGGACGCAGCTGCTGCTCGCCGCGCCGATCACCGCGCAGGCCAGCCCCTATGCCTATGCGCCGGCGGCCGAGCCGCGGCTGCGGGAATTGCTGGAGAGCTGGGTCGCCCCCGCCGCCCTGCCCGCCGGCCGCGCCGCGCGGTCGCGGCCGTTCCTGCGGCTCGGCGTCGCCGACGTGCTGGCCGGCGGCGGCACGGCGCTGGACGGCGAAAGCCCCTTCTTCTCGCTGGACGACATCGTCGCCTCCGCCGCCGTGCCGCCGCTGTTCCGCGCGGTGCGGGCGCGCGGGCGGCTGTGGTGGGACGGGCTCTACGCCCACAACCCGCCGCTGCGCCACCTGCTCCACCTGCCCGCGCTGGAGGGCGAGGCGCGGCCGAAGCCCGACGAGATCTGGATCATCCGCATCAACCCGCGCGGCCGCATCGAGGAGCCGAGGAGCGTGCAGGAGATCGAGGACCGCCGGAACGAGATGGCCGGCAACCTGCCGCTCGACCAGGAACTGCACCTGGTCGGCATGGTGAACCGCCACCTGGCCGCGGCACCGGGGCTCGGCCAGCGCTTCGGCTACCGCCAGGTGACGGTGCGGGAAGTGGCGCTGCCGCTGCCCGACCTGCCCTACCAGTCGAAGCTCGACCGCTCGCCCACGCATCTGGCGCGGCTGATGGCGGCGGGGCGCGCCGTCGCGCCCGTGCTGTTCGACCGGGAGAGCGTGGTGGTGGCGCCGGAGGCGATGCCCCCCGCCGCGCCCGCGTCCTGAAGCGTCGCGGCTAGCTTCCCGGCGCGACCCGTTCCGGGCATGGATGGGCCCATGGCCCTGCTGCGCGACCGTCGCTTCCTGATCCTGCTGGCGCTGGGCTTCGCCGCCGGCGTGCCGCTGCCGCTGACCGGCTTCACGCTGCGGCAGTGGTTTTCCGAATCCGGCATCTCGCTGGCGGCGATCGGGCTGACCGCGCTGATCGGGCTGGCCTATGCCTTCAAGTTCCTCTGGTCGCCGGTGCTGGACCATGCGGTGCCGCCGATGTTCCGCGCGCTCGGCCGGCGGCGGGGATGGCTGGCGACCATCCAGCCGCTGCTGGCCGCCGCCATCCTGGCGCTGGGCTTCACCGATCCGGCGGGCGCGGCGGCGGCGACGGTGGCGATCGCGGTGCTGGTGGCCTTCCTGTCGGCCAGCCAGGACATCGTGGTCGATGCCTGGCGGATCGAGGTGCTGGAGGAACGCGCCCAGGGCTATGGGCTGGCCTGCTACATCTGGGGCTATCGCGGCGCGCTGCTGGCCTCCAACGCCGGGGCGCTGGCGGTGGCGGAATTCGCCGGCTGGACGGCGGCCTTCGCGATGTGCGCGGGCCTCGTGCTGCTGGGCTTCCTGGCCGTGCTGGCCGCGCCCGAACCCGAGGGCCGCATCGCCGAGGCCGCGACCTGGGCGCAGCGGCTGCGCGCCGCCGTGGTGGATCCCTTCGCCGACTTCATGCGGCGCCGGTACTGGCTGGCCATCCTGCTCTTCGTCGCGCTGTTCAAGCTGGGCGAGGCGCTGGCCGGGATCATGACGGCGCCCTTCTATCGCTCGCTCGGCTTCACGCGGCTGGAGGTGGCCGGCGTCGCCAGCGTCTTCGGCCTCTGCGCCACGCTGGCCGGCGCGCTGGCGGGCGGCTGGGTGGTGGCGAGGCTCGGCACCGGGCGGGCGCTGGTGGTCACCGGCATCCTGCAGATGCTGTCGAACCTGATGTATGTCGCGCTCGCCGAGGCGGGGCGGTCCATGCCGATGCTCTGGGCGCAGGTGGGGGTGGAGAACTTCACCGACGGGCTCGCGGATGCCGCCTTCGTCACCTACCTGTCGCTGCTGACCAGCCGGGCCTTCACGGCGACGCAGTACGCGCTGCTGTCGTCGCTGGCGGCGGTGCCGCTGCGCACGCTGGGTGCTTCCTCCGGCTGGCTGGCCGAGGGGCTCGGCTGGTCCTGGTTCTTCCTGCTGACGACGCTGGCCGCGCTGCCGGCCATGGCGATCATGCTGTTCCTGCTGAAGCGCCTGCCACCCCCCGCCGCGCCGCCGGAGGTGCCGGTGCCGGTGCCGGACGAGATGGCGCGCTGAGCGGGGCGGGGCGCCGCGGGCCCTCGACGCGACGGGCGCCGGAATGGTAGCGCGCCGGCATGGGCACCGGCTTCTCCCAGACCCTGTTCCGCCGCCCGGGCTTCGAGGCGGCGATCGTCGAGGCGAAGGGCGCCGGCGCCGCCTTCCCCAGGCACACCCACGACGAGTTCGTCATCTCGGCCAACCTCGCGGGCGCGGAGCGGATCTGGCTGGACGGCCGGATCCTCGAGGCGGCGCGGGGCGACGTCACCGCCTACAACCCCGGCGCCATGCAGGCGAGCCACGGCCTCGTCGGTGCCGGCAGCCCCTGGCGCTTCGTGAGCCTCTACGCCGAGCCCGGCTTCGTGGCGCGGGCGCTCGGGCTGCCGGCCCCACCCCTGCTGGCCGTGCCGGTGCTGCGCGATCCCGTGCTGGTCCGGCACTTCGCGGATCTCGCGCGCTTCGTCGCCCCGCCAGGCGGTGCGGAGGACGGCAGGGCGGAGGAGACGGTGGTGGCGATCCTGGCCGCGACGGCCGGCACCGCGGCGGCAAGCCGCCCGGCCCGGCCTGGCGATGCCGTCGTCCGGCGCGCGGCGACGATGCTGCTCGACCGCCTGGGCGATCCGCCCTCGCTGGCCGAGGTCGCGGCCGGGGTCGGCGTGTCGCGCGAGCACCTGGTCCGCCGCTTCGCCGCCGTGCAGGGGATGCCGCCCATGGCGTGGGCGCTGCAGCGGCGCGTGGCGCGGGCGCGGACCCTGCTGCGCGGCGGGATGCCGCCGGCCGAGGTCGCCGCCGCCCTGGGCTTCGCCGACCAGGCGCATCTGACGCGCGCCTTCCGCGCCGCCATGGGCACCACCCCGGGCCGGTATCGCGCCCGCGCCTGATCCGGCCGCGGATCAACCGCGTTCAAGACCGGCCAGCCGCGCCCCGGTAGCGCCGTCTCCGCATCTTGCCGGGGACCGCCATGCTGACCCTCTTCGCCGCCGCCTTCCTCTTCGGGCTGGCCTTCAACGCCGCGCCGGGCCCGGTGACGGCCGAGACGCTGCGGCGCGGGCTGCGCGGCGGCTTCGGCCCTGCCCTCGGGGTGCAGCTCGGTTCGCTGGTCGGGGACCTGTCATGGGCGGTCCTCGGCCTTGCGGGGGCGGGCGCGGCCCTCTCGGTGCCGATCCTGCGGGTGCCGCTGGAACTCGCGGGGGCGGGGTTCCTGCTGTGGCTCGCCTGGGGCGCATGGCGGGATGCGCGCCGGCCGGGCGCCTTCGTCGCCGGCGAGGGCGCCGCCGCGCGCCGGGGCGCCCTGGCCGCGGGCGCGGCGATGTCGCTGTCCAACCCGCAGAACGTCTCCTTCTGGGCCGCGCTGGTCGCGCCGATGGCGGCCCTCGGCGTGACCGACGTGATGACGCCGGAGGCGGCGGTGTTCCTCGGCGGCTTCGCCCTGTCGTCGGTGCTGTGGTGCTTCGTCGCGGCGGGCATCGTCGCCTGGTGCCGCGCCATCCTGACGCCCGGGCTGCATCGTGCGCTGAACCTCGGCTGCGCCGTCGCGCTGGCGGCCTTCGGCGTGGTCGCCGCAGGCGGCGCAGCGCGCGGGCTGGCGGGGATGTAGTCTGGCGGCGACGCGCCGCCCCAGCCCGAGGTCCCCGCATGTCCCCGATCTTCGCCACGCCGCTGCTGCTGGTCGGCTCCAACGTGCTGATGACCTTCGCCTGGTACGGGCACCTGAAGGCGCCGCACTGGCCGCTGTGGCTGGCCATCGCGGTGAGCTGGGGGATCGCCTTCTTCGAATACTGCCTGGCGGTGCCGGCCAACCGGATCGGCTACGGCACCTTCACCGGCCAGCAGCTGAAGGTGATGCAGGAGGTGATCACGCTGGCCGTCTTCGCGGTGTTCAGCGTGACCTTCCTGGGCGAGCAGATCCGCTGGAACTTCCTGGCCGCCGGCGCCTGCCTGGTGGCGGCGGTGGTGTTCATCTTCCTGCCGGTGGAGTGACGGACGCTACACCAGCGCCAGCACCCGCCCATGCCCGCCGGTGCCGCCCGCCACCTTCGGCGCGCCGGCGACCAGCGTGGCACCCGTGGGCGGCAGCGCGGACAGGCCCGCGATGCACTCGATCCCCCATCGCCCGCTGCCCAGCCATTGCGTGTGGAAGGCGAAGCTCGTGGAACTGCCATGGTCGAGCGACAGCGTGTCCACCGCGACACCCGCCAGGTTCCGCTCGATCAGCAGCGGCGCGACATCGGGCCGGAAGCCGGGGAAGCGCATGACGTTGCCGGCATCGAGGTTGCGGAACGCGGCGCCGCCGGCGCGCGTCTCCCAGCCGGAATTCAGCGCCAGGCAGGCGCCGGCGGGGATGCGGCCATGCGCCGCCTCATGCGCCGCCAGGTCGTCGGGCGTCGCCTGGTAGTCGGGCTGGGCCGCCGCCTTCTGCCGCACGTCGAGCACGACCAGCGGGCAGACCAGGCTCTCCACCGGGATGCGGTCCACCGTCGCGCCCTCGGCCGAGAAATGGATCGGCGCGTCGAAATGCGTGCCCACATGCTCGAAATAGGTGAAGCGGTTCACGTTGTAGCCGTCGCGCGCGAAGGTCAGCACGCGCTCCATCTCGAAGGCGGGCGTCCCGCCGAAGGTCGGGAAATCGGCGCGCAGCGTGTGCGTCAGGTCCACCACGCGCGCCACCGGGGCGCTGCGCAGCGCCTGCGCCGCGGCCGGCGGCGCGCCCAGCCCCAGCATCCCCGCCGCCGCGGCCGCCGCCGCCAGCATGCCGCGCCGGCCCAGCCGGTCCGCCACCGTCCCCATCACGCAGGCATCGCACATGGCCGCTCGCCCTCCTGGCTTCTCGCGCGGGCCAAGCCTGCCAGACCGGCCGCGCCGGCGGGAAGCGCGAAGCCCGGCCCGCATCGAAAGGCCGCGACGCGGGAACCGGCGGCGCCGGCGCGCCTTACCCGCAATGCACCCGGAGCGGCACCCATGGGCATCATCTGGACCATCATCATCGGCTTCGTGGCCGGGCTGGTCGCCAAGTTCCTCACGCCAGGGCGCGACCCCGGCGGCTTCATCCTGACCACCATCCTGGGCATCGTCGGCGCCCTGGTCGCCACCTGGCTCGGCCAGGCGATCGGCTGGTACCGCGCCGGCGAGGGCGCGGGCCTGATCGGCGCGGTGGTCGGCGCGGTCATCATCCTGCTGGTCTGGCGCGCGGTGGCGGGCCGCAGCACGACCGCCGGCTAGACCATGATCGGCGAGGAGTGAATCGCCGACCATGGTCTAGCAGCCTATGTTTTGCCGCGTGATTCACGCCTTCGGGCGTTCCGCCCTTCGGCGATCACGCTCTAGCAGGCTGCGGAAATTCGGCGGCGGACGAATGCAGCGGGAGGGCGCTGCCCTCCCGCACCCACCCGCCAGGAAACTGAGTTTCCTGGACCTTCCCGAAATTTAACAAGATGTATCAATAATTTAGGGGAGGTGCAGGAACATCAGGTTCCTGCCGGGGTGCTCGAGGGGCGGAGCCCCTCGACCTTTTCCTTTGCTTCCCGAGGCGAATTTCCGCAGCCTGCTAGGTCCGGGCGCGGCGCCGTCGCGCCGGCTTCCAGGCGCCCGGGCCGCCGCGCCATCCAGGCGGCGCGGCTGCCGGGCCCGGCAGCCGGCCTTGGCGCGGCGGTCGCCTCAGCGGCCCCCGGCGCGCGCCTCGATCGCGTCCCAGATCGCCTGTTCCAGCTTCACGCCGTCGAAGCGCGCGATCTCCTGCAGCCCGGTGGGGGAGGTGACGTTGATCTCCGTCAGGCTGTCGCCGATCACGTCGATGCCGACGAAGATCAGGCCGCGGCTCGACAGCGCGGGCCCTATGGCGGCGCAGATCTCCTTCTCCCGCGCGGTGAGGGTCGTCGGCTCCGGCCTTCCGCCGACATGCATGTTGCTGCGCGCCTCGCCGGCGGCGGGGACGCGGTTGATGGCGCCCATCGCCACGCCGTCCACCAGGATGATGCGCTTGTCGCCCTGCCGCACGGCGGGCAGGTAGCGCTGCACCACCAGCGGCTCGCGCGAGCGTTCCGTGAACATCTCGAGCAGCGCGTTGAGGTTCGGGTCCTCGGGCTTCACGTGGAACACGCCCGCGCCGCCGTTGCCGAACAGCGGCTTGAGGATGATGTCGCCGTGCTTCTCCCGGAATTTCCTGATCTGCGCGGGGCTCGCGCTGATCAGCGTCTCCGGCATCAGCTCCGGGAAGTGGGTGACGAACAGCTTTTCGGGCGCGTTGCGGACGCTGGCGGGGTCGTTCACCACCAGGGTCTTCGGGTGGATGTGTTCCAGGATGTGGGTGGCCGTGATGTAGGCCATGTCGAAGGGCGGGTCCTGGCGCATCAGCACCACGTCCACCTGGCCGAGATCCAGCTCCTCCGCCGCGCCGAGCGTGAAGTGGTTGCCCTTCTCGCGCCGGACCTCGACGGGCTGGGCATGCGCCAGCACGCGGCCGCCGAGCAGCGCCAGGTCGCGCGGGTGGTAGTGCCACAGCGCGTGGCCGCGCGCCTGGGCTTCCAGCATCAGGGCGAAGGTGCTGTCGGCGTCGATGTTGACCGAGGCGATCGGGTCCATCTGGACCGCGACGCGGAGGTTCTGGGGCATGGACAGGGCTCCCGAGGGGCGTTGCGCATCCTGTCGCACCCGCCCGCGCGCGAGGGAAGGGGGCGGCGCTTCCAGGTGTTCCCATGCAGGGGGTCGCAAGGGGCAGCGGCCCCTGGGCGGGGTCGGACGCACTGCGTCCGATGGGGCCGCGCCCCAGAGGCGCCAACTTAACTCCTCGGGGGCGGAAGCAGGCAGTGCGAGGCTCCGCCTCGCGCTCCGGCAGGGGCGCTGCCCCTGCACCCCGCCAAGGGGCAGCGGCCCCTTGCAACCCCGTTTTTTTGTTTGGTTCTCTTCTGACTGATGCCGGTCCAGGGCGGCAGCCCTGGTTGTGGGGGGGCGAACGCCGAAGGCGTTCGACGGGGGAGGCAAAGCCTCCACCCGGGCCGACGGGCGCAACGCAGACCGTAAGTTAGCGCCCATGGGGCAGCGGCCCCAGGCGGAGCCTTGCCATCACCGCCGCAAGCCGCATTGACCCGCACCGCCGCGCGGGGTCACTTCGCCGCCATGCGCACCCTTTCGGGCAAGTCCCGCCTCGCCGGCGTGCTGGGCTGGCCGGTCTCCCATTCCCGCTCGCCGCGGCTGCACGGGCTGTGGCTGGCGCGCCACGGCATCGACGGCGCCTACCTGCCCCTGCCGGTCCGCCCCGACCGCTTCGCCGAGGCCGTGCGGTCGCTGGCCGATCTGGGCTTCGCGGGGGCCAACGTGACCATCCCGCACAAGGAAGCCGCCTTTGCGGTGTGCGACGCCGTCTCGGCGCGGGCGGAACGGGCGGGGTCGGTCAACACGCTGGTCTTCCGCGACGGCCGCATCGAGGGCGACAGCACCGATGGCTGGGGTTTTCTCGAATCCCTGGCCGAGCAGGCGCCGGGCTTCGACCCGGCCGCCGGGCCCGCCGTGGTGCTGGGCGCGGGCGGGGCGGTGCGGTCGGTGGCCGCCGCACTGCTGGATGCCGGCTGCCCGCGCCTGACGCTGGTCAACCGCACGCCGGCGCGGGCCGAGGCCATCGCGCGGGCGCTCGGCGGGCCGGTCGAGGTCGCGGCCGCCGCGCCGCTGCAAGGTGCAGCGCTGCTGGTCAACGGCACCTCGCTCGGCATGGCCGGGGAGCCGGCGCTGGAGATCGACCTCTCGCCCCTGCCGCCGCAGGCCGTGGTGGCCGACATGGTCTATGTGCCGCTGGAGACGCCGCTGCTGGCCGCGGCGCGCGCGCGCGGGCTGCGGGCGGTGGACGGGCTCGGCATGCTGCTGCACCAGGCGCGGCCCGGCTTCGAGGTCTGGTTCGGCGCGCTGCCCGCGGTGGATGCCGCGCTGCGGGCGGAGGTGCTGGCGTGAAGGTGCTGGGGCTGACGGGCGGCATCGGCATGGGCAAGTCCACCGCCGCCGCCGCCTTCCGCCGCCTGCGCGTGCCGGTCTTCGACGCGGATGTCGCCGTGCACGCGCTGCAAGGCAAGGGCGGCCGCGCCGTGGCGCCGATCGAGGCGGCGTTTCCCGGCACCACGCGCGACGCGGCGGTGGACCGTGAGGCGCTGCGCGCCCGCGTGCTCGGCAACCCCGCCGCGCTGACGCGGCTGGAGCGCATCGTCCACCCGCTGGTCCGCGCGGCGGAGCGCGCCTTCCTGGCCGCGGCGCGGCGGCGCGGCGCTCGGCTGGCCGTGCTCGACATTCCGCTGCTGCTCGAGACCGGCGGGCAGGCGCGCGTCGATGCCGTGGTCGTCGTCTCCGCCCCCGCCGCGATCCAGCGCGCCCGCGTGCTGCGCCGCCGCGGCATGACGGCGGAGCGGCTCGCCGCGCTCCTGGCGCGGCAGATGCCGGATGCCGAGAAGCGCCGCCGCGCCGACCATGTGGTGCGCACCGGCCTCGCGAAGCACGCCGCGCAGCGCCACATCCGGCGCATCGTCAGGGAGATGCGCGGCTGATGCGCCAGATCGTGCTGGACACCGAGACCACCGGCCTCGATCCCGCCTCCGGCGACCGGGTGATCGAGGTGGCGGCGATCGAGCTGTTCAACTTCATCCCGACCGGCGGCACCTTCCACCGCGTCATCGACCCCGAGCGCGACGTGCCCGAGGAGAGCACGCGCGTGCACGGCTTCACCTACGAGATGCTGCGCGGCAAGCCGCGCTTCGCCGACATCGCGGGCGAGCTGCTGGCCTTCCTGGGCGAGTCCGAGATCGTCGCCCACAACGCGCCCTTCGACTTCGGCTTCCTGGACGCGGAGCTTGCGCGCGCCGGCCGGCCGAAGCTGGATCGCGGGCGGATGGTGGACAGCCTGGACATCGCCAAGCGGCGCTACCCCGGCCTGCCGAACAGCCTGGACGCGCTGTGCCGGCGGCTCGGCGTCGACAATTCCATGCGCACCTCGCACAACGCGCTGCTCGACGTGAAGCTGCTGGCCGAGGTGTTCCTGCAGCTCATGGGCGGCAAGCAGCCGGGCTTCGACCTGGCGGCGACGCAGGCGCGAAGCGGCCGCGGGCCGGCCTCGGCCGAGGACGCCGCGCCGGTCGCCCGCGCGCCGCGCCCGATCCTGCCGACGGAAGCGGAACTCGCGGCGCATGCGGCCTTCGTCGCCCGGCTGAAGGACCCGCTCTGGGCGCAGCCGCCCTTCCGGGAGGCGGAGGAGACGCCGTGACGCAACCCGCCCCTCATTGAGTCTCCACCCGGATGATCCGCCCGTTGCCTTCGTCCGTCAGCAAATAGAGGAAGCCGTCCGGTCCCTGCCGCACGTCGCGCACCCTTGCGCCGACGCGCAAAACCTCCTCGCCCACCACGCGCCCGGCCGCGTCCAGCCGGATGCGCCGCACGTCCTGCGACCGCAGGCTGCCGCTGAACAGGTCGCCCCGCCAGGCCGGCACCCGGTCGGCGGTGTAGACGGCGAGGCCGGAGGGCGCGGCGGTGGTCATCCACACCAGCACCGGGTCGGTCATGCCCGGCGCGCTGCGCTCCGCGGAGATCGAGCCGCCGAAATACTCGCGGCTGTAGGTCACCGCGGGCCAGCCGTAATTGGCGCCGCGCTCGATGCGGTTCAGCTCGTCCCCGGCGCGGCTGCCATGCTCGTTCGCCCAGACCGTGTTGCGGATCGGGTCCCAGGCGATCCCCTGGCTGTTGCGGTTGCCCCAGGTGAAGATCTCCGGCCGCATGCCGGCCTGGCCGACGAAGGGGTTGTCGGCCGGCGCCGCGCCGTCCTCGGTCAGGCGCAGGATCTTGCCGAGATGGTTGGCGCGGTCCTGCGCGTTCTCGCGGATGTAGCGCCCGTCGAGGGAATTGGGCGGGTTGCCGCCGTCGCCGATGGTCAGCAGCAGCGTGCCGTCGGGCAGGAACAGGATGCGGCTGCCGAAATGCGCGTTGGCGGGCTTGGCGCGGTCCACCTCGAAGATCACGCGCAGGTCGCGCAGCGCATGGCCGTCCAGCACGGCGCGCGCCAGCCGCGTGCGGTTGGCCTCGGCCGTGCCATGCGCGTAGCTGAGGAAGATGGTGCGGTTGCGCATGAAATCCGGGTGCAGCGCGACATCCAGCAGCCCGCCCTGGCCGGCGGCATGCACCGGTGGGACGCCGGCGATCGGGCGGGAGTCCAGCGCGCCGTCGCGCACCAGGCGCAGCCGCCCCGGCCGCTCGGTCACCAGCATGGAGCCGTCGGGCAGGAAGGCGAGGCCCCAGGGGCGTTCCAGCCCCGTCGTCACCGTGGTCAGCCGCACGCCCGCGACCTCCCGCGGCGGGGCCTCGCTGATCACCGGCTGGGCCGCCGCGGGTGCCGCCAGGGCACAGGCCAGCAGGGCGAGGCGAAGCGCGCGCATCCATGATCTCCCGGCAATGATTGCCCCGAAAGAAGGCGCGCCGCGCCGGCGCTTCAAGGGCAGGCGGCGGGCGGCGGCGCGTCCAGGTCCAGCAGCGCGGCGACGCAGCCCAGGAAGCGTGGCGCGAAGCCCGGGTCCTGCAACCCGCCATGCCCGGTCGGCGCCGCGGGGCGGTCCACCACCAGGCCCTGGATGCCGAGCCGCGCCAGCGCGTCGCGCGCCATCATCGCGCGGCCGGCCGGGTCGGGGTCCCAGCCATCGTCGTCGAACAGGAAGACCGCAAGCCGCCGCGTCGCCGCCGGATCGGCCGCGCGCAGCGCAGCGGAGAAATCGGCCAGCGCTTCCTCCCGCCGTTCCGGGCGGCGGCCATGCGCGGCGGGCGCGGCCAGCACCACGGCATCGGCCAGCCCGGCATGGCGCAGCGCGGCGAGCGCGATGAAGGCGCCGCGGCTTTCGCCCAGCACCGCCACCCGCCGGTATCCGCGCGCGCGCAGTGCCGCCGTCGCCTCCGCCAGGCGTTGCGCGCCGGCGCGCAGCGGCACCTCCGCCGGCCCGGCGCGGTCCCAGAGCCAGAGATCCCAGCCCGCGGCCACCAGCCCCGCCGTCCAGTCCGGCGGCGGCGGCGCCGGGGCTTCGCGGGCATGGGGGTGCAGCCAGACCAGCGCGCCGGCGGCGGCGGCGTCGCGCACCGCCAGGGCGGGGTCGCTGTGCAGCACGCCCGCCTGTTCCGCCCGCGCGGCCGGCGCCAGGGCCAGCAGCAGGGGCAGCAGCAGGCGGGCGGCGCGCGTCACGGCAGGGGCGGCAGGCAGGCGGCGGAAAGCTGCGCGAAGGCCACGGCGCGGTGGCTGATCGCGTGCTTGGCGGCGGGGTCCATCTCGCCGAAGGTTTGCGTGCCGCCTTCGGGGACGAACATCGGGTCGTAGCCGAAGCCGCGGTCGCCGCGCGGCGGCCAGGCCCAGCGCCCATGCACCTCGCCGAGCACGCCCTCCGTGTGGCCATCGGGCCAGCCGAGCACCAGGGCGCAGGAGAACCAGGCGCGGCGGTCGGGCGCGTGGCGGGCGAGCTTCTCGACCTTGCCCATCGCCATGGCGTAGTCGCGCACGACGCGGCCGTCGCGCGTCACCTCCGCCCAGTCCGCCGTGCGCACGCCCGGCGCGCCGTCCAGCGCCGCCACGGAAACCCCGCTGTCATCGGCCAGCGCCGGCAGGCCGGAGGCGCGGGCGGCGGCCAGCGCCTTGATGGCGGCGTTGCCCAGGAAGCTGTCCTCGGTCTCGGCGGGCTCCGGCAGGCCGAGCGCGCCGGCGCTGACCACCTCGATCCGCCAGGGCTCCAGCAGCGCGGCCACTTCCCGCAGCTTGCCGGCATTGTGGCTGGCCAGCACCAGCTTCGGGCTGTCCAGCCGGCGGCGCATCAGGCGTGGCCGAGCGCGGCGCGCTGCTTCGCGAACAGCTCGGCCGTGCCCTTGCGGGCCAGCGCCAGCAGCGCCGCCAGCTCGGCTTCCGAATAGGGCGCGCCCTCGGCGGTGGCCTGCACCTCCACGATGCCGCCCGCGCCGGTCATGACGAAGTTGCCGTCGGTCTCGGCCTTGCTGTCCTCGGCATAGTCGAGATCGAGCACCGGCGTGCCCTGCCAGATCCCGCAGGAAATCGCGGCGACATGGTCGGTCAGCGGGATCTTCTTCAGGATGTTCTTCTCGACGCAATGGCGCAGCGCGAGGTGCAGCGCCACCCAGGCGCCGGTGATGCTGGCCGTCCGCGTGCCGCCATCG
Organism: Acetobacteraceae bacterium; assembly: GCA_027487675.1. GTDB lineage: Bacteria > Pseudomonadota > Alphaproteobacteria > Acetobacterales > Acetobacteraceae > Falsiroseomonas. Next base: position 1,233 of record JAIYDD010000105.1, on the reverse strand, counting down.
GCGGTCAGCACGTCGCAATCGAGCGTGATGGTCATCTCGCCCATCGCCTTCAGGTCGGTGACCGCGCGCAAGGACCGGCCGATCAGCCGCTGGATCTCCTGCGTGCGCCCCGACTGCTTGCCGCGCGCGGCCTCGCGGTCGCCGCGGGTGTGGGTGGCGCGCGGCAGCATGCCGTATTCGGCGGTCACCCAGCCCTGGCCGGAATTGCGCAGGAAGGGCGGCACCTTGGGCTCGACGCTGGCGGTGCAGAGCACCTCCGTCACGCCGAAGCGCACCAGGCAGGAGCCTTCGGCATGGCGCGCCGCGCCGGGGGTCAGCGTCACCTCCCGCAGCGCATCGGCCGCGCGGCCGGAGGGGCGGACGAAGGGCGGCTTGAAGCCGGCGGGAAACTCGATCATGCCGCCCCCTATACGCCGTGCCGCGGCTTCGTGCAGCAGCTTGCGCGGGGCCGGGCGTGCGGGCCGCCCCCGCGCGGTCAGCCGGGCATCGCCGCGGCCAGGCTGGGCGCGCCGGCGATCAGCAGCAGCCCCAGCCCCACCGCCATGACCGAGCCCAGCGTCAGCGCCGCCATCCGCCAGCGCCCCCGCACCGGCGCCACCAGCAGCGAGGCGAGCATCCCGGCGCCGCCGGCCAGCAGCAGGGAGGCGGCAGCGACCGCCGCGGTCATGCCCGCGCCTCCGGCGGCAGGGTGGTTCGGCGGGGTGGCTCCCGGCGCGTCATGCTGCGTCTCCCGTTGCGGGGGCCAGGACAGCACGCGCCTGCAACCTGAAGGTGGCATGATCGTGTCGAAACATGGCGCGTCGCCGCGGCCGCCGGAAGGTGGCAGGCGACGGACAGGCCGGCGGCGCCCGGGGCGGCCTTGGACCGCCCGGAGGATCCGGCGCGTCAGCCCGGCGCGGCGGCGGGCGCGCGGGCCTTGCGGGGGGCGGATTGCAGCGGGCCGCCATTCACCCGCTCGCGCAGTTCCTTGCCCGGCTTAAAGTAGGGCACCGCCTTGCCGTCCACCTGCACCGCCGTGCCGGTGCGCGGGTTGCGGCCGGTGCGGGGGTCGCGCTTCTTGGTGGAGAAGGCGCCGAAGCCCCGCAGCTCCACCCGGTCGCCGCGGGCGAGCGCGGCGGTGATCTCGTCGAAGATCGTGGTGACGATCAGCTCGACATCCGGCAGCCGCAGGTGCGGGTTCGCCTGCGCCAGCTGCGCGATCAGTTCCGACCGGGTCATGGCAGCCCGCGCCTT
>JAIYDD010000061.1 GCA_027487675.1 Acetobacteraceae bacterium | reverse complement strand
GCCTTCACCCTCTCCCGCGTGCCGAACGTGCCGAACAGCCCGGGCGGCTTCACCGGCTTCATCCGCTCCATCGAGCGGACCGAGATCGTCGATCCGCTGACCATCCGCTTCCACACCTCCTTCCCCAACCCGATCCTGCCGACCGAGATCGCCTCCATCTTCATCATCTCCCGCCATGTGGGAGAGGGCGCGGGGACGGAGGACTACAACAGCGGCCGCGCCGCGATCGGCACGGGTCCCTTCCGCTTCGTCTCCCACCGCATGGGCGACCGGACGGAGATGCAGCGCAACGACGCGCATTGGGGCCCGCGCCAGCACTGGCAGCGCGTCTCCTTCCGCTTCATCCCGAACGATGCGTCGCGCACCGCCGCGCTGCTGGCGGGCGATGTGGACGTGATCGACCAGATCGCCTCCTCGGACCTCGCAAGGCTGCGGCGCGAACAGCGGATCGCGGTCAGCGAGATCCAGGGCCTGCGCGTGGTCTACCTGATGGCCGACTATTCGCGCAGCGGCGCCGTGCCCGGCGTCACGGACAACAACGGCCAGCCGCTGGCGCAGAATCCCTTCCACGACGTGCGCGTCCGCCGCGCGCTGAACATGGCGATCGGCCGCGACGCCATCGCGGAACGCGTGATGGAAGGCCAGGCGACGCCGAACGCGCAATGGCTGCCGCCCGGCGTCTATTCGCACAACCCGGATGTGCGGCCGCAACCCGCCGACCTCGACGGCGCGCGCCGCCTGCTGGCCGAAGCGGGCTTCCCGCAGGGCTTCCGCCTCACGCTGCACACGCCGAACGACCGCTTCCCGAACGACAGCCGCATCGCGCAGGCCGTCGCGCAGAACTGGACGCGCATCGGCGTGCAGACGAGCGTCGAGGCGCAGCCCTGGGCCACCTTCTCCACGCGCAGCGCACGGCAGGAATACGCGATGCGCCTGACCAGCTGGGGCAGCGTGACGGCGGAGGCCAGCTACATGCTGGTCAACATCATGATGACCTTCGACCGCGAACGCCGCACGGGTGCCTCCAATTCCGGCCGCTTCTCCTCGGCCGAGCTGGACGCGATGACCACGCGCGCCACCGCCATCCTGGACGACGAGCAGCGCGAGCAGGCGCTGCGGGAGATCGTGAAGTGGGTGGCAGACAACGCGCCGATCATGCCGATCGTGCAGCTCAACCACACCTGGGCGTCGCGCCGGCCGATCGCCTACCAGGCGCGGATGGACGAGCGCACCACGGCGATGGGCGCGCGGCCGAACTGACGCGCCGCGCGGACCCGGCGGGGCGCCTGCCCCGCCGGGCTTTTCCTTGACCACGGGCCGCCGCCCTGGCGATGTTTCGCGCCTCGCCAGGAGAACCGCCGCCATGAAGGCCCGCCGCGCCGCGCCTCTCGCCCCGCTGCTCGCGCTGCTCGCCCTGCCCGCCGCCGCGCAAACGCTGACGGTCGCGACCGGCGGCGCCATCACATCGCTCGATCCGCATTTCTTCAACGCCTCGCCCAACAACGCCATCGCCCAGCACGTCTTCGGCCGGCTGGTGGACCGCGACGCGGAGGCGCGCATCCGCCCGGACCTCGCGGAGAGCTGGCGCCTCGTCTCCGACACCACCTGGGAATTCCGGCTGCGCCGCGACGTCACCTGGCACGACGGCCGCCCCTTCACCGCCGACGACGTGCTGTTCACGCTCGCCCGCGCGCCCAACGTGCCGAACAGCCCGGGCGGCTTCGGCGCGGTGCTGCGCAGCGTGAAGTCGGCCGAGGCGCCGGACCCCTTCACGCTGCGCATCACGACGCACGAACCCAACCCGGTGCTGCTGCCGGAGCTCGGCAGCGTCTTCATCGTCTCCCGCCATGTTGGCGAACGCGCGACGACCGAGGACTACAATGCCGGCCGCGCCGCCATCGGCACCGGCCCCTATCGCGTCGTCTCGCACCGCCCCGGCGACCGCACGGAGCTCGCGCGCCATGACGGCTTCTGGGGCGGGCGGGAGCATTGGGCGCGCGTCTCCTACCGCTTCGTCGCCGCCGACCCGGCGCGCACCGCGGCGCTGCTGGCCGGCGACGTGGACATGATCGACCAGGTCTCGCCGAACGACGTGCCGCGCCTGCGCCGCGATCCGCGCGTCGTGGTGTCGGAGATCCAGTCGCTGCGCCTGGTGCATGTCGGCCCGGATTTCTCGCGCCGCGGGCCGCTGCCGCATGTGACGGACAACGAGGGCCGGCCGCTCGATCGCAACCCGTTCCTGGATGCGCGGGTCCGCCGCGCGCTGACCCTCGCCGTCAACCGCGACCTGCTGGCGGAACGCGCGATGGACGGGCTCGCGGTGCCGGCCGGGCAATGGCTGCCGCGCGGCACCTTCTCCTTCGACGCCGCGACCCCCGTGCCCGCCTTCGACCCCGACGCCGCGCGCCGCCTGCTGGCCGAGGCCGGCTTCCCGCAGGGCTTCCGGCTCACGCTGCACACCATGAACGACCGCTTCCCGAACGACGCGCGGCTGGCCCAGGCGGTGGCGCAGATGTGGAGCCGCGTCGGCATCCAGACCGCCGTGGAGGCGCTGCCCTGGACCACCTATTCCGCCCGCGCCGCGCGCCAGGAGTTCTCGATGAGCATGGGCAGCTGGGGCAGCACCACCGGCGAGGGCCTGTCCTACCCGAAGAACGTGCTGGCGACCTTCGACCGCGAACGCCGCACCGGCTCGGCGAACCAGCGCCGCTTCTCCGACCCGGCCTTCGACGCGATGGTGGACCGCGCCTCCGTCATCATGGACGACGCGGCGCGCGAAGCCGCGATCGCGGAGCTGGTGCGCTGGTCTGCCGAGAACGTCCCGATGGTGCCGCTGCTGCACCTGTCGAACGTCTGGGCGCATCGCCGCGGCCTGCGCCACGAGCCGCGGATGGACGAGCGCACGCTGGCCACCGGCGTCAGGCCGGAATAGCGCCGCCCGATCGCCGCATCACCGCCAGGTAGTAGGTCCGCGCCCCCGACGCATAGGCCTCGAAGGTCGGCGTCCCGGGCAGCGCCGCGAAGTCCCGGAAGCGGGCGCGCAGCGGCCAGGGCGCGATCCAGGTCAGCCGCGCGCGGCGCGGCGCGTCGGCGCGGCAGGCCGCCACCACGCCCGGCGAGAGGTCGCGGAAGGCCACCAGCTCCAGCCCGCGCGCCAGGCTGTCCTGTTCCAGGATGGCCCTTGCCTCCGCCGGCGCCTTCAGCATGGAGCCGCTGGTCGCCAGCACGCCGCCCGGCGCCAGCACCCGCGCGGCCTCGGCCATGAAGACCGGCCGGCCGAGATTCATCATCGCCTCGACCGAGACGACCATCTCGGCGCAGGCATCGGCCAGCGGCAGGCGCAGCCCGTCCGCCGCCGCGAAGCCCGCGCGTCCCGGCACGGCCGCCGCCAGCATGTCCCGCGCGACCGCCAGCGCCGCCGGCTGCAGGTCGAAGCCCAGCAGCCGCGCCTGCGGGAACAGCGCCGCCGCCAGACGCAGCCCGCCGCCCCGCCCGCAGGCGGCCTCCGCCAGCACGGCAGGCGCGCGGCCCAGCGCCGCCGCGCCCGCCCGCAGCACCTCGAAATACAGCGATGCCTGGAAGGGCTCGGCGGCCAACTCGGGCAGCACCGGCATCGCCGGGTCCACCGGCGCATGGCCGAAATTCATGAAGCGCGCGCGGCCGCCGGCCAGGCCATAGACCACCGCGTAGAATTCGCGCTGCATCTGGCCGAGCGGCGTGCGCCGCCACAGCACCGGCAGCAGCCGCGGCAGCGCCAGCAGCCCGCCGGCCACGCGCTTCCAGTCGAAGCCCGGCCGGCGCGGCGCCATCGCGCGGCTACTCCTCGCTGGCCTCCGCCACCGGCAGGATCGCGGTCTCCTTGGGCGAGGCGATGGCCAGGATGGTCTCGGTCCGTTCCACGCCGGGCTGGGTGCGCACCTCCTCCGACACGAAGGCTTCCAGCGCCGGGATGTCGGCCAGCCGCAGCTTCAGCAGGTAGCACCAGGGGCCGGTGACGGTGTGGCATTCCAGCACCGCTTCCTGCCGCTTCATCGCCTTCAGGAAGGCGGCGTCGTCGCGGCCCGGGCGCATGGCGACGAAGACGAAGGCCAGCAGCGGGCAGCCGGCCGAGGCGGGGTCGAGGTCGATCCGCCAGCCGCGGATCACGCCACGCTCCTCCAGCCGCTTGACGCGCTCGGCGGTGGCGGAGACCGACAGCCCCGCGACCTTCGAGAGTTCTGCCAGCCCTGCCGCGCCGTTCTCCTGCAGGGCGATCACCAGGTTGCGGTCGATCTCGTCCATGCGCACAGAGTAGCGCGGCGGCCGCCCAAAAAGAAACGGGGCGCAAAAAGAAACGGCCCGCCACGAGGGCGGGCCGCCATATTTTCCGGCCGGCCGGGCCTGGGCCCGTACCGGTGGGCGCTCAGATGTAGTGCTCGGCCAGCGGGCGGAAGCCGTTGAAGCGCTGCGCCGCATAGGTCGTCACATAGGCACCGGTCGAGAGCAGCTGCACCCGGTCCCCGCCTTCCAGCGCCAGCGGCAGGCGGTAGTTGGACTTCTCGTACAGCGTGTCGGCGCTGTCGCAGGTGGGGCCGGCGATGGTCACCGGGCCTTCCGCGTCGCCGTCATGCGGCGTGCGGAAGGCGTAGCGGATCGCCTCGCCTTCCGTCTCGGCCAGGCCGCCGAAGCGGCCGATGTCGAGATAGACCCAGCGCACCGGATCCTCCTCCCCCTTGCGGGAGACGAGCACGACCTCGGCCTCCACCACGCCGGCATCCGCCACCATGAAGCGGCCGGGCTCGACCACGATCTCCGGCAGGGCGTTGCCGAAATGCGCGGCCATGGCGCCCATGATGGCGTCGCCGAAGGCGTCGATCTCCGGCACCTCGGCGCGGTAGCGCACCGGGTAGCCGCCGCCGAGGTTGACCATGCGCAGGTTGATCCCCGCCTCCTTGAGGTCGGTGAAGATCATCGCCACCCGCGCAATCGCCGCCTCGTACGCACCCGTCGAGGTCTGCTGCGAGCCGACATGGAAGGAGATGCCGTAGGGGTCGAGGCCCAGCTCGCCCGCCTGCACCATCAGCTTCTTGGCCATCTCCACCTCGCAGCCGAACTTGCGCGAGAGCGGCCATTCGGCGCCCTTGTTCTCGACCAGGATGCGGCAATAGACCCGCGCGCCCGGCGCGTGCCTGGCCAGCTTCAGCAGCTCCGGCTCGGAGTCGAAGGCGAACATCGTCACGCCCGCTTCATGCGCGGCCTGGATGGCCGAGACCTTCTTGACCGTGTTGCCGAAGGAGATGGCGTCCGGCCGCGCGCCGGCTTCCAGGCACATCTCGATCTCTTCCCAGGACGCGGCGTCGAAGGCGGAGCCGAGGCTGGTCAGGCGCTCCAGGATCGGGGCGGCCGGGTTCGCCTTCACCGCGTAGTAGACGCGGGCGAGCGGCATGGCGGCCATCAGCCGGCGATAATTCGCCTCGACCGTGTCCACGTCGAGCACGAGGCACGGCGTGGCCGGCGCGCGGTCGCGCAGATAGGCAGCGATCTTCGGGTTCATCGCCCCCAATCCCTTCCAGAACGGCGGGAGCAGCCCCGATGGGCGGCGCCCCAGTTGACGAAACGGTCGAACGAACCAGCGACCAGGAGAGACCGGCCCGCCTTGCGGCAGACCGGGGTTGCCAGAACGCTTGACGTCGTTGCGTTAACCTTGCGCCGCGGTGACCCTGAATTGGCGCGCCTTGCGGCGCTGGGGTTCCGTGGGCCTGGGGCCAGAGGCACGTGCGTACTGCGTCTGCGGCGCATTTAGTCCCGCCTTCCCCGGGGGACAAGCGGAAATGCGCAGCCGGGCCGTTTTTTTTCTTTGGGCCCTGCGTGGTGGCCGGAAAGGGGCCAGAAGCCTTGCTGCCCTTCCGGGATGCCTCCGGGAAACCGGCCCGGGTCCAGGCGAATCGACCGGTTCTTGCCGGCGCCGGTCCGGGTCAGCCCCGGCCGATCATTCCCTGCATCGGGCTCGACGCATCCGCCCGGTAGTCGCGCCCCATCCGCCCCGCCAGGTGCGCCGCCCGCCCCGCGATCACCGCGTGCTTCATCGCGACCGCCATCCGCACCGGGTCGGCGGCATGCGCGATGGCCGAATTCAGCAGCACCGCGTCGCAGCCGAGTTCCATCGCCAGCGCCGCATCCGACGCCGTGCCGATCCCCGCATCCACCAGCACGGGCACCTTCGCCTGCGCCTTGATGGCGCGGATCATGTAGGGATTGACCACCCCCATCCCCGACCCGATCGGCGCGCCGAGCGGCATGATGGCGACGCAGCCCATCTCCTCCAGCCGCTTCGCCGCCACCGGGTCGTCGGCGCAGTAGACCATCACCTCGAAGCCGTCGCGGATCAGCGCCTCGGCCGCCTCCAGCGTCGCGCGCATGTCGGGGTAGAGGAAGGGCGGCGGGCCCAGCACCTCGAGCTTCACCAGGTTCCACCCGCCGGCCTCGCGCGCCAGCCGCAGGGTCCGCACCGCTTCCGCCGCCGTGTGGCAGCCCGCCGTGTTGGGCAGGTAGGTGTAGCGATCGGGCGGCACGTAATCCTGCAGCATCGGCTGCGCGCGGTCGGAGAGGTTCACGCGGCGGACCGCGACGGTAACCATCTCCGCCCCCGAGGCCTCGATGGACCGCGCCGTCGTCTCAAGGTCCTTGTAGCGGCCGGTGCCGACCACGAGGCGCGAGCGGAAGCGCCGCCCCGCCACCACCCATTCGTCGGCATCCATGGCAATCCCGTCCATCTCAGCCGCCCCCGATGAAGTGCACGATCTCCAGCCGGTCGCCCGGCGCCAGCGCCGTGGTCGCCCAGGCGGAGCGCGGCACGATTTCCTCGTTCCGCTCCACCGCCACCTTGGGCGCGGCGAGCGCCAGCAGCGCCAGCAGGTCGGCGACCGTCGCGCCGGCCGGCACCTGCCGCGCTTCCCCGTTCACCTCGATGGCGATCGCAGCGCCTGTCGCAAGCTGGTCCATACGGCGAAACATGGCGGGGGGGTGGGGTGCGGGCAAGGCATGCGGGCCTCGTGCCTGCCCCGCGCGAAAACCCCGGCGCTTGCCGCCGCGTCCCCCCCCGTGCTACCGCGCCGCGCCGGTCCACGGGACGAAAGCTCTTGACTCCGCCGCTGATCGCCGTCCTCAACGGCCCCAACCTGAACCTTCTCGGCACCCGCCAGCCCGACATCTACGGCGCCGCAACCCTCGACGACGTCGAGGCGCTGTGCGCCGAGACGGCGGAGGCGCTGGGGCTGGCCATCGACTTCCGCCAGACCAACGGGGAAGGCGAGCTGATCACCTGGGTGCAGGAATGCCGCGGCCGCGCCGCCGGCATCGTCATCAACCCCGCCGGCTACAGCCACACCTCCATCGCGCTGATGGATTCGCTGAAGGCGGTCGGCCTGCCGGTGGTCGAGGTCCACATCTCGAACATCCATCGCCGGGAGGATTTCCGGCACCACAGCTACGTCTCGCTGGCGGCCACCGGCGTGATCGCGGGCCTCGGCATCCGCGGCTACGCGCTCGCCCTGCGCGCGATGGCGGAGCTGCTGGCGGAAGAAGGAGCGGCCTGAAGATGGGCGGCGTGACGTTCGACCCCGCGGCGATCCGCGAACTCGCCAAGATCCTGCGCGAGACCGACCTGACCGAGATCGAGCTGGTGCAAAGCGACAGCCGCATCCGAGTGGCGCGCCAGATCACCGTGCAGGCCGCCGCGACGGTGATGGCCGCCCCCGCGCCTGCCGTCGCCGCGGCCGCCGCGCCGATCGCCGCCGTCGCCGCCGCGGCGGAGCCCGCCGCCGATGCCTCGCATCCCGGCGCGATCACCTCGCCCATGGTCGGCGTCGCCTACCTGGCGCCGGAGCCGGGCGCCACGCCCTTCGTCACCCCGGGCAGCCGCGTCGCGCAGGGCCAGACCGTGCTGCTGATCGAGGCGATGAAGACCTTCAACCAGATCCGCGCGCCCAAGGCCGGCACCGTCACGCGCATCCTGATCGAGAGCGGATCGCCGGTGGAATACGGCGAGCCGCTGATGATCATCGAATGAACCACCTGTTCATGGCGCACGCGCCGTCCGATCGCCGGAGCGCCGCCAGGCGCGCAGGCGTGAATCGGGCGGCGCCCGCGTCGCGCCGCGGCGCGGGAAACTGAGCATGTTCAACAAGGTGCTGATCGCCAACCGCGGCGAGATCGCGCTCCGCGTCCATCGCGCCTGCCAGGAAATGGGCATCCGCACGGTCGCGGTGCATTCCACCGCCGACAACACCGCGATGCATGTGCGGCTTGCCGATGAAAGCGTCTGCATCGGCCCGCCGCCGGCGCGCGACAGCTACCTCAACATGGCGGCGATCATCTCGGCCGCCGCGATCACCGGCGCCGACGCCATCCACCCCGGCTACGGCTTCCTGTCCGAGAACGCGAACTTCGCCGAGATGGTGGAAGCGCACGGCCTCGCCTTCATCGGCCCCTCGCCCGCCCATATCCGCATGATGGGCGACAAGATCGCCGCCAAGGACGCGATGCGCCGCCTCGGCGTGCCCCTCGTCCCTGGCTCGCTCGGCGAACTCGCCGGCCTGGACGAGGCCCGCGCGGTCGCCGAGCAGATCAGGTACCCCGTGCTGATCAAGGCCGCCGCCGGCGGCGGCGGGCGCGGCATGAAGGTCGCGCGCAGCGCGGACGAGCTGGAGGAAGCCTGGCGCGTCGCCCGCACCGAAGCCAAGGCCGCCTTCGGCAACGACGCCGTCTACATGGAGAAGTACCTCGACCGCCCGCGCCACATCGAGCTGCAGGTGCTGGCCGACACCCATGGCAACGTCGTGCATTTCGGCGAACGCGACTGTTCCCTCCAGCGCCGCCACCAGAAGCTGGTCGAGGAAGCCGGCAGCCCGGTGCTGACCGCGGCCGAGCGCGACGACCTCGGCGCGCAGGTCACCAAGGCGCTGCGCGAGCTCGGCTACCGCAACGCCGGCACGCTGGAATTCCTCTGGCAGGACGGCCAGTTCGCCTTCATCGAGATGAACACCCGCCTGCAGGTCGAACACCCGGTCACCGAGATGGTCTGCGGCGTCGACCTGGTGAAGGAACAGCTGCGCGTCGCCGCCGGCCAGCCGCTCGGCTACGGGCAGGACGAGATCCGCTTCTCCGGCCATGCCATCGAATGCCGCATCACGGCCGAGGACCCGGAGAGCTTCGCCCCCTCCCCCGGCAAGGTCGAGATGTACCACGCGCCGGGGGGCTTGGGCGTGCGCGTCGACAGCGCGCTCTACAGCGGCTACGTCGTCCCGCCCCACTACGACAGCCTGGTCGCCAAGCTCGTCGTGCACGGCGCGACGCGGCCCGAGGCGATTGCGCGCCTGAAGCGCGCCCTGGCCGAGATGGTGGTGGGCGGCATCCGCACCACGCTCCCGCTGCACCAGCGCATCGTGGCGGATCCGGAGTTCCAGGCCGGCGACTACACGATCCATTGGCTGGAACGCTTCGTCGCCCGCGGGGCGTGAGGGAAGCCTCGCGCGGCCGCCCCGCGATGCGCATACTGGCGCGGTGAGCCGCCGCCAGTTCGAGATCACGCCCGAACTCCTGCTCCGCGCCTACCGCGCGGGGCTGTTCCCGATGGCCGAAAGCCGCCGGGGCGACCGGCTCTATTGGCTGGACCCCGAGATGCGCGGCGTGCTGCCGCTGGACGGCTTCCACCTGCCGCGGCGGCTGGCGCGCACCGTGCTCTCCGACCGGTTCGAGGTGGCGACGAACCGCGATTTCGGCGGCGTGATCGCCGGCTGCGCCGCCCCGGCGGAAGGCCGCGACGACACCTGGATCAACCCGGAGATCGAGCGGCTGTTCACCGCGCTGCACCGGCTGGGCCACGCCCATTCGGTGGAGGTGCGGCAGGCGGGCGTGCTGGTCGGCGGCCTCTATGGCGTCGCGCTCGGCGGCGCCTTCTTCGGCGAGAGCATGTTCAGCACCGCCCGCGATGCCTCCAAGGTCGCGCTCGTCCACCTGGTCGCGCGGCTGCGGCTGTTCGGCTTCACGCTGCTCGATGCGCAGTTCCAGACCACGCACCTGGCGCAGTTCGGCTGCCACGAGGTGCCGCGCGCCACCTACAAGCGGCGGCTGGCGGCGGCGCTCGATGTCGACGCGCCGTGGGACGACGCGCCGGCCCCCGCGACGCTGGCGGCGGAGATCCGGCGCCTGGCCGACCGCCTCGGCGGCTGACCGGGCCGATCGGCGAGCCGCGTGATTTTCGCTTGACCCCCGGCCGGCCGGCCGCGGATGCTGCGCACCAATGGCGGCCGGGTGCGGCGGCCGAAGACAAATCCTCGATCAATCGAGGCACGGGGAAGGCGATGTCACAGGGAATGTTCGCCGAGCATCTCGGCGGCAAGGGCGAGGCCATCGTGCTGGTGCATGGGCTCGGCGGCACGACCAATACATGGGCGCCCCTGGTCCCGATGCTGAAGCGGGACTTCACGGTGCATGCCTATGATCTTGCCGGCGCCGGTCGTTCCGCCGTCGCGGACGGCATCAGCATCGCCGGCCATGTGGCCGATCTTGCGCGGATGGTGGCGCAGGCGGGCGGCCGGGCGCATCTGGTCGGCCACTCGATGGGCACGATCATCTGCCAGCACTTCGCCGCGCAGAACCCCGAGGCGGTGCTGAGCCTGGCACTCGCCGGCCCCTTCCCCGCCCCGCCCGAGGGTGCGCGCAAGGCGCTGCGCGACCGCGCCGCCAAGGTGCGCGCCGAAGGCATGGTCGGCATCGCGGACGCCATCGTGGCCGGCGGCACCAGCGAGGACACGCGCCTGAACCAGCCCGCCGCCGCGGCCTTCGTGCGGGAAAGCATCATGGCGCAGCCGGCCGAGGGCTATGCGCGCAACTGCGAGGCGCTGGCCGCGGCCGAGGCGGCCGACCTTGCCCGCATCGCCTGCCCGACGCTTCTCGCCACCGGCGACAGCGACCGCACCGCGCCGCCCGAGACCGCCCGCGCCATGGCCAGCGCCATCGCCGGCGCGACGGTGACCATCCTGCCCGGCTGCGGCCACTGGCCCACCGTGGAGCGCCCGAAGCAGCTCGCCTACGCGATCACCCTGTTCCATGCGCGGCGCCGAGAGGCGCTGCGGCAGGCGGGCTGACGCGCCGTGGTGGCGCGCCTTCTGGTCTGCGCCACCTGCGACCGCTACGCGGCGCCGGCACCCTCGCCCACGCGCGGCGAGGCGCTGGCCGCCGCGCTGCGCGCCGTCACGCCACGCGTCGCGCTGCGCGTGGTGGAATGCCTGAACGGCTGCCCCAGGCCCTGCACGGCGGGGCTGCGCGCGCCGGGCAAGGCCACGCTGCGCTTCTCCGGCCTCGGGCCGCAGGACGCGGCGGCGCTGCTGGCGCTGGCCGAACGCTACGACGCAAGCCCGGACGGCGAGGTGGTGGATGCCGCCCTGCCCGAGAGCCTGCGCGGTCGCCTCACCGTCCACACGCCGGCGCCGAGACCCTGACGCGCACGGCCAAGATCCGCGGAGGAACACCCCCCATGGCCCGCATCCTCTTCACCAACGTGATGATCTTCGAAGGCACGCAGGAGAAGCTGCAGCCCGGCGAGGTCCTCGTGCAGGGCAACCGCATCGCCGCGGTGGCCGGCCCCGGCGAGAGCCTGCCGCGCGAGGGCTGCGAGGTGATCGACGCCGGCGGCGCGACGCTGATGCCCGGCATGGTCAACACCCATTGCCACCTGACCTACAACAACGGCACCACGGTGGCCGAGCTCACCGCGCTGCCGGTCGAGGAACACGTGCTGCTGTCCATGCACAACGCGAAGCTCGCGCTGGACATGGGCTTCACCGCCGCCCTCGGCGCGGCCTCCGCCAAGCCGCGGCTCGACATCGTCATCCGCAACGAGATCAACAAGGGCAAGATCCCGGGGCCGCGCCTGCTGGCCGGATCGCCGGAGCTGACCGTCACCGGCGGGCTCGCGGACGACAACAAGCTCGAGGTGAAGCACCCCTCGATCTCGATCATCTGCGACGGCGCCGAGGAATTCCGCAAGACCGTGCGGATGCTGATCCGCGAGGGCTGCGACGTCATCAAGTTCAACAATTCGGGCGACAGCTTCTGCTTCCCCCGCATGGCCGCCTACGACAACCCGATGACGGAGGAGGAGGTGGCCGCCGTCTGCAACACGACGAACAACATCGGCAAGCGGCTGGCCGCCCACGCCCACGCCGACAGTTCCGTCCGGCAATGCATGAAGTACGACGTGGAGTTCATCTTCCACGCCACCTTCGCCACCGACGAGACCATCGAGCAGCTGGAGAAGGTCAAGCACAAGCACTGGGTCAGCCCCGCCATCGCCGCGCGCTACAACACCACGCACGAGGCCGCGGACTGGGGCATCACCACCGACGTCGCCGAGATGATCGGCAACAAGCGCGAGCTGGAGATGGGCATCCAGACCATGACGAAGATGCGCAAGGCCGGCATCCGCGTGCTGCCCTTCGGCGACTACGGCTTCGCCTGGCTGCCGCACGGCACGGAAGCGCGCGACCTGGAGCATTTCGTCAACCTGTTCGGCTACCAGCCCTGGGAAGTGCTGCGCGCCGCCACCGCCTGGGGCGGCGAGGCCTGGGCCGGACGGTCGGGCGAGAAGATGGGCCGCGTCGCGCCCGGGTATCTCGCCGACATCCTGCTGGTGGACGGCAACCCGCTGCTCGACCTCAGCCTGCTGCAGGACCGCAACGCGATCCTGGCGATCATGAAGGACGGCAGCTTCCACAAGCCCTTCGCCGGCCGCGCCGCCGCGATGGCCGTCGCGGCGGAATAGCGGGACGACGACGACGAGGGAGGACAGGGGCATGAACGGACACGGGATACCGCGCCGGCTGCTGCTCGGCGCGGGGCTGGCGGCGGCGGCAGCGCCGAAGGCGCCGGCCATCGCGCAGAACGCGCCGATCCGCATGGGCTCGCTGGCGACGCTGGAGGGGCCCTTCTCCTCCTCCGGCCAGGACGCCTATCGCGCGCTGACCATGGTGATGGAGGAGCGGAACGCGACGGTCGCCGGACGGCGCATCGAATGGACGCGCGAAAGCTCCAACGCGCGCGCCGACGTGGCGCTGGCCCGCGCCCGCAAGCTGATCGAGCAGGACGGGGTGGACTTCATCCTCGGCCCGCTCTCAGGCGCGGAAGGCCTGGCGCTGCGCGACTATTCGCGCACGCTGACCGGCAAGACCATCATCAACGGCTCCTCCGGCGCCGCCGACACCACGCTGCGCAGCCCGAGCCCGAACTTCTTCCGCTTCAACACCGATGGCACGCAGTGGATGGCCGGCCTCGGCGAGCATGTGCGGCGGCAGCTGAACTTCTCCGAGGTCGCGATCGTCGCCGAGGACTACGCCTTCCCCTACGCCCAGGCCTTCGGCTTCAACCTCGATTTCTGCCGCCTCGGCGGGCGGGTGCACCATCTGTGGTCGCCGCTCGGCACGACGGATTTCTCCTCCGTCATCGCGCGCATCCCGCGCTCGGCGCAGGCGCTGGTCTGCCTCCAGGGCGGCCAGGACGGGCTGGCCTTCCTGACGCAATACGGCCAGTCCGGCGGCGGCCTGCCGATCATCGCCGGCTCCGTCATGGCCGACCAGACGCTGATGTCGGCGCGCGGCCCGCACCGGCGGCTGATGATCGGGATGGTCAGCGCCGGGCCGATCGCCGACGTGATCGACGACCCGACCTGGACCGACTTCGTGGCGCGCTACCGCCGGCGCTGGGCGGACCAGGGCGGCCTCGCCTCCCCCTCGCTCTTCGCCGTGGCCTATGCGCTGGCCTTCAGCGCGGCGATGACGGCGCTGGAACAGGTCAATGGCGACCTCTCCGACAACCAGCAGGCCTTCCAGCGGGCGCTGGCCGGGCTCAGGCTGACGGCGCCGACCGGCGCGCAGGTGCGGCTCGACCACAACCGCCAGGCGATCAGCGACAACTTCCTGACGCGGGTGGAGGAACGCGGCGGGCGCCCGGTGACGGTCGCCTTCCAGCGGGTGCGCGAGGTGAATCAGACGCTCGGCATGCCGGAGGCGCAGTTCCTGGCGCTCGGCGCGCCGAGCCGCGACAATGCGGGCTGCGTCTCGGGGTAGGACGCGAAAGGGGGGGCGCGGAAGGAACCGATCGCGGGCGGGCGCTGCCCCATGGGCGCTAGCTTTAGCTTGGCGACCATGGGAACGCCGACGGCGGAAGGTGCGAGGCTCCGCCTCGCGCTCCGGCCGGGGCTCTGCCCATGGGCGCCAACTTTGGCTTGGCGACCTTGGTGGATCGCGGCGGCTGAAGGTGCGAGGGTCCGCCTCGCGCTCCGCCATGGGCGCTGCCCCGTCGGACGCATGCGTCCGACCCCGCCAAGGGGCAGCGGCCCCTTGTAACCCCCTTCGTTTATTCTTCCTTATTGTTGATGCCGGTCCAGGGCGGCAGCCCTGGTTGTGGGGGGGTCAAACGCCAAAGGCGTTTGACGGGGGAGGCAACGCCTCCACCCGGGCCACCTCGCGCACCCTTCGGCGATAAGTCAGCGCCTATGGGGCGCTGCCCCTGGATGCGCGAAGCCCGGGCCGCGAGCCGGGCAGGGCCCCGACCCCGACAGCCCGCGGCGCCGCGGCGGTGCCGCGCCCGTCCGCTTCGCGGGAGAGTGAGAGGTGGGCGCCCGCTGTCCCGCTCCCGCTCCTGCGGGGGCCGGCGACGCGAAGCGTCGCGGCCGGGCGCGAGTCTCGCCCGCGATGCGCTCGGCGTCCCGCATGCCGGCCAAGGCGGCCGCCTATCTCTCGCGGCACTCCAGCACGCGGATGTCGTAGACCGGGTGCTCCAGCATGTTCACGCCCGGCGCGTTGGCGAACATCCAGCCGCGGAAGACGCTGGCGCCGTTGGCCGGCGCCCGGCTGTCGGCGATGTCCAGGAAGGCCGCGGCGTCCGGCACCTCGTCGGGCGGGCGGGCGTGGCAGGCGCGGACGGTGATGGTCAGCGTGCCGAACCGCTCCGGCTGGCCGAGCGTGGCGCGCAGCGTCACCACGCGCGCGGTCACCTTGTCCAGCGCCTGGAGTTCCGCCACGCGCAGCGGCCGCCAATCCTGCGCGGCGGCGGGGCTGGCGGCGAAGGCCGGGGCGGCGGCCGCCAGGACCAGCACGGCAAGGCGCGGGATCATGCGGGCCGCTTCGGGCTCGGCAGCGCCTCGACCAGGTCGTGCAGGATGGCCCGCATCGCCGCCTCGTCCACGCCCATCAGCACCGCGTCCTCGAAGGCGTCGCGCAGCACCTGCGCGGCCTCGCGGTGGTTCTCCCCCAGCACCTTCAGCTTTTCCCGGCAGGCGAGCGGCGCGCCGCCGGCGCCGGGCCAGGCCTCCGGCGGGTCCAGCCCGCGGGGTGCCGTGGCGGCCGGGGCGATCATCGCCGCGGCGCCGCCGGGGCGGGCTGGCCCTCGCCCCCGCCCTGCGCGCCGGTCATCGAGAAGATGAACCGCCCCAGCAGGCTTTCCAGGCTGATCGCCGACTGGGTGATGGTGATCTGCCCGCCATCGGCCAGGATGCGCTCCGACCCGCCCGGCACGAGGGAGACGAAACGCCCCCCCAGCAGGCCTTCGCTGGCGATCTCGGCCGAGCTGTCGTCGGGGAGGCGCAGGCGGCCATCGATGCGCAGCGTCAGGATGGCCAGGAAGCTCTGCGGGTCGATCCGCTGGTCCACCACGCTGCCGACGCGCACGCCGGCGATGCGCACATCGGCGCCCGGCGCCAGCCCGTCGATGCGGTCGAAGCGCGCGGACAGCGTCAGCCCGCCCGCAGCCATGCCGCCGCGGCCGGAATTGGTCACGGCGAACACCAGGAACACCGCCGCGGCGGCCAGCACGGCGGCGCCGGCCAGGATCTCGGCGATCGAGCGCTTCTGCATGTCCGTCCGTTCAACCCCGTCGGTTCAGGCCCGTCCGGTCAGGATCCCGGGGTCCAGGCCTCGTAGTCGCCCGCCGTCTCGCGCCGGCGGCCGCCGGAATAGTCGTGGCCCTTGGGGCGATAGGCGAGCGCGGTGCCGGTCGGGTTCGGGCGGTGTTCCACCTGCCAGGCGTGGCGCTTCGCCTCGGGCAGCGGGGCGTCGGTGGTGTGGTGCAGCCAGGCGTGCCATTCGGGCGGCACGGCGGTGGCGTCGGCGGCGCCGGTATAGATCACCCAGCGGCGCTTGCGGCCATACTGCATGAAATCGGCGCGCGACTCGAAATAGGCGTTGCCGAAGCGGTCCCGGCCGATTTCCCGGCCCGACAGGCGGGCCCGCAGTCTCTCGAACATCCTGGTCCTCGCGGGTCCTCGGAAGGCAGGGTGTCAATCTGGCACATCGCCTGCCGCGGTGCAAAAGCGCGCCGGGCAGGTCAGGGTTGCCGGCGTGCGATCCGGGGGTTGTCCACAGGATGTTGCGTGTCCGACCCCGCAACACCCCCAAGATGCGCTTGCGAGTCGCACGCGCGCCCCCCAGGATGCCGCGCATGTCCAGGCTCGCCGGCACCTTGTGGGAAGGCATCGCGATGGCGCGCACGCGCGCCGCGCCGGATCCGGATGCGCCGCCGCGCGCCGTCGCCCTGCCCTGCGGCTTCGGGGCGGAACAGGCGGCGGCGCTGGCGGCGCTGGCACCCGGCAGCGGGCCGGCGGCGCTGCCGCGGCTGGCCGAGGGCTGGATCGCCCCGCTGGCCGCGCGCGGCGAGAAGCTCGGCCATTTCGCCGACGCGTCGGCGGCGGTGGGCTTCGCCGAAAGCCTGCGCGCCCTGCTGCTGTCCGGCCGCGGCGCGGCGGGCGCCTCGCTCTGGCGCGGGGAGGCGAAGGCGCCGCCCCGCTTCGTGCTGAACCTGCCCGCCTTCCTGGATGCCGGTGGCGGCTTCGACGTGGCGGGCTATCGCCGCGCCGTCGGGCTCGGCGTGCTGGCGCTCGATATCTGGACGGGCGCGAAGGCGGTGCGGCTGGCGGTCGGCTTCGCCGACCTCGCCGGGCTGATCGCCGGCCTCGGCCATCGCTACGACACCGCCGAGGGCCGGGCGATCGGCGCCGCCATCGCCGCGCTGACCCGCGGCGCGGCGGAGGCCGAGAGCGGCCGCATCGCCGCGCGCCTCGGCGCGAAGGAGCCCGTCGCGCTCTTCGCCCCCGCCCCGCCGGGCGAGACGCCGATCCCAGGGCTGGCCGCCGCCGCCCGTGCCGCGCTGGATGAAGCGGCGGGCTGCGCCGGGCTCCGCCACCAGGCGCTGGTCGCCCTCGCGCCGCCCGACCAGGTGGAGCGGCTGCTGGGTGCGGAGACCGGCGGCCTGGCCCCCGCGCCCGGCGCGTCCCGCATCGCGGTCGATGCGCATGGCTGGGTGGCCGATGTGCCGACCGCCGCCGCGCTGCGCATCGGCCCGCAGGCCGCCGCCCGCCTGCTGGCGCCGGTGCCGCACGAAGCCCATGCCGCGATGGTGCTGGCCGTCGCCCCCTTCCTGCACGCCGCCCCCCCGATGCCGGTGGCCGAGGCCGCGCCCGCCCGCCCCGCCGCCCCCGTCGCCCCCCGGCACGAGGGCGCGCGCCCGACCGGCGGCGTGTGGCGGGCCAGCGTCGGCGGCCACAAGGTCACGCTCCGCACCACGGAGGACGCCGCCGGCCGGCCGGTCGAGGTCGCGATCGCGCTCACCAAGGAGGGTGCGGCCTATCGCAGCCTGATGGATGCGACGATGCAGGCGGTGACGCTCGGCCTGGCGCATGGCGTGCCGCTGACCGCCTTCGTCGAGGCCTATGCCTACACCCGCTTCGGCCCCGCCGGCGCGGTCGAGGGCGACCCGGCTTTTTCGCGCGCGACGTCCGTCCTCGACTGGGCCTTCCGGCGGCTGGCCTTCGAGTATCTCGGCCGGCGCGACCTGCCGGACCCGTCGGAGGCCGATTGCGCGCCGGACACGGTGGGCCGCCCCGCCGAGCAGGCGCCGCTGCTGCCGCTCGACCTGCCGCGCAGCCCGCCGCGCGGCCGGCGCAGCCAGTTGCGGCTGGTCGGGTAGCTTTTTCCGCCGCACCGCCGCACCCTGCCGCCGCAACACGGGAAGGGATGCATCATGGCCGGGACGATCGAGGCGAAGCTGAAGGAACTCGGCATCGAGCTGCCGCAGCCGGCGGTGCCGGTGGCGAACTACGTGCCCTATGTGATCACGGGCTCGCTCTGCGTCGTCTCCGGCCAGGTGCCGCTGCAGGGCGGCAAGGTGGCGGTGACCGGCAAGCTCGGCGTGGATGTCTCGATCGAGCAGGGGCAGGAGGCGGCGCGGATCTGCTTCGTCAACCTGCTGGCGCAGCTGAAGGCGGCCGTCGGCGACCTGGACCGGGTGCAGCGCGTGGTGCGCCTCGGCGGCTTCATCGCCGCGCCGCCCGAGTTCACCCAGCAGCACATCGTCATGAACGGCGCCTCCGACCTCGCCGTCGCGGTCTTCGGCGACAAGGGAAGGCACGCCCGCACCACGATCGGCGTCCCCTCCCTGCCCACCGATGCCGCCGTCGAGGTCGAGGGCATCTTCGAGATCGCCTGAATGCCCGGGCGCGGCCCTGATGCCCGGGGTCCAGGGGCCTTTCGGCCCTCGGCGGGGAGAGTACGAGAGGGGCGGAGCCCCTCTCGGGGGTCCGGCGCTGCGTCTTCCCGCCTTGAGCGTCGCCCGCTCGCCCCAACCTGAGTTCCATGCCCGACGGCACGCCCGAGCTTTCGCTGACCCTGCACCGCTCGATCGCGGAGATCCCCGCGGCGGTGTGGGATGCCTGCGCCGGCCCCGGCAACCCTTTCGTCTGCCATGCCTTCCTGGCGGCGCTGGAGGCCAGCGGCAGCACCGGCGGCCGCTCCGGCTGGCTGCCCCAGCATGCCGCGCTGCGCGACCCGACCGGGGCGCTGCTGGCCTGCGCGCCGATGTATGCGAAGGCCCATTCCTACGGCGAATACGTCTTCGACCATGGCTGGGCCGACGCCTATGAACGCGCCGGCGGCCGCTACTACCCGAAGCTGCAGGTCGCCGCCCCCTTCAGCCCCGTCCCCGGCCCGCGGCTGCTGGTCCGCCCGGATGCCGGGATCGGCGCGCAGGCGCTGGCGCAGGGCCTGGCGCAGGCCTGCGGACAGCTCGAACTCTCCTCCGTCCACGTCACCTTCTGCGCGGAAGCCGAATGGCAGGCGCTGGGCGAGGCCGGCTGGCTGCAGCGCATCGGCACGCAGTTCCACTGGACCAACCAGGGCTACGCGACCTTCGACGACTTCCTGGCCGCGCTGGCCAGCCGCAAGCGCAAGCAGATCAAGCGGGAACGCCGCGACGCCGCCGCCAGCGGCTACGTGCTGAAGACCCTGCGCGGGCATGAGATCACGCCCAGGCACTGGCAGGCCTTCCACCGCTTCTATCTCTCGACCACCGACAAGAAATGGGGCCGCAGCGCCTATCTGACGCGCGCCTTCTGGCCCGCCCTGGCGGAGGCGCTCGGCGACCGCGTGGTGCTGATGGTGGCCGAGCAGGATGGCCAGCCGGTCGCCGGCGCCTTGAACCTGCTGGGTGACCAGGCGCTCTACGGCCGCAACTGGGGCTGCCTGGTGGACGCGCCCTTCCTGCATTTCGAGCTGTGCTACTACCGCGCCATCGACTTCGCGATCGAGCACAAGCTGCCCCGCGTCGAGGCCGGCGCCCAGGGCGAGCACAAGATCCAGCGCGGCTACCTGCCGGTGCCGACCTTCTCCGCCCACTGGATCGCCCATCCCGGCCTCAGGCGCGCCATCGGCGATTTCCTGGACCGCGAGCGCCCGGCGATGCTGGCCGAGATGGAGGCGCTGGCCACCCTCTCGCCTTTCCGGCAGGACGGCGCGGAGGGCTGATGCCCGCCTCGCCCTTCTTCGCGCGCATCAAGGCCGACGTGCTGCGCATCATCGCCAGCGTGCCGGCGGGGCGCGTGGTGAACTTCGCCGATGTCGGCTTGCATCTCGACGTCATGCCGCGGCACGTCGCCTACATCCTGGCGCAGCTGTCCGACATCGAGAAGGCGACCCTGCCCTGGCACCGGGCGGTCGCCGCCGATGGCCGGCTCGGCGTGCCCAAGGCCGGCGCCGACGGCACGCCGCAGCGCGCCCTGCTGGCGGCCGAGGGCGCCGCCTTCGACGCGGCGGGGCGCATCACCGATGCCGTCGCCCGCGCCGTGGCGGTCGCCGACCTGCCGCATGGGGTGCCGAAGCAGTCCCGCCCGCCCGAGGCGCCCGCCGCGCGCCGGCGCCGGTAGCGCCGGGTCTCAGACCGCCGGGCACATCCGCCCGAGCACGGAGGTCAGCTCCGCCGGGTCATAGGGCTTGGCGAGCACCTTCGCGTTGCGGTGCCCCGGCGGCAGGCCCGCCGCGCCATAGCCGGTGGCGATCACATAGGGGATGCCCCGCTTGGCCAGCACATCGGCCACGGGGGAGGAATTCTCGCCCGCCAGGTTGAGGTCCAGCACCACCGCATCCGGCCGCTCGCGGTCCAGCAGCAACAGCGCCTCCCCCACCGTCGCGGCGGGGCCGAGCACGCCGAAGCCGGCATCGAGCAGCGCGTCCTCGACGAGCATGGCGACCAGCGCCTCGTCCTCGACGACCAGGACCTTGCGGCCTTGCGCTGACATGGGCTGCCCTCCATCCGGCCGGCCGGACCCGGGCGGGCCTCGCGACGACGGCCCGCAGCCCTGTGTATCACCCTGGACGACGCCAAAGGCGCCTCACATTCGCGCGCGCCTGTCTCGCGGTTGCGAAATGTTCCAGGCGGCGTCGGGCGCCGCCCGCCAGCGCGGCGCGATCCAGACGCGCGCACGGCGCGGGCCGCGCCGCGTCGCCACGCGACGCGTGGCCAGAAGATAGGCGGCACCTTCCCACGCCGCGAGCCCCGCCAGCGCCGCGCGCGGCAGCACCAGCAGCCGCCCCGTCACGCTGCCCTGGCCGGCCAGCAGGGTCGGCCAGGGCGTCCCGCGCAGCCGCACGCGGCGATGCCCGTGCAGCACCGCCGGCAGCCCGCGCCGCAGCGGCGCCGCGCTGCCGGCCGCGCGGGCGAAGATCCGGTGGTCGAGCAGCGTGCCGTAGACGAAGACCAGCACGCCGCGCCCCAGCCCGGCTCAGTGCCCGGCATTCGCCCCGGAAAAGTCCGGCGCGGCGAGGCCGGAGGCTTCCAGCTGCTCGGCGATCTGCGCCTTCAGCCGATCCAGCCCGTCCTCGCTGGCGGCTTCCGCGCGCGCCACCAGCACCGCCTGGGTGTTGGAGGCCCGCAGCAGCCACCAGCCATCCTCGGTCAGCACGCGCACGCCATCCACGTCCTGCACGCGGGCACCGGCTTCGGCGAGGCGGGTCTTCACCTCCGCGATCACCTCGAACTTGCGGGTGTCGGCGCAGTCGAAGCGCAGCTCCGGCGTGTTCAGCACCTGCGGCAGGGCGGCGCGCACGGCGGAGAGCTTGCCCTCCATCCGCGCGACGATGCCGAGCAGGCGCACGGCGGAATAGAGCGCGTCGTCGAAGCCGTACCACTTGTCGGCGAAGAAGACGTGGCCCGACATCTCGCCGGCCAGCGGGCTGCCGGTCTCGGCCATCTTCGCCTTGATCAGCGAATGGCCGGTCTTCCACATCAGCGGCGTGCCGCCCGCCTTCGCCACCTCGTCGAACAGCACCTGGCTCGCCTTCACGTCGGCGATGATGGTCGCACCCGGGCGCGCCTTCAGCACGTCGCGGGCCAGCACCACCAGCAGCTGGTCGCCGAACAGGATGTGGCCCTCGTCGTCCACCGTGCCGATGCGGTCGGCGTCGCCGTCGAAGGCGATGCCGAGATCGGCCTTCTCCCGCGCCACCTCGTCGATCAGCTGCACCAGGTTCTTCGGCACGGTGGGGTCGGGGTGGTGGGCGGGGAAGGTGCCGTCGATGGTGCCGTTCAGCACGTAGTGCTGGCCGGGCAGCTTCGCGACGAGCTTCTTCAGCACCTCGGCGCCCGAGCCATTGCCCGGGTCCCACACCACCTTGAGCGGCCGCGCCCCGCCATCGTAGTCGCGGGCCATGCGCGCCACGTAGTCGTCGGCGATGTCCACCGCGCGGTCGGTGCCGACGGCGCTGGGCACCACGTCGCCCTCCGCGGCCATCCGCCCGATCTCCTGGATCTGCCGGCCGAAGAAGGGCTTGTTGGCCAGCACCATCTTGAAGCCGTTGTAGTCGGGCGGGTTGTGGCTGCCGGTCACCATGATGCCGCCATCGGCTTCCAGCACCTTCGCCGCGTAGTAGAGCATCGGCGTCGGCCCGCAGCCGATGCGCATCACCTCGAGCCCGCAGGCGCGCAGCCCCGCGACCAGCTGCGCCTCCATCTCCGGGGAGGAGAGGCGGCCGTCATAGCCCACCGCCACCTTGGTCCCGCCGGCGCGCGCCACGATGGAGCCGAAGCAGCGGCCGATGGCAAACGCGTCCTCCGGCCGCAGCGTGCGGCCGACGACGCCGCGGATGTCGTATTCGCGCAAGCTGGTCGGGTCGAAGCGGTGGTGGAAGGCCGTCATCGGTTGGAATCCCCGGTGGTGTCGTGGAGCGACCAGGCCATGCCGGCCGCGAGGATTTGGTGAAGACCGGCCGTCAGGCGTAGCGGCCCAGGATCTCGCGCATCGCCGGCGCCAGGTCCTCGCGGGCCAACGCGAAGGCGATCTGCGCTTCCAGGAACCCCGCCTTGTCGCCGCAGTCGAAGCGCCGGCCTTCGTAGCGCAGGCCGTGGAAGGGCTGGTGGCCGATCAGCCTGGCCATGCCGTCGGTCAGCTGGATCTCGCCGCCCGCGCCCTTCTCGAACCGCGCGAGATGGCCGATCACCTCCGGCATCAGCACGTAGCGGCCGATGACGGTGAGGTTGGAGGGCGCCTGCTCGACCGGCGGCTTCTCCACCAGGCCCTTCACTTCGACGAGGCGCCCGCATGTCTCGCCGGGCGAGATGACGCCGTAGCGGTTCACCCGCTCCATCGGCACCTCCTCGATCGCCACGACATTGCCGCCGGTGGCGCGATAGGCCTCGGCCAGCTGCGCGGTGCAGGAGGTGTCGCAGAGCATCAGGTCGTCGGGCAGCAGGATGGCGAAGGGCTCGTCGCCGATGAAGGACCGCGCGCACCAGATGGCGTGGCCGAGGCCGAGCGGCGTCTGCTGGCGGGTGGAGACGATGGCGCCCGGCGGCAGCGCCTGGTCGCGCAGCATCGCCAGTTCCTTCTGCTTGCCGCGCGCCTCCAGCGTGCGCTCCAGCTCGTAGGCGACGTCGAACTGGTCCACCAGCATGGTCTTGCCGCGGCCGGTGACGAAGCAGAATTCCTCGATGCCCGCGGCGCGGGCTTCCTCCACCGCGTAGTTGATCAGCGGCTTGTCGACGACCGGCAACATCTCCTTCGCCAGCTGCTTTGTCGCCGGCAGGAAGCGGGTGCCGAGACCGGCGACGGGCAGGACGGCCTTGCGGAGCGGCTTGAGCACGGGTGATCGTTCCTCGTCGCGGGGTTGCCCGAGTGGTGCCACGACCCGCAGGACGCGTCCACAGCCCCGGCGTTGCGGGCGCCCGGCGTCCAGGCCCCTCACGTTTCGAGGCCCCTCACGTTCCGGGCCCCCTCACGTTCCGGGCCCCCTCACCTTCCGGGCCCCCTCACGTTCCGGGCCCCCTCACGTTCCGGGCCCCATCACGTTCCGGGCCCCTGCACGTTTCGGGCCCCCTCACGTTCCAAGCAAGGTGTCGCGCGCCTCGTTCAATCTCGCGGCAAGCCAGTCGGAGCCGCCCTGGTCGGGGTGGGCGGTGCGCATCAGGCGGCGATGCGCGCCGCGGATCTCCGCCTCCGACGCGCCTTCGGCCAGGCCGAGGACGGACAGCGCCTCCGCCCGCGTCATCCGCCCGCCCGAGCCGCGCGGCGGCGGCCCGGCGAAGGACGCGGCCTCCCGCCATTCCGGATGGGCGCGGTCGAGCCAGGCTTCCAGCAGGGGCACGCCCTCGGCGTCGTTGGCCGCCAGCTCCGCCAGCAGGTCGAGCAGCTGCGCCAGGTCGAGCTCCGCGAGGTCCCGCCCGGCATAGGTCCCGCGCTTGACCCGGCCGGTCATCCGCCCGCTTTCGTGGTCCAGGGACATGGCCAGCCCCTCGGTCTCCACCTCGCTGGCCGCGCCGGGGGAGGGCGGGCTGCCGAAGCGGCGGGCGGCGCGGAAGCGCTGGACGATCCGCCACAGCGCCGGGCCGAACAGCGCCAGCGCCCAGATCGCCTGGCCCGCCCGGCCGGAGACGACCAGCACGCCCACCAGCACCACGCCGAGCAGCCCCGCCCCCCAGGCCAGCGCCGACTTCACCTGGCCGAGCGGGGCGGTGGCGAAGGCCCGCAGCAGCGCCAAAGCCAGCAGCAGGCCGAGCCCGCCGACCGCGATCCAGACCACCGCCCCTAGCCCAGCCGCGGCGCCGGCAGCTGGCCGGCGATGCGCCGCGCGCCCGGGTCCGTCAGGCGCAGCAGCGCCGCATGGCCGCCGGCGGCGAAGACCGCGACGGCGCGCAGCAATTCGCGCAGCGCGCCGGCGCTCGCCTGGTCGAAGGGGGCATAGGCGCCGCCCGAGAGCTTCGCGACCTGGCGGAAGGCCATGCCGGCCACCGGGCTCGCGCCTTCGTGGAAGGCGAAGACCGGGGTGTTGCGCAGGCCGAGCTCGCCGGCGGCGTGGCAGACGGCGTCCACATCCTCCTCGATCGCGTCGCCGATCAGGATGACGGCGTTCACCCTGTCGCGCCGCGTCTCGTCCAGCGCGTGGCGCAGCGTGCGCAGGATCTGGGTATGGCCGCCGAGGCAGGTGACGCCGGCCATGCGCCGCGCAAGGTCGTCGGCGCTGGTCAGGAAGGGGGTGGCGGCGAATTCCTGGAAGCCGCGGAAATAG
>JAIYDD010000202.1 GCA_027487675.1 Acetobacteraceae bacterium | reverse complement strand
TTCCCAGACGAAGGAGGTGCCATCCGGCAGCGTCCCGGCTTCCCGGGCGAAGCCGGTCATGGATGCAAGCAGGCTCATGGGCGGGTTTTCCCCCCGCCCGCGCGAGAGGGCAAGGCATGGCCGCGCGGCCCTGGAGTTCGGTGCTGGTCACCGGCGCCTCCTCCGGCCTCGGCCGGGCGTTTTCCGAAGCCTGCGCGGCTCCGGGGGTCACGCTGCATCTCTCGGGCCGGGATGCCGCGCGGCTGGCCGCCACCGCCGAGGCCTGCCGCGCGCGCGGCGCCGATGCGCGCACCGCCGTGCTGGATGTGACCGATGCCGCGGCGATGCAGGCCTGGGTGCGCGGCGCCGGCCGCCTGGACCTGGTGATCGCCAATGCCGGCATCTCCGGCGGCACCGGCGATGCGCAGGAACCGGCCGACCAGGCGCGCCGCGTCTTCGCGGTGAACGTGACGGGCGTGCTGAACACCTGCCTGCCGGCGCTGGCGGCGATGGCGGAACAGCCGCCGGGCGCGGAGGGGGTGCGCGGCCGGGTGGCGGTGGTCGCCTCCGTCGCCGCCTTCATCGCCGCGGCCGGCGCGCCGGCCTATTGCGCCTCCAAGGCCGCGGTGCAGCGCTGGGCGGAGGCGCTGGATGCCAGCGAGCGCGCGCGGGGGATCCGCCTGCACGCCGTCTGCCCCGGCTACATCCGCACGCCGATGACGGCGAGAAACCCCTTCCCGATGCCCTTCCTGATGGACGCCGACGCGGCGGCGGCGCGCGCGCTGGACGGCATCGCGCGCGGAAGGCTGCGCATCGCCTATCCCTGGCCGCTCTACGCCGCGGCGCGGCTGATGGGCGCGCTGCCGCCCGCGCTGCTCAACCGGGTGGTCGGCGCGCTGCCGGCCAAGCCGGTGGGCGGCGGGTAGCCAGCCCCCGCCGCGCTCAGATCATCGCCATCCCGCCATTGACGTGCAGCGTCTGCCCGGTGACCCAGGCGGCCTCGTTGCTGGCCAGGTAGGCGACGGCGGCGGCGATGTCCTCCGGCGCGCCCATGCGCTGGGTCGGGATGCGCGACAGCAGCGTGGTGCGCGCGGCCTCCGGCAGCGCATCCGTCATCGCCGTCTTCACGAAGCCCGGCGCCACCACGTTCACCGTCACGCCGCGGGTCGCGACTTCCTGGGCGAGCGACTTGCTCATCCCGATCAGCCCCGCCTTGGCGGCCGCATAATTCGCCTGGCCCGCATTGCCGGTGACGCCGACGATGGAGGCGATCGAGACGATCCGGCCGTGCCGGCGCTTCATCATCCCCCGCAGCGCCGCGCGCGCCAGGCGGAAGGGGGCGGTCAGGTCCACCTCCAGCACCGCGTTCCAGTCGGCATCGCCCATGCGCAGCGCCAGCATGTCGCGCGTGAAGCCGGCATTGTTCACCAGGATGTCGAGCCCGCCGAGCTTCGCCTCCACCGTCTCCACCAGCGCGGCCGGCGCGGCGGGGTCGGCGAGATCGGCGGGCGCCACCAGCACGCGCTCGCCGCCGAGCGATCCGGCCAGCGCTTCCAGCTCCGGCTCCCGCCGCCCGGTGATGGCCACGGCCGCGCCCTGGCGGTGCAGCGCGGCGGCGATGGCGGCGCCGATGCCGCCGGTGGCGCCGGTGACGAGCGCCACGCGGCCGGTGAGGTCGAACATCATCGCGCTCCCTCCGCCCCGCGGGCGGGACATGTCATCCGGCCGGCGCGGGCCGGGGCGTCACAGCGACTTTAGAAAGGCCTCGATCTCGGCGGGCGTGCCGATGGCCTCGGCGCGGGCCTCCGGCATCAGGCGCTTCATCAGCCCGGTCAGCACCTTGCCCGACCCGATCTCGACGAAGCGGTCGCAGCCCATCGCACCCATCGCCAGGATGCATTCGCGCCAGCGCACCGTGCCGGTCACCTGGCGTACCAGCAGGTCGCGGATCACGGCCGGGTCGGTCGCCTTGGCGGCGGTGACGTTGGCGACCACGGCGACCTGCGGCGCGGCCATCGGCGCGCGGTCCAGCGCCTCGGCCATCGCATCCGCGGCTGGCGCCATCAGCGCGCAGTGGAAGGGGGCGGAGACCGGCAGCTTCATGGCGCGCTTCACGCCGGCGGCCTTCGCGCCCTCGATCGCGCGGTCCACCGCCGCGGCATGGCCGGAGATCACGATCTGCCCGCCGCCATTGTCGTTGGCGACCTCCACCACCTCCCGCTTCCCCGTCACCGGGTCCACCGCGGCGGCGGCGCAGATCGCCTGCGCCTGGTCCAGCTCCGCGCCCAGCAGCGCGGCCATGGCGCCGGTGCCCGGCGGGGTTGCCTTCTGCATCGCCTCGCCGCGCAGGCGCAGCAGGCGGGCGGCGGTCGGGACATCGAAGGTGCCGGCGGCGGCCAGCGCGGAATACTCGCCGAGCGAATGGCCCGCCACCAGCGAGACGCGGTCGTTCAGCGCGAAGCCGCCTTCCCGCTCCAGCACCCGCAGCACGGCGAGCGACATCGCCATCAGCGCCGGCTGGGCATTGGCGGTCAGCGTGAGTTCCTCCGCCGGCCCCTCGAACATCAGCTTCGAGAGCTTCTGGCGGAGGGTCTCGTCGACCTCCTCGAACACCTCGCGGGCGGCGGGGAAGGCGGCGGCCAGGTCGCGGCCCATGCCCGGGGCCTGGCTGCCCTGGCCGGGGAAGGTGAAGGCGAGCGCCATGACGGAAACGTGATCCCGAACGGAAAGGGTCGCGCCGCCTAGGCCGGGCGGCGGGCGGGCGTCAAGGGTGGCGGGTGCCGGCGGGCCCGCACGGGTCCGGCGCGGCCAGGGTGGCGCCGGGCGCGCCCGGGGCGGCGGCGTTCATCGCGACCAGCCCGGCCGCCAGCCGCAGCAGGCTGCGCGCCGCGTTCAGCCGCACCGCCTCCTGCCCCTCCATCCCCTCCGGCATGGTGATGCCGGCCAGCGTGATGGCGGTGCCGAGCAGCCTCGCCTCCAGCGCCGCCACCACCGCCTCGGGCGGGGCGTCGCGGCCGAAGGCGGCGTCCACGGCGTCGCCGGCGCGGTCGATCTCGGCCTCCACCTGCGCGTCGCCGGCGGCGATGGCCAGGATCTCGGCGGGCGGGTCGGCCGGCTCGCCGGCCTGCATCGCCAGCAGGCCCATGCCGGCCAGCAGCACCTGCATCGCCCCGGCGGCGGCGCCGCGCGCGGCGAAGGCGCCGAAGGCCACGGCCAGGGCGGCCTCCCCCAGCACTTCCCGCGCCTCGGGGTCCATCGCGGCCAGCGCTTCCGTCTCGCCGGGCGCGCTGCCTTCGGCGCAGGCGCGGCTCAGCGTCGCCAGCGCCTCGAACAATTGCCGTTCCGATGTCCCGGCCATCGCCGTCTCCTTCCGGGTTCGCGGCGCAACGGGGCGCCCCGGGCGCCGGTTCCGGCCGCGGCTATTGCTGCACCTCGACATTGCCCAGCCGCGCGACCTCGACCCACAGCGCCAGGTCGCGCGCCAGGAAGTCGCGGAACTCGGCAGGGGACAGCGCCTCCGCCTCCCCGCCGCCGGAGGCCAGGCGCTCGGCGATGCGCGGGCCGCGCACGGCGGCGCCGATCGCCTCGTTCAGCGCGGCGGTGACGGGGGCGGGCATCCCCGCCGGGCCGAGCACGCCGAACCAGGCGGCCGCGCCGCGGATGCCGGGGACCGCGCTGCGCAGGGTGGGCGTCGTCGGCAGCGCCGCGATGGGCGCTTCCGAGGTGACGGCCAGCGGCCGGATGCGGCCTTCGCGCAGCAGCGGCTGCGCCACGTCCAGCGGCGCGAACATCGCATCCACATGCCCCGCCACCACGTCGAGCAACGCCGGCGCCGTGCCGCGGAACGGCACTTCCGGCCCGGCGAGCCCCAGCGCGCTGCGGAACAGCACCGTCTGCATGTGCAGCGAGGAGCCGACGCCGCCGATCGCGAAGCTGAAGCGGTCCGTCCGCGCCCGCGCTGCCGCGACGAAGGCCGCAAGGTCGGCTTCCCGCACCGAGGGCCCCACCACCAGCACGCTGGCCGTCAGCCGCCCCAGCAGCGCGACGGGGGTGAAATCCTCGAGCGGCCGGTAGGGGACCTGCCGCATGATCGCGGCATTCAGGGTGTGCGAGGTGAAGGCCACCAGCAGCGTGCCGCCATCCGGGGCGCTGCGCGCCACGTGCTGGGCGGCGACGTTGCCGCCGGCGCCGGCGCGGTTCTCCACCACCACGTTGCGGCCGAGGCGTTCGCGCATCGTCTCCGCGGCTTCGCGCGCCAGGGTGTCGGTGGTGCCGCCCGGCGCGGCGCCGACGACCAGGCTGATGGTGGGCGGCAGCGCCTGGGCGGCGGCGTGGCGCAGCGGCAGCGCGGGCGCGGCGATCAGCGCGCCGAGCGCGGCGCGCCGGGCGATGGCGGTGGCCATGGGGTCTTGTCCTCCCGTCCTTGCCGGCCTGTCTTGTCGGCGGGGGGCGGCGGCGTCAACCGCCCGGCCCTGCCCGGCGCCCCCGCGCCGACCCGCCGGGCGAGCGCCATGGAAGGCCGCTCCACCGCCGCATGCAGCGCCGCCGCGGCCAGCAGCGATGCCGGGATCGCCAGCGCCACCGCGGCGCCGGCGGGCCAGTCGGGCAGCAGGTGCGGCAGCGCGGTGACCAGCGGGACGTGCACCAAATAGAGGCTGAAGGACACCCGGCCGAGCCAGCGCAGCGCCGGCCAGCCCAGCGCCGCCTGCGCGCGCACGGAGGTCAGCACCAGCGCCACCAGCAGCGCCGCCCCCAGCCCGTTCGCCAGGTCGCAGAGCAGCCCCGGCAGCGGCACCAGCCAGCGCGCCCGCAGCAGCGCGTAGCAGGCCAGCCACAGCAGGATCCGCCAGGCCAGCCCGCCCGCCAGCAGGCGGGACACCAGCGGCAGGTGGCGCGCCAGCAGGATGCCCAGCAGGAAATGCGGCACCGCCAGCAGCGCGCCGAGGAAGGAGGTGCCGAGGAAGGTCGCCTCCGTCACCAGCAGCACCAGCGCCGAGAAGGCCACCGCCGCCGCGGCGGCCAGCGGCAGCGCCGCCGCCGCCACCAGCAGCGGGAAGGCCAGCGACACGCGCAGCTCGTATTCGAGCGTCCAGAGCACGTTGTTCAGCGCATAGTCGCCGCCGAGCAGCAGCATCTGGCGCAGCAGCTCCGCGGTGGAGACCTGCTCCGGCCAGGACGCCGCGAACCAGGCGCCGAGCTCCGGCCGTGGCGCCGCCGGCACCAGCGGCAGCGCCAGCGCCACCGCCAGCACCGCCGCCATGCAGGGCGGCAGCAGGCGGATGACGCGCTTCAGCGCGAAGGCCCCCCAGCGCGGCGGCCGCCCCTCCAGGAAGGGAAGGGCGAGCACGAAGCCGCTGAGCACGAAGAACAGCAGCACCGCTTCCCGCCCCGACCACATCAGCGCCGGCGGCGCGAGCGTCAGCAGCGCCGCCGCCCAGTCCCGCGTCTCGGTGACCGGCAGGCCGCGGTCGAACAGGATGTCGTGCGTCCAGGGGAAGACGAGCAGGGCGTGGTAGAACACGACGGACAGCGCGGCGAGGCCGCGCAGCGAATCGAGGGCATGCAGGCGCATGGAACGGGTGTCCCGGTCTTCGGCCGCGCCCGTGCCGGGCGGGGCCTGGTCCGCTTCGATCCCGCGGCGGCGACGCCGCCCGGGACACCCAGCTTCAAGGCGGGGTCATGCGCCGCCATACCTCCACGAGATCGGATGCGGCCTCGCGC
>JAIYDD010000013.1 GCA_027487675.1 Acetobacteraceae bacterium | reverse complement strand
TCCGGCGCGGGGAAGGAGGCGATGGACGAGCTGTGGGCGCAGACCCGCGGCGTCTATGTGAACGAGACCCCGCCGGCCGAGCAGTTCCCGAAGCAGATCGCCTTCAACGTCATCCCGCAGGTGGACGATTTCGCGGAAGGCGGCGCGACGAAGGAGGAGGCGGCGATCGCGGCGGAGCTGCGCAAGCTGATCGACCCCGACC
Source organism: Acetobacteraceae bacterium (assembly GCA_027487675.1). Lineage (GTDB taxonomy): Bacteria > Pseudomonadota > Alphaproteobacteria > Acetobacterales > Acetobacteraceae > Falsiroseomonas. The sequence goes on along the minus strand of JAIYDD010000013.1, from coordinate 4,379 downwards.
TGGCGGTGGTGGCGACCTGCGTGCGCGTGCCGGTGTTCATCGGCGACGGCGCCGCGGTGCATGTGGAGTTCGAGCGCCCGGTCGAGGAACGCGCCGCCACGGCCGCGCTGCGGCACGCGCCCGGGATCACCGTGCTCGACCGTCGGGAGGAGGCGGGCTACGCCACCCCGGCCGAGATCGCCGGCGAGGATGCGGTGTTCGTGGGCCGGCTGCGCCGCGATGGTTCCGTGCCGAACGGGCTGGCCTTCTGGTGCGTGGCGGACGGGCTGCGCAAGGGCAGCGCGCTGAACGCGGTGCAGATCGCCGAGGAGCTGGCGCGGCTCGGGGTGATGGATTGAGGGGGCGGCGCCTGCCCCTGGCGATGCCCCTGGAACAGCAGGTCCAGGAGGCCGCTGCCTCCTGGTGGGGTAGCTCGAAGGGGCAAGGCCCCTTCGATCTTCTCCCCCGCCCACCCGCTGCGACGAAACCATGCGCGCCGCGCCGGCGTCACAGCAGCATCCGCAGCAGCGCGGCGAGCGCGGCCGCGCCGGTGACCAGCTTGTGCAGCACCTCCAAGGCCCTGCCTGTGCGGCCGGGGCGGCGGGGCAGGCGGCGCTTGGGGGGCGACTCGGTGGGGTGCATGGCCGGAAAAGGATAACATTCCTAAATCCAGCCCGACATACGCCTCGCGCGGGCGTGATGGCGCCGGCGGCCGCGTTGACGCTTTGGCGCAGCGCACCATAAGTTTGGCGCGCGAAGAAGAACGGGACCGGTGCCGTGCCGCGGCGCCGGGTTGAGGAGCGGGCTTCCATGTCCAGCATGAAGGATTCGCGGGAGGCGACCATGATCGGTCGCCGGTCCGACGGCACGCAGGTGCGTCGCCCGCTCTCCCCGCACCTGCAGGTCTACGACATGCTGCAGATGTCCAGCGCGCTGTCGATTTCCCACCGCATCACCGGATCGATCTGGGCGGTGGGAACGGCGGTGATGGTGTGGTGGCTGGTGGCGGCGGCTTCCGGGCCTTCGGCCTTCGGGGCGGTGCAGTGGTTCCTGGGGTCCTTCCTCGGCGTGCTGTTCCTGATGGGGCTGACGGCGGCGGCCTGGTACCACACGCTGGCGGGCATCCGGCACCTCGTCTGGGATGCCGGCTGGGGCTACGACATCCCGACCATGTACAAGACCGGCCGGGCGGTGCTGATCGGCACCGCGGCGCTGACCGCGCTGACCTGGCTGATGCTGCTGATCTCCTGGTGAGGGGCTGACGATGTCGCACACCACCTCCGGCGACGGGCCGCGGCAATCCTCGCTCCAGGCGCCGCTGGCGCGGGTGCGCGGCGCGGGGTCGGCCAAGCAGGGCACGCATCACTGGTGGATGCAGCGCGTCTCCTCCATCGCGCTGCTGCCGCTGACCATCTGGTTCATCGTCTCGCTCGCGACCTCGGCCGGCATGACGCATGCGGAAGCGGTGGCCTGGATCGGACAGCCCTTCAACGCGGTGCTGCTGCTGGCGCTGATCGCGCTGACCTTTCAGCACACGGCGAGCGGGCTGCAGGTGGTGATCGAGGACTACACCCACAACGAGTGGGCGAAGATCGCCCTGCTGCTGTTGAACAAGGGCGTCTGCTGGCTGCTGGGCATCGCCGCGGCGCTGGCGGTCCTTCGCATCGCGGTGTGAGCCCCCACCTTAGGACGAAGACCCGATTGCGCGGCTCGGGCCGCGCGCCATGAACGGACGGCAAGCCGAATGAACGCCATCAACAAGCCCTCGCGGGGCGCCTATCGCATCGTGGACCACACCTACGACGTGGTGGTGGTGGGCGCTGGCGGCGCGGGGCTGCGGGCCACCTTCGGCATGGGTGCCGCGGGGCTGAAGACCGCCTGCATCAGCAAGGTCTTCCCGACGCGGTCGCACACCGTGGCGGCGCAGGGCGGCGTTGGCGCCGCGCTCGGCAACATGGGCGAGGACGATTGGCGCTGGCACATGTACGACACCGTGAAGGGGTCGGACTGGCTCGGCGACCAGGACGCGATCGAATACATGTGCCGGGAAGCCATCCCGGCGGTGATCGAGCTGGAGCATTACGGCGTGCCCTTCAGCCGCACCGAGGACGGGCGCATCTACCAGCGTCCCTTCGGCGGCCACATGCAGCACTACGGCAAGACCCCGGCGATGCGCGCCTGCGCCGCCGCCGACCGCACCGGCCATGCCATCCTGCACACGCTCTACCAGCAGAGCCTGAAGCATGGCTGCGAGTTCTTCATCGAGTACTTCGCCTTGGACCTCATCATGGACGATGAGGGCGTGTGCCGCGGCGTGATGGCCTGGTGCCTGGAAGATGGCTCGATCCATCGCTTCCGGGCGCAGACGGTGGTGCTGGCCACCGGCGGCTATGGGCGCGCCTACCTCTCCTGCACCTCGGCGCATACCTGCACGGGCGACGGCAACGCCATGGCGCTGCGCGCCGGGCTGCCGCTGCAGGACCAGGAATTCGTGCAGTTCCACCCGACCGGCATCTACGGCGCCGGCTGCCTGATCACCGAGGGCGCGCGCGGCGAGGGCGGCTACCTGACCAATTCCGAAGGCGAGCGCTTCATGGAGCGCTACGCGCCGACGGCGAAGGATCTGGCGAGCCGCGACGTCGTCTCCCGCGCCATGTCGGTGGAGATCCGCGAAGGCCGCGGCGTGGGCCCGCACAAGGACCACATCCTGCTGCACCTGGAGCATCTGGGCGCCGAGTTGCTGAACGAGCGGCTGCCCGGGATTTCCGAAACGGCCAAGATCTTCGCCGGCGTGGACGTGACGAAGGAGCCGATCCCGATCCTGCCGACCGTCCACTACAACATGGGCGGCGTGCCGACCAACATCCACACCGAGGTGCTGGCCCCGACCAGGGGCGACGAGGATCGCGTGGTGCGCGGGCTGATGGCGGTGGGCGAGGCGGCCTGTGTCAGCGTGCACGGCGCCAATCGCCTCGGCACCAATTCGCTGCTCGACCTGGTGGTGTTCGGCCGCGCCGCGGCGCACCGGGCCGCCGAGACGATCAAGCCGGGCGCGTCCCAGGCGCCGCTGCCGCCGGGCGCGGGCGAGGCGTCGCTCGATCGGTTCGACCGCGTGCGCAACGCCAAGGGCGGCACGCCGACGGCGCAGCTGCGCGAGCAGATGCAGCGCACCATGCAGACCCATGCGGCGGTGTTCCGCTCCACCGACAGCCTGAAGGAAGGCGTCGAGAAGATGCGCAGGATCTGGGCCGGGATGGAGGATCTGCAGGTCGCCGACCGCAGCCTGGTGTGGAACAGCGACCTGGTCGAGGCGCTGGAACTGGACAACCTGCTCGGCAACGCGATGACGACGATCGTCAGCGCCGACGCCCGCAAGGAAAGCCGCGGCGCGCATGCGCAGGAGGACTACCCGGATCGCGACGACCAGGAATGGATGAAGCATTCGCTGGCCTGGTGTGATTCGGACGGGAAGGTGCGGATGGACTACCGCGGCGTGAAGATGCGCACGCTGACCAACGAAGTGCAGGTCTTCCCGCCCAAGGCGCGGGTTTACTGAGGACAGCGGCCAGCCGATCGCCCGCGGGCCCGGCGGCCCGCGCGCGCGGTCCGGCCGGCCGATAGGAAAGATCCCGATGGCCACCTTCACGCTTCCCAAGAACAGCACGATCACCGAGGGCAAGCGCCACGCGGCGCCGCACGGTGCGAAGAACGTCAAGGCGTTCAGGATCTACCGCTGGGATCCCGACAGCGGCGAGAACCCGCGCACCGACACCTTCGAGGTGGACCTCGACAAGTGCGGGCCGATGGTCCTGGACGCGCTGATCAAGATCAAGAACGAGCTGGACAGCACGCTGACCTTCCGCCGGTCCTGCCGGGAAGGCATCTGCGGGTCGTGCTCGATGAACATCGACGGGCTGAACACGCTGGCCTGCCTGAAGCCGATCGAGGATGTGACGGGCGACGTGAAGATCTCGCCGCTGCCGCACATGCCGGTGGTGAAGGACCTCGTCCCCGACCTGTCGCAGATCTACGCGCAGCTGCGCAGCGTGGAGCCCTGGCTGAAGTCCGACACGCCGCCGCCCCCCGATGCGGAACGCCTGCAGTCGAAGGAGGAGCGCGCGAAGCTCGACGGGCTGTGGGAGTGCATCCTGTGCTTCTGCTGCACCACCGCCTGCCCGTCCTACTGGTGGAACGGCGACCGCTACCTGGGCCCCGCGGTGCTGCTGCAGGCCTATCGCTGGATCGCCGACAGCCGCGACGACCACACCGGCGAGCGGCTCGATGCGCTGGAAGACCCGTTCAAGCTGTATCGCTGCCACACCATCATGAACTGCGCGCGGACCTGCCCGAAGGGGCTGAACCCGGCGCAGGCGATCGGCGAGATCAAGAAGATGCTGGCG
>JAIYDD010000172.1 GCA_027487675.1 Acetobacteraceae bacterium | reverse complement strand
CGGGCAAGCGGCGCGGGTATCGGGGGGTGCGGAGCACCCCCCGGGCAAGCGGCGCGGGTATCGGGGGGTGCGGAGCACCCTCCCCGGGGCGGCGGCCCGGCTGGCGGGGTGTGCCGGGGCTGCCCTCCGGTCTATAGCTCCCCCCCATGCCAGACGCCCTTCCCGCCGCCTCGCTGGTCGAGGCGTTGCATCGCCTGCTCGGCCCGCGTGGGGTCCTCACCGACCCGGCGGACGTCGCCCCGCACCTGTCGGACTGGCGCGGCCTCTATCGCGGCGCGGCGCAGGCCGTCGCGCGGCCCGCCGATGCCGCGGAGGTCGCGGCCGTGGTCCGGCTCTGTGCCGAGGCCGGCGTGCCGGTGGTCCCCCAGGGCGGCAACACCTCCATGGTCGGCGGCGCCACCCCTGACGAGGCCGGCCGCTGCGTGGTGCTGTCGCTGGCGCGCCTCAACCGCATCCGCGACCTCGACCCGCTCGACATGACGATGACGGCGGAGGCCGGCGTGGTGCTGAAGGCCGCGCAGGACGCCGCGGCGGCCGCGGGCTGCCTGTTCCCGCTCTCGCTCGGCGCGGAGGGCACGGCGACGATCGGCGGCGTGCTGTCCACCAATGCCGGCGGCAACACCACCGTGCGCTACGGCAATGCGCGCGAATTGATGCTGGGGCTGGAGGTGGTGCTGCCCGATGGCGGTCTCTGGAACGGGCTGCGGCGGCTGCGCAAGGACAACACCGGCTATGCGCTGCGCCATCTGTTCGTGGGCGCGGAGGGCACGCTCGGCATCGTCACCGCGGCCGTGCTGCGGATGTTCCCCCGCCCGCGCGACACGGCGGTGGCCTTCTGCGCGGTGGCGAGCGAGGACGCGGCGCTCGCCTTGTTCCGCCGCTTCCGCGACCGCGACGAAAGCGCCGTGCGCGCCTTCGAATACATGTCCGGCGCCGGCGTCGGCCTGGCCGTCAGGCACATCGAGGGCGTCACGCTGCCGCTCGCCGCGCCGGCCGCGCATTACGTGCTGGTCGACCTCGCCTCCTCCCGCCCCGATGCCGGGCTGCGCGACATGGCGGAAGCCGTGCTGGCCGAGGCGATGGAAGCCGGCGAGGTGCTGGACGCCGCGCTGGCCGAGAGCGAGGCGCAGGCCCAGAAGCTGTGGCGGATCCGCGAGGAACACCCGGAGGCGCAGAAGCGCGAAGGCGCCAGCGTGAAGAACGACGTCTCCGTCCCGGTCTCCCGCGTGCCGGAGATGATCCGCCGCTGCGCCGCCGCGCTCACCGCGCTGATCCCCGGCAGCCGCCCGGTGCCCTTCGGCCACATGGGCGACGGCAACATCCACATGAACCTGGCGCAGCCCGAGGGGATGGACCCCGCCGCCTTCCTGGCGCGCAGCCACGACATCATGGACTGCGTGAACGCGATCGTGCGCGACCTCGATGGCTCCTTCAGCGCGGAGCACGGCATCGGCCGGCTCAAGACCGACATGATGGAGGATTGGCGCGGCGGGGCGGAGCTGGCGGCGATGCGCGCCATCAAGGCGGCGCTCGACCCGCGCGGGCTGATGAACCCGGGCAAGGTGCTGCCGTAGCGATCCGGGGGCGAGGAAGCCCCTCGCGCCCGGCGCGGAACGCGTCCACACTTCCTCAACCACGCCGCTTCCCGCTTTGCCCCCTGGCCCGCAAGGCTGGTAACAAGGGCCCGAATGACCCGGATCGACCGCTACATCCTGCGCCAGCTCGTCGCCGGGCTCCTGGCCGTCACCGCCGGGCTGGCGGCGCTGGTCTGGCTGACGCAGTCGCTGCGCTTCATCGAGCTGGTGCTGGACCGCGGCCTGTCCTTCGCGGTGTTCATCGAGCTGACCAGCCTGATGCTGCCCGGCTTCATCGCGGTGATCCTGCCGATCACCACCTTCGTCGTGGTGCTGTTCATCTACGTGCGGATGAACAGCGACCGGGAGCTGGTGGTGATGCGCGCCGCCGGGCTCTCGCCGCTCCGGCTCGCGCGGCCGGCGCTGCTGCTGGCGACGATGTCCGTCGGGCTCGGCTACCTGCTCAACATCTGGCTGGTGCCGCTCAGCCACGGCGCCTTCCGGGTCTGGCAGTTCGAGATCCGCAACCAGATGGCGGCGATCCTGGTGCAGGAAGGCGTGTTCTCCTCGCTGGGCGGCAACCTGACCGTCTATGCGCGCGACCGCGACCGCGACGGCACGCTGCGCGGCATCCTGGTGCATGATGCGCGGGAAGCCGGCGCGCCGGTGACCATCCTGGCCGAGCAGGGCCGCATCCTGACCACGCCGCAGGGCCCGCGCGTGGTGCTGATGAACGGCAGCCGCCAGCAGGTGGAACGCGTGCCCGCCCCGGCCGGCAGCCCGCCCGGCACGCCGCCCACCACGCGGCTCAGCGTGCTCAGCTTCGCCGAGAACAGCCTCGACCTGGCGCGCGCCACGCGGCAGGAGGAGGTGCGGATGCGCGACAGCCGGGAGAGGGGGATCGCCGAGCTGCTGGACCCCGACCCGGCCGAGAACCTGCGCCCGCGCGACGTGGCGCGCTTCTACGGGGAAGCGCACCAGCGCATGGCCGCGCCGCTGACCGCACTGTCCTTCGCCCTGGTCGGGCTGGCAGTGGCGCTGACCGGGCAGTTCCGCCGGCATGGCGGGGGGGTGCGGCTCGCGGTCGGCGTCGGCATCGTGGTCGGGCTGCTGGCGGCGGGGCTGACCATCGGCAACCTGGCGACGCGGGAGAACAGCTTCGTCTGGGCGATCTGGGCGCAGGCGGTGGCGCCGGGCGTGGTCGCGCTGTGGTGGATGGTCGGCGCGCCCGGCCTGCCGCGCGGCGGCGCGCGGCCGGTGACCGGCTGAACGGGGCGGCGCCGATGGTCCTGACGCCCACGCTCAGCCTCTATGTCGCGCGCGGCTTCCTGGGCGCCACGCTGCTCACGCTCGCGGCGCTGACCGGGCTGGTCGCGCTGTTCGACTTCATCGAGCTGCTGCGCCGCGCCGCGACGCGTCCCGATGTGGACTTCTCCATCCCCATCGAGATCGCGGCGCTGCGCATCCCGTTCGTCGCGCTGCAGATCCTGCCCTTTGCCATCCTGCTCGGCGGGATCCTTGCCTTCTGGCGGCTCAGCCGGTCGTCGGAGCTGGTGGTGGCGCGCGCCGCCGGCGTCTCGGCCTGGGGGTTCCTGACCGGCCCGGTGCTGGTGGCGCTGCTGCTCGGCGCGGCGGCGGCGACCGGGCTCTCGCCGCTGTCCTCGGCGCTCTTCGCGCGGGCGGAGCGGCTGGACCAGTCGGTGCTGCGCGGCAGCGGCGGGCTGACCACGCTGGCGGGCGGGCGGCTCTGGCTGCGCCAGGCGGACCGGCAGCTCGATCCCGCCGGGGTCGCGATCATCGCCGGCCGGCCCGTCGGCGCCGCCGCCGCCGCCCCGGGCCAGGCGCGGTTCGAATTGCAGGAGGTCTCGGTCTGGCGGCTGTCCGGCGGCGACCGCCCCCTCCAGCGGATCGAGGCGCCGCGTGCCCGCCTGACCGCCGGCCGCTGGGTGATCGAGGATGCGACGGTCTTCGCCGCCGGCCGCGCCGCCGCGCCGGCGGGGCGGATCGAGCTGCCGACCGAGCTCACCCCCGGCCGGATCGAGGACAGCTTCGCCTCGCCGGAGACGCTGGGCTTCTGGTCGCTGCCGGGCTTCATCGCCGTGCTGGAACAGGCCGGGTTCTCGGCGGTGCGGCACCGCATCCAGTTCCATTCCCTGCTGTCGCTGCCGCTGCTGTCGGTCGCCATGGCGCTGCTGGCCGCCGGCTTCTCGATGCGCCAGGCCCGGCGCGGCGGCGTGGCGCAGATGCTCGGCGCCGGGGTGGCCGCCGGCTTCGCGCTGTTCGTGGTGGACCGCGTGAGCAACGAATTCGGGGAGGCCGGGTCGCTGCCCGTCATCCTCGCCGCCTGGGCGCCGACCGTGGCAGGATTGCTGCTGTCGCTGTCGCTGCTGCTGCACCTGGAGGACGGCTGATGAGGCGTCGCATGCATCAGGCCGCCCTTGGGGGCATGGGGGCGGCGCTGCTGGCGGGGGGTCTTTCGCTGCTCGGCGCGGCACCGGCTGCCGCCCAGCCCTCGCTGCTGCCCGGCCGCGACGCGCCGGCCATGTCGGACGAGCCGGTGACCTTCACCGCGCAGGAGGTCGAATACGACCAGGCCAACGACACGGTGATCGCCCGCGGCCGCGTGGAGGCCTGGCAGGGCCAGCGCGTGCTGCGCGCCGACAGCTTCGCCTATGACCGCCGCACCGGGGTGGCCACCGCCACCGGCAACGTCACGCTGATCGAGCCGGACGGGCAGATCCTGTTCGCGGACCGCGCCGAGCTGACCGGCGGCATGCGCGACGCGGCGCTCGACGGGCTGCGCGCGCTGCTGGCCGACAATGCCCGCATGGTCGCCGCCGGCGCGCGGCGCACGGGGGGGACCATCACCGACCTCGCCCGCGTGGTCTATTCGCCCTGCAACCTCTGCCCCGAGGACCCGACGCGCGCGCCGCTCTGGCAGCTGCGCGCGCGGATCGCCAGCCTGCATTCGGACGAGCAGCGCGTGCGCTACCGCGACGCCGCGCTGCAATTCTGGGGCCTGCCCGTGTTCTACACGCCCTATCTCAGCCACCCGGCGCCGGGCGCGCCGCGCGCCTCGGGCTTCCTGTCGCCCTCCGTCGGGCTGACGCGCTTCCTCGGCGGCTTCCTGGAACTGCCCTACTACTGGGCGATCGACGAGAGCTCGGACGCCATCCTGGCGACCACCTTCGCCACGCGGCAGGCGGGCAGCGCCAACCTGATCTACCGCCGCCGCTTCAACAGCGGCCTGATCACGCTCGATGGCTCGGTCGGGCACCTGGGCACCGACGATGCCGAACAGCGCGGCCTCGGCGGGCACATCTATGCCCGCGGCGACTTCGCGCTGGACGAGAACTGGCGCGCCGGCGCGGCGCTGAACCGCGCCTCCTCCTGGGATTATGTCCGCGCCTATCGCTACCAGTCGCCGCGGACGCTGACCAGCACGGCCTACCTGGAGGGCTTCTGGGGCACGGAAGCCTATGCGCGCACCGATGCGCGCTGGTACCAGGGCCTGTCGCAGCTGGATCGCACCGGCGCCATCCCCTACGTGCTGCCCTTCGCCTATGGCGAATACGTGCTGCCGCGCGACGCGCTGGGCGGCTACCTGACCGCCGACACCGCGCTCTACGCCATCCAGCGCACCTCGGGGACCGACACGCGCCGGCTGGCGGTCGGCACCGGCTACGAGCTGCCGATGGTCGGCAGCCTGGGCGATGTCTGGACGGTGCGGGCCCGCGCCGACGTGCTGGGCGGCTGGGTCAACGACCTGACCGGCGAGCCGAATTTCGGCGCCGCCGGGCAGGATGGCTGGTGGAGCAACGGCAATCTCCGCGCCGCGCTCGATTGGCGGATGCCGCTGGTCCGCCCCGCCGGCAGCTGGGGCAGCCAGCTGCTGGAGCCGCGCGTGCAGTTCGTCACCGGCCCTTCCACCGGCCGGCAGCTCGACATCCCGAACGAGGACAGCCTCGACCTGGAATTCACCGACGCCAACCTCTTCGCGCTGAACCGCTTCCCCGGGCGGGACCGGCAGGAAGGCGGCTCGCGCGTCGATGCGGCGATGCGCGCGGCCTGGCTTTTCACCAATGGCGGCCAGCTGGAAGGCCTGGTCGGGCGGTCCTTCCGGCTCAGCGAGGAGACCGTCTTCCCGGTGGGCTCGGGGCTGGAGAACCGGGCCTCCGACTGGGTGGCGCGGGCGCGGCTGGCCCCGGTGCCGTGGTTCGAGCTGCTGGGCCGCACGCGCCTGGACGGCGAGACGGGGGAGGCGCGGCTGTGGGACGTCTCCGCCACCGCCTATGCCAGCCGGGTCTCCGGCACCGTCGGCTATCTCCGCAGCGATCCCAACCCGCGCGGCACGATCCGCCAGCGCGACGAGGTGTCGCTGGGCGGGCAGCTGGCGCTGACCGAGAACTGGCGGATCGGCGCCTTCGGCCGCTACGACATCGAGATCAAGCGCCCCGTCGCCGCCCAGGCCGTCGTCGCCTATGAGGACGAGTGCCTGATCTTCGAGACCCGACTGGTCCGCAACTGGGAGGAACAGACGCTGGACGGCCGCAACAGCCCGACCGGCACCACGCTGTTCTTCCGGGTCACGCTGAAGACGGTGGGCGATTTCGGCATCCGCGCGCTGTAGCGCGGGGGCGGGCCCCCACCCCCCGGGGCGGCGCGCCGTTTCCATGCCGGCGCGCGGCTTCCGCCCCGGTGGCGAAGGCTCTAGGAAGGGGGGCATGCGCCACACCGCCCGCGCCCTGCTGCTCGCCAGCGCTCTGCTCCTCCCCCTCGCCGCGCCGGCGCCGGCCGCGGCGCAGGAGAGCAACCGCATCGTCACCGTGGTGAACGGCGACATCGTGACCCAGGCGGATGTCGAGGGGCGGCGGCGGCTGTTCGCCATCACCTCCGGCCTGCCGATCTCGCCCCAGGTGCTGGACCGGCTGACGCCGCAGGTCACCCGCCTGCTGGTCGATGAGCGGCTGCGGATGCAGGAAGTGCAGCGCCGCCGCGTGCCGGTCTCCGACGCCGACGTCGCCGGCGCGGTGGCGGAGCTCGAGCGTCGCAACAACCTGCCCCCTGGCGGGCTGGTGGCGCAGCTGCGGCGCGCCGGCGTGGAGCCGCGCGTGCTCTACGACCAGCTGCGCGTGCAGATCGGCTGGGCGCGGCTGGTGCGCGGGCTGCTCGGGCCGCAGGCCAACCCGAGCGAGGCCGAGATCGCGGACTACATCGCCGCCCAGCGCGCCCGGACCGGCCAGCCGGAATTCCTCGTCTCCGAGATCTTCATCCCCGTCGACGACCCGGCGGAGGAGCCGGAGGTGCGGCGCTTCGTGGACGACGTGGTCGGCCAGCTGCGCCAGGGCGTGCCCTTCCCGATCGCGGCGACCCAGTTCAGCCAGGCGCAGACCGCCTTGCAGGGCGGGGATCTCGGCTGGGTGGGCGCCGAGGCGCTGGACCCGGACGCGGCGCGCCTGGTCCAGCAGATGCCGCCCGGCGCCATCGCCAACCCGATCCGCGTGCCCGGCGGCTTCCAGATCCTGGCGCTGCGCGCGCGGCGCGAGGTGGGGCGCGACGAGGTCACCATCCTCGACCTGCGGCAGGTCTTCTTCCCCTTCACCCAGCCGCTGAACCCCGATGCGCCGACGCCGCAGCAGATCCAGCAGGCGGAACGCGCCCGTGCGCTGTCCGGCTCGGCGCGCAGCTGCGAGGCGATGGAGGCGGCGGCGCGGACCACCGGCAGCGACCGCCCCGCCGATCCCGGCCCGGTGCGGCTGGAAAGCCTGCAGCCGCCGCCGCTGCGCGCGCTGTTCGCCAGCCTGCAGCCCGGCCGCGCCAGCCAGCCGATCGTGGCGCCCGACGGCGTGGTGATCGTGATGATCTGCGGCCGCGAGCGCCGCAACGAGGCGGAGGTGACGCCGGAGATCGCGCGCAACCAGCTGCTGCGCGACCGGATCGAGCTGATCTCCCGCCAGACCCAGCGCGACCTGCGCCGGCGCGCGCAGATCGAGGCGCGGGGCTGAGCGCGTCCGGGCCCGCCGCGCCGGACGACGCGCGCGGGGGCATGGCGCCGAACGCGGTGCGCGAGGGCCAGGCGCCGGGCGCGGCGCGCGAGGGCCAGGCGCCGGGCGCAGCGCGCGAGGGCCAGGCGCAAGGCGACGCGCGCGAGGGCCAGGCGCCGGGCGACGCGCGCGAGGGCCAGGCGCCAGGCGCGGCGCGCGAGGGTCACGCGCCGGCGCCGGCAGCGCCGCCGCTACCCTCGCTGGCCGAGACCGTCGCGCGGCATGGGCTCGCGGCCCGTAAATCCCTCGGCCAGCACTTCCTGCTCGACCCCGCGGTCTGCGCGCGCATCGCCGCGCTGGCCGGCGACCTTGCGGGGCGGCAGGTGCTGGAAGTGGGCCCCGGCCCCGGCGGGCTGACGCGGGCGCTGCTGGCCACGCCGGCGGCGCGGGTGGTGGCGGTGGAGCTCGACCGCCGCGCCGTCGCGGCACTGGCCGAGCTGCAGGCGGTGCATCCGGGCCGGCTGGAGGTGCTGGAGGCCGATGCGCTGCGCATCGACCCCGCCGCGCTGCTGGCCGCGCCGAGGCGGATCGTCGCCAACCTGCCCTACAATGTCGGCACGCCGCTGCTGGTCGGCTGGCTGCGCGGCGCCGCGGCGCTGGAAGGCATGACGCTGATGTTCCAGCAGGAAGTGGCGGAACGCATCGCCGCCGCGCCGGGCACGGAGCATTACGGGCGGCTCGGCGTGCTGGCGCAATGGCGCTGCACGGCGCAGGTGCTGCTGCGCCTGCCGCCCGGCGCCTTCTCCCCCCCGCCACGGGTGTGGTCGGCGGTGGTCGGGCTGACGCCGCGGCGGGAGGACCCGGGCCCGGCGCTGTTCGCGGCGATGGAACGGCTGACCGCGGCGGCCTTCGGCCAGCGGCGCAAGATGCTGCGCGGGTCGCTGAAATCGCTCGGGGGCGCGGAGGCGCTGCTGGAGACGGCGGGCATCGAGGGAACACGGCGGGCGGAGGAACTCTCCGTCGCGGAGTTCGACCGGCTGGCGCGACTGCTGGCGGGGCGGGGATAGGGCCGGCGGGCGCTGTCCCGCGAGAGGGGCGCTGCCGCATGGGCGCTAACTTACGATCTGCGTTGCGCCCGTCGGCCCGGGTGGAGGCGTTGCCTCCCCCGTCGAACGCCTTCGGCGTTCACCCCCCCCCCCCCCACAACCAGGGCTGCCGCCCTGGACCGGCATCAGCAGGAAGCAAGAATAAACGAAGGGGGGTTCCAAGGGGCCGCTGCCCCTTGGCGGGGTCGGACGCATGCGTCCGACGGGCAGGGCCAGTGGCGGAGCGCGAGGCGGAGCCTCGCACCTCCCGCCGTCGCCGTTCCCATGGTCGCCAAGCCAAAGTCAGCGCCCATGGGGCTCCGCCCCTCCCGCACCCTCCCGGCCAAGGGCCGAAAGGCCCCTGGAACCCAGGGGTTTGGCAGCACGGCCGGCAAGGCGGCGCGTGGCCGATGCCGGCTGGTGCCCGACACACCTGCCCCGAAGCGCAGCGCCGGCGGCCGAGGGCATGTGCGCCGGCATGGCCGCCGATCGGTCCGGGACGGCGTTCCGGGCGCCACGCTTTGGCGCTTTGGCGTTTTTCTGTTGTACGCACTTTACTTGGCGCAAACCGCGGCCGGGAGAGGCCGGGCAGGGGCAGAGACATCGGTCAACATGCTGTTTTCGATCATGAAACTCTGTGCGCGCTCTGTGTCACTTTGGCTTTTGAGCACTTTGGCAGAAATCGGCCCATCCTGCGGCGCGCGGGCCCGGCGGCCGGGGCGGGCGCGCCGGACCGCAGCAGCACGCGACAGGAAAACGGGCGGGATCACCCCCGGGGACGCGGATGCACCGGTTCAAGGAACACCCGGCCCCGAAGCCAGGTTGTTCGCATTATGTTCACAAACTGGCCCGGAAGTCCAGCGCCGCCTGCGCGCCTGCCCGCATGCCGTGCAGCGCGGACCCTGTCCGCACGCGATGGTGGCGGCCGCGCGCGGGGCGGTGTTAGCCTGCCCGCAGGGCGCCGCACCCGCACGAAGGCGTCCCCGAGGGAGGATCAGACATGTCGTTCCTGTCCCGCCGCGCGGCGCTCGGCGCAGCGCTCGCCTTGCCCGCGCTCGCGTTCGCCCGCCGCCCGGCCGAGGCCGCCGCGCCCTTCCGCGGCACCCTGCCGCCCGCCTGGCACCGCTTCCGCATCGGCGGCTTCGAGGCGACGGTGGTCTCCGACGGCGCGCTGCCGCTCGGCGACCCGACCCAGGCCTTCCTCGGCGCCGAGCCCGGCCAGATCCAGGGCCTGCTGCGCGGCGCCTTCCTCGACCCCGCCGCGGCGACGCTGGAGCAGAACGTGCTGGTGGTGAACACCGGCCGGCAGCTCATCCTGTTCGACACCGGCATGGGCGAGAGCATGGGCGCCGACAGCCGCATGTTCGGCCCGACCACCGGCCGCATGCTGGCCAACCTGCGCGCCGCCGGGATCGAGCCCGCGCAGATCGACCTGGTCTGCGCCACCCATGCCCATTGCGACCACGTCTGGGCGCTGGTCGACGCCGAGGGCCGCCGCACCTTCCCCAACGCCCAGGTGGCGATCAGCGAGGCCGACCTGCGCTTCTGGACCGATGACGCCAACAAGCGCGGCCCCGCCTTCATGGGCGCCTTCATCGAGGGCGCGAAGAAGAACCTGAACGCCTATCGCGACCGCCTGGTGATGCTGCGCGACGGGCAGGAGGTGGCGCCGGGCGTCACCGCGGTGGCGACGCCGGGCCACACCGTCGGCCACCATGTCTTCGTCATCGCCTCCGGCGACCGGGTGGTGGTGAACACCGGCGACCTGGCGCATCACCAGGTGCTGCTGCTGCGCCGGCCGAACCTGGAATTCTCCTTCGACACCGACCCGCAGCTCTCGGCCCGCACCCGGACGCGGATGCTGGACCGGCTGGCCACCGACCGCCACGCGGTGCTGTCCTACCACTTCCCCTGGCCCGGCCTCGGCCATGTGGCGCGGGAGGGCGAGGGCTTCGGCTGGTTCCCGAGCGCGATGAACGTCACGACGCTGTAGCGCCGCGGCCGCGGCCGCGCCCCCGCCTTCAGCGCGGCGGGCGCGGCCACTCCACGCGCGGCTCGGACCGCCCGGCGCCGGGGCCGGGCCAGGCCGGCGGCGGCGGCACCGGCGGCGTCGCCCGCGGCGGCGGGGGTTCGGGGTCGCGGCGGGCGGGGGGCGGGGGCTCGGCCCAATCGTCCTCGACCGGCGGGCGACGCGTGCGCGAGGGTTCGGGCAGGCGCAGCGCCAGGGTGCGGATCTCGGTCTGCAGCTCGTCCAGCTGCGCCTCGATCGCGTCCAGCCTGCCCTTCACGCCGAAGACGCTGAAGGGCATCAGCAGGTAGGCCAGCGCGACCAGCGCCAGCACCAGCAGCGCCGCCAGCCCGACCCAGTCCGGCAGCCCGGCCGGCGTCAGCGATGCGGCCAGCGCGTTGAGGTCCATCTCAGCCGCCCGTCACGCTCATGTGCCGCGCGACGGCGGGGGCCTTGCGGCGGCGGTCGATCACGAAGTCATGCCCCTTCGGCTTGCGGGTGATCGCCTCCTCGATCGCGGCGCGCAGCCCGGCCTCGTCCACCGACGGGTCGCGCAGCGGCCGGCGCAGATCGGCGGCGTCGTCCTGGCCGAGGCACATGTAGAGCGTCCCGGTGCAGGTCAGGCGCACACGGTTGCAGGATTCGCAGAAGTTGTGGGTCATCGGCGTGATGAAGCCGATGCGCTGCCCGGTCTCCCTCACCGTCGCGTAGCGGGCGGGGCCGCCGGTGGAATAGTCCGTGTCCTCCAGCGTCCAGCGCTGCTTCAGGCGGGTGCGCACGAGCGACAGCGGCAGGTACTGGTCGGTGCGGTCGCCGCCGATGTCGCCCATCGGCATCGTCTCGATCAGGCAGAGGTCGAAGCCGTGCTCGCCGCACCAGGCGAGCATGGCGTCGTATTCGTCCTCGTTCACGCCCTTCAGCGCGACGGCGTTGATCTTGATGGCGAGCCCCGCGGCCTTGGCGGCGAAGATGCCGTCCAGCGTCGGCTCCAGCTTCCCCCAGCGGGTGATCGCCGCGAATTTTTCCGGGTTCAGCGTGTCGAGCGAGACGTTGATGCGGCGGACGCCGGCGGCGTGCAGCTCGGGCGCCAGCTTCACCAGCTGGGTGCCGTTGGTGGTGAGCGTGAGTTCCCGCAGCCCGCCATCCCCAAGCCGCGCCCCCAGGCTGCGCACCAGGGAGATGACGTTCTTCCGCACCAGCGGCTCCCCGCCCGTCAGGCGGATCTTCTCGACGCCGAGGCCGATGAAGGCGCCGCAGAGCCGTTCCAGCTCCTCGAGCGTCAGCACCTCGGCCTTCGGCAGGAAGGTCATGTCCTCGGCCATGCAGTAGACGCAGCGCAGGTCGCAGCGGTCGGTGACCGACACGCGCAGGTAGCTCACCTTCCGGCCGAACGGATCGATCATCGCTGGCACCCTGGCCCCCCCGGACGGCCGGCCTTGCGCGTCCTGCGGGGGCCGGTCCTGTCGAAGTGAAGCATTTGGTGCAGGCGGGCCGGGCTGCGCAAGCCCCAGGGCGCGGGGCGATGCGCGCCCCGCCACGATGCCCGGCGGGCATGGATTCCATCACGACACGGCTTTGGCCGGAAAGGCCGGCGGCGCGCATCTTCCGGGGGCAGGCGGAAGACGCCGCACCGAACCGAGACCCGAAGGAGACACTCCCATGCGCACCATCACCCGCACCGCCCTCGCCCTGGTCGCCGCCCTGGCCACCGCCCCGCTCGCCGGCACCGCCTTCGCCCAGGGGGCCGTCAGCTATCCCCGCAGCGTCGGCAGCGGCGAGGACAGCCGCGTCGAGTACGGCCCCGGCCCGCTCGGCAACCAGTTCGGCGGCGGGCTGAGCCGCGTCACCGGCAGCGGCGAGAGCACGGTCGTCGAATACCTCGGCCCCACCGCGCTGCCGCAGCAGGAAGCGCTCTTCGCCCATGTGGTCGGCAGCGGCGTGGACGCCACGATCTACCACAGCCGCGCCGCCGACCGCGGCACGGCGCTGGCCGAGGCGGGCGTGACCCTGCCGGCGCGGCCCGCGCCCTTCGGCCTGGCCTGGCTGTTCGGCACGCAGCGCGGCTGAACCGGCGGCGGCTCCGTTACCTGGCCCGGCGTGGCAGGACGGCGCGCCGGGCGGGGTGGAGTTGCCTTGCAATCCCCCCGCCGGCGCGGCCTTCTTCCGGCACCTGCCCAGGCCGAGGAGGATGACCGCGATGCCGGCCCGAGACCCCGACGCCCCCGCCGACCAGGCCACCGAGGAGGAGGCCGCCCTCATGGCCGCGACCCTCGACGAGCTGCGCCGCACCGGCGCCGCCGACCACGCGCTGCGCGTCGGCGAAGCCTTCCCCGACTTCCTGCTGCCGGAGGCCGAGGGGCGGCTGGTGGAGCTGGCCGACCTGCTGGCCGCCGGCCCCGCCGTGCTGACCTTCTTCCGCGGCGATTGGTGCCCCTTCTGCCGCGCCGCGCTGGACGCGCTGGAGGCGGCGCTGCCGGAGATCCGCGCCGCCGGCGGAAGCCTCGCCGCGGTGATGCCGGAGACCGGCGGCCGGGCGCTGGACGCCAAGCGCCGGCGCCGGCTGGGCTACCGCATCCTGGCCGATGTGGACAACGGGCTGGCGATGGCCTGCGGCATCGCCTTCCGGGTGCCGGGCGCCTATCGCGCGGCGATGGACGAGGCGGGGATCGACCTCGGCGTGCGGCAGGGCAATGCCGCCTGGTTCCTGCCGGTGCCGGCGACCTTCGTGATCGACCGCGACGGCGTGCTGCGCTGGTCCTTCGTGGAGCTGGATTTCTCGCGCCGCGCCCAGCCGGCGGCGATCCTGGCGGCGCTGCGCGGGCTGGGCTGAGCCGGCGGGCCGGGCGCACCCGTTACCCGCGCCCCCGCCGGTGCGATAAGGTCGCACAAGACCGTCATCGCGCCGGGCCGACTGCCAGATGGACCTCGTCCAGATCCGCCACTTCCTGACGCTCGCGCGCACGCTGAACTTCACGCGGGCCGCGGAGCTCTGCCACATCACCCAGCCGGCCTTCACCCGCTCCATCCAGCGGCTGGAGGAGGAGCTGGGCGGGCCGCTGGTGCTGCGCGAGCGCGCGCTGACGCAGCTGACGCAGCTCGGCCGCGACATGCTGCCGCTGCTGCAGGGCACGCATGACGCCGCGGAGGCGGTGCGCGCGCGCGCCGCCGACCATCGCCGGGCCGAGGATGCGGCGCCGCTGCGCATCGGCCTCGCGCCCTCCGTCCCGGTCGAGGCGCTGGCCCCGGTGCTGCGCGAGGTCGCCGGCCGCGTCGCGGGCTGCGAGCTGGCGTTGCGGCGCGATGCGGCGCTCGCGCTGGTGGAGGCGCTGCTGCACGGCACGCTGGATGTCGCGCTGCTGCCGGAGGGTGCCGCGGAGGCCGAGCGGCTGAACGCCTGGCCGCTGTGGCAGGAAGGCGTGGTGGTGCTGGCCGCCGGGGACCACCGCTTCGCCGGGCTCGACCGGGTGCGCGCCATCGAGCTGGACCAGGAAGTGCTGGTCGCCGCCGATCCGCCGGGGGCCTGCGCGGAGGCCACCGCGCGGCTGGCCGCCGAATTCGGGCTGCGCCTGGTCGCCGTGCATCGGGGGACCGAGCCGGAGGTGGCGTCGCTGGTGGCGCTCGGCCTCGGCGTCGCGCTGGCGCCGGCCGGCGCCTGGCGGCCGCCCGGCGTGGTGGC
Source organism: Acetobacteraceae bacterium (assembly GCA_027487675.1). Taxonomy (GTDB): domain Bacteria; phylum Pseudomonadota; class Alphaproteobacteria; order Acetobacterales; family Acetobacteraceae; genus Falsiroseomonas. The sequence goes on along the minus strand of JAIYDD010000172.1, from coordinate 235 downwards.
GCGCCCGCTGGCGGAGCCGGAACTCGCGCACCGGGTGATGCTGGGCGCGGTGGCGGGGCGGCCGATGAACCGGGCGGCGACGGCCTTCCTGAAGCTCTGCCGGGCGCGCAGCTGGGCCTAGGAGCCCGTCCGAGTAATCATAACCGTAACAAAAAACGATATAATATTGCTCTCGGGTGGGATATTGTACCCCGAAAAGAAGTGCCGCCGGCACTCGTGCGAATCAATGGTGCGT
>JAIYDD010000210.1 GCA_027487675.1 Acetobacteraceae bacterium | reverse complement strand
GCGCATGGCGGGGGAGCCATAGACGGCGCCGTGGATCGGGGCATCGGCGGGGAAGACGGTCATGGGGCGCGTGTCTCCGCAGAAGGCGAGGGGGCCGCCCGATCTCCCTCTCCCCCCGCGGGGGACCGAGGCGAGGGGCGCGGCCCCCATCCCCCTCTCCCCCCGCAGGGGGGAGAGGGTCGGGGTGAGGGGGGGCCACGGCGCGAAGGCGCGCCAGCGGGGCCGGGTGCGCGGACGTTCCTAAACCCCCCCTCACCCAACCCTCTCCCCCCTGCGGGGGGAGAGGGCTTTCGGGTGTCGCTGGGGGCCAAGGCTTGCGGGTTCGGGGCGATCAGGGCCTCGCGGCTGCCCCGACCCGGCGTCCCCTCACACGTCCAGGAACACCGTCTCCCCATCCCCCTGCAACCGGATGTCGAGCGTCCACGCCCCGCCGCCCGAAGGCTGCGCCAGCAGCGTCCCGCGCCGTGCCTCCTCCACCAGCCCCAGCACCGGGTCGGTGGCGTTCAGCGCCTCCCCGGCGAAATAGGCGCGCGTCACGACGTGCCGCATCAGCCCGCGCGCGAAGACCGCGATGGCGATGTGCGGCGCCTGGATCGCATTGCCGCGGCCAGGCACGGCGCCGGGCTTCAGCGTGGCGAAGCGGAAGCGCCCCTCGGCATCCGTGGCGCAGCGGCCGAAGCCGTGGAAGGCGCCGTCGTAGCGCCCGTCCGGCCCGGCCTGCCAGATCTCGACCAGGCCATCGACGACAGGCGCGCCGTCGCCATCGGTGATGCGGCCGGTGAGCGTGATGCGCTCGCCTTCCACGCCCTCATTGCCCGAGCCGGCGCGCAGCAGGTCCGCCCATTCGGGGAAGTCGATCATGTGCCAGTAGGGGCCGGCCGTCTGGTGGGCCGTCGCTGGGGTCAGCATGGCGCGCGCTGCCTCACTGCGTCTCGAAGGGTGTCGCGTCGCGGCCGCGCAGCACCATGTCGAAGCGGTAGCCGAGCGCCCATTCGGGCTTCGTCAGGTCCAGGTCGAACTTCGACACCAGCCGCTCCCGCGCCGCCTTGTCCGGCGTTGCGTGGAAGATCGGGTCCAGGTCCAGCAGCGGGTCACCCGGAAAATACATCTGGGTGATCATGCGCTGCGCGAAGCCCGCGCCGTGCAGGCCGAAATGGATGTGCACCGGCCGCCAGGCATTGTGGTGGTTGCGCCAGGGATAGGCGCCGGGGCGGATGCTGACGAAGGAATAGCGCCCGTCCGCATCGGTGAAGATCCGCGCGCGGCCCTCGAAATTCGGGTCGAGCGGCGCGTCGTGCTGGTCGCGCGGGTGGTGGTAGCGGCCCGAGGCATTGGCCTGCCAGACCTCGACCATCACGCCGGCCTGCGGGCGGCCATCCTCGTCGGTGATGCGGCCGCCGACGATGATGCGCTCGCCGAGCGCGGCCTTGCCGCCGACCTGGCTCATGTCCGCCTGCACCGGATAGCCCGCTTCGTCGAAGCGCGGCGCGGAGGTCTCGGTCAGCGTCTGCGGGATGCGCAGCAGGGGGTGCTTCGGGTGGCGCTTGCGGGTGCTGCCATAGGCGGGCGCGTCGAGCGGCGGCTGGGTCGCCGCGTCGAGCGCCCGGTAGGGGATGGCATCGCTCATGGCTGTTCCGCGAAATCCTTGAGGACCGACTTGGCGATCTTAAGCGCGGAATTGGCCGCCGGCACCCCCGCATAGGCGCCGACCTGCAGCAGCACCTCGGCCAGCTCCTCCGGCGTCACGCCGGTGTTGCGGGTGGCGCGGACATGCAGCTCGAACTCCTCGTGCCGGCCCAGCGCCGCCATCATCGCCAGCGTCAGCAGGCTGCGCTGGTGGCGCGACAGGCCCGGGCGGGTCCAGACGCCGCCCCAGACGTTCTGCGTGATCCAGGCCTGGAAGGCGGCGTCCAGCGGGGTGACGTTGGCGCCGGCGCGGGCGACATGCGCCTCACCCAGCACGGCCTTGCGGATCGCCATGCCGCCCTCCGCGCCGGGCTGCGGGGCCAGTGCGGCCAGATGCGCCTCGATCGCCGCGGTGCTGGCGGCGGGCTGTTCCAGGGTGGGCAGGTGCGCGCCTTCCGGGATCACCACCAGCTTGCTGCCGGGGATCATGTCGCGCAGCGCCTCCGCCATCGCCGGCGGGGTGGCGATGTCGCGGTCGCCGACGACGACGGTGGTCGGGCAGGCGATCCGGCCGGCGATGTCGGTCGCGCGCGCATCCCGCAAGGCCGCCGCCGCGCCGGCATAGCCGTGCCGGTCGGTGTTGAGCAGCATCCGCCGCAGCCCCTGGGACGAAGCCAGCGAGGGATCGCAGACCCAGCGCGGCATGACGACGTCCGACAGCACGCCCGAGCCGTCGCGCAGGACAGCGTCGATCCGCTGCTGCCAGGCCTCGGGCGGCGCGAATTCGGCGGCCGTGTCCATCAGCAGCAGCGAGGCGACGCGCCCCGGCGCCTCGGCGGCCAGCTGCAAGGCGATGCGGCCGCCGATGGACAGCCCCACCACATGCGCCCGCGCCACGCCCAGCGCATCGAGGAGCGACAGCGCATCACGCGCCAGCATCGACATGGAATAGTCGCCGGTGGTGACGCCCGACAGGCCGTGGCCGCGCAGGTCCATCCGGATCACGCGGCGATGCCGGGCGAGTGCGGCCGCCTGCGGGTCGAAGACATGCAGCCCGGTGCCGATCGAATGCAGCATCAGCACGGGGATGTCGTCGCCGCCGCGGGCCGGGCCCTCCACCAGGGCATGGACCACGATGTCAGCCAGCTGAACGAACATGGGCGTCCTGTCCGAAGACCTCACGCTTTCGTGATATCGAGTGAGCAGGGGCGGCGGAAGCCGGAAACGTTGCCCCTTCCGGCTTCGGAATTGAAGGGGCGGGCGTTTCAGACCCGCTCGATCACCATGGCGATGCCCTGGCCGACGCCGATGCACATCGTCGCCAGCGCGTAGCGCGCCCGGCGGCGGTGCAGCTCGGCCGTCGCGGTCTGCACCAGCCGGGCGCCGGACATGCCGAGCGGGTGGCCGAGCGCGATGGCGCCGCCATTCGGGTTCACGTGCTCGGCGTCGTCGGGCAGGCCGAGCTGGCGCGTCACGGCCAGCGCCTGGGCGGCAAACGCCTCGTTCAGCTCGATGACGTCGATGTCGGAGAGGCTGAGGCCCGCCTTCTCCAGCACCTTCAGCGTCGCCGGCGCCGGGCCGATGCCCATGATGCGGGGGGCGACGCCTGCGGTCGCGGCGGCGACCACGCGGGCGCGCGGGGTCAGGCCGTGGCGGCGCGCCGCGGCCTCGCTGGCGACCAGGATGGCGCAGGCGCCGTCATTGACGCCGGAGGCATTGCCGGCGGTGACCGTGCCGCCCTCGCGCTTGAAGGGCGTGGCGAGCTTCGCCAGCATCTCGGCCGTGGTGTCGGGGCGCGGGTGCTCGTCCTGCGCGACGATCACCGGGTCGCCCTTGCGGCGGGGGATGGCGACGGGGGCGATCTCCTCCGCGAAGCGGCCCTCGGCCTGGGCGCGGGCGGCGCGTTGCTGGCTGCGCAGCGCGAAGGCGTCCTGGTCGGCGCGGGAGACCTGGAAGTCGGCGGCGACGTTCTCCGCCGTCTCGGGCATGGAATCGATGCCGTGGCGCGCCTTCATCTGCGCGTTGACGAAGCGCCAGCCGATGGTGGTGTCGAAGACCTCGGCGCTGCGGCTGAAGGCTTCGGTGGCCTTGCCCATCACGAAGGGGGCGCGGGTCATGCTCTCGACGCCGCCGGCCAGCATCAGCTCGGTCTCGCCGGCCTTGATGGCGCGGGCGCAGATGCCGACGGCGTCCATCCCCGACCCGCAGAGGCGGTTCACGGTGCTGCCCGGGATCGTCTCCGGCAGGCCGGCCAGCAGCAGCGCCATGCGGGCGACGTTGCGGTTGTCCTCGCCGGCCTGGTTGGCGCAGCCATAGATCACGTCCTCGATGGCGGCCCAGTCGAGGCCGGGCAGGCGGTCCTTCAGCGCCTTGATCGGGTGGGCGGCGAGGTCGTCCGTCCGCACCTCCTTCAGCGCGCCGCCGTAGCGGCCGATCGGCGTGCGGACCGCGTCGCAGATGAAGGCCTCGGCCATGGGGTGCGTCCTCTCCCGCGTGTCGGCGCGGGTGGTGCCCCCGGCGCCGCCGGCCGTCAACCGAGCAGCCGGACCAGCCAGAGGCTGAGCGCGGGGAAGGCGACGCAGAGGCCGAGGCGGATCAGGTCCATCCCCAGGAAAGGCAGCACGCCGCGATAGGTGCGCGCGATCGGCACGTCCTTCGCGAGGCCGGAGACGACGAAGACGTTGAGCCCGATGGGCGGCGCGGTCAGCCCGATGCCGACCACGACGAGGACCAGGATGCCGAACCAGATCGCCGTCTCCTCCGTCGTCAGGCCGAAATCGAGCGCGGTGACGACGGGGAAGAAGACCGGCAGGGTCAACAGGATCATGGCGAGTTCGTCCATCACCGCGCCCAGGACGATGTAGGCGACCAGCAGGATCAGCAGCACGCCATGGGGCGGGAAGTCCTGCTCGGTGATCCAGAGCGCCAGCAGGTCGGGGGCCTGTGACAGGGCGAGGAAGGCATTGAACACCTCGGCGCCGAGCAGGATGACGAAGATCATCGCGGAGGTCTCGGCGGTGGCGAGCAGGCTGTCCCGGACATGCCGCGGCTTCAGCGTGCCGCGCAGCAGCCCGACCAGCAGCGTCGCGACGCAGCCGACGGCCGCACTTTCGGTCGGCGTGAAGACGCCGCCATAGATGCCGCCGACCACGACGAAGGCGATCAGCAGCACGGGGATGACGTTGAGGAAGGCGCGCCGCTTCTCCGCCGCCGAGGGCGCGGCACCCGGCGGGCCCAGCTCCGGCTTCAGGCGCACCACGATGGCGATGGCGAGGATGTAGAGCCCGACGGCGATCAGCCCCGGGATCAGCGCCGCCATGAACAGCTTGGCGATGTTCTGTTCCGTGCTGATCGCATAGACCACCAGGATGACCGACGGCGGGATGAGGATGCCGAGCGTGCCGCCGACCGCGATGGTGCCGGTGGAAAAACCCGGGTCGTAGCCGTAGCGGCGCAACTCGGGCAGCGCGGCGCGGCCGAAGGTCGCCGTGGTGGCGACGGAGGATCCGCAGACCGCGCCGAAGCAGGCACACGCCCCGATCACGCCCATCGCCATGCCGCCGGGCTTGCGGCCGATCAGCGCATTGGCCGCCGCGAACAGGTCGCGCGCCAGCCCGCCGCGCTCGGCCAGCGCGCCCATCAGGATGAAGAGCGGGATGACGGAGAGCGTGTAGTTCGAGAACAGGTGGTAGGGCGTGGTCTTGAGGTAGTTGCCGAGCGCCGTCCAATCCAGGATGTGGACATAGCCGCCGATGCCGACCAGCAGCATGGCGAGCCCGACCGGCGCGCGGATCGCGATCAGCCCGAGCAGCACCGCGAAGCCGGTGGCGGCGAGGACGAATTCCGGTGCCATCAGCCGCGCCCCCTCAGCAGCCGCGGCAGCCACCACAGCGCGGCGGCCGCGGTCGCGGCGAAGCAGACCGCGCCGATGGCGACCGCCCACCAATAGGTCACCGCCAGCAATCCGATGGTGCGGGTGCCGCTGGCCCGCAGGTCGAGCGCGCCGACCAGCAGGCGCTCGGCGAGCCACAGGCAGAACACCAGCCAGACCAGCATCCAGACCGCATCCATCGCCTGCTGCACGCGCCTCGGCAGCCAGGTGGTGAAGCTGTCCACCAGGATGTTGGACCGCATCAGCGTGCCCTGGGCGAGGAAGCCGAAGACGGCGATGCCGGCGGCGATCTGCACGATCTCGAAATCGCCGCGGATCGGCTGGCTGGTGGTCCAGCGCAGCAGCACGGAGATGGTGGTGACGCAGGCCGCGACGCCGAGCGCGACGCCGCCGAGCAGGGCGAGCGCGCGCGCCAGGCGGGCGACGGGGCCGGTGGGGGCGGGGGGCTGGTCGGTCATGGCGGGGCGGCGGGCGGCTCGATGGTCGGACGCATCGGCCGCGCGGCGGCGGGGCTTGCCGGCCCGGTCGCTGCCCCGACGCCCGCGCCTGTTCGCTCTTTCCGGCATGGGGGATTTGCGGGACCTGGTGCGACCGCCGGGCCAGGACATGGCGGGCGGGCGGCACCGGGACGCGAAGCCTCGGATGCCCCCCTCACCCCGACCCTCTCCCCCCGATGGGGGGAGAGGGAGAACGCGTGCGGGTGGAGGGAGGCGGCGCGGATCAGGACGCGGCGCCGCCGTGGCGGGCGATCAGGCCGCGGGCATCGGCCAGCAGCGCGGCGCCGTCGAAGCCGCGCTCGCGCGAGCCGGCGATCCAGGCATCCAGCACCGGGCGGCAGGCGATCATCCAGCGCTCCTTCTCGGCGGCGCTGATCTGCACGATGCGGTTCTCCCGCCGCCGCGCCACCTGCTCGCGCACCTGCGGGCCCTGCTCGTCCCACACCCTGGCCGCCATCTCGGCCGCGACCATGCCGGAATTGGCGTCGAGCACGGCGCGCAGCTCGGCGGGCAGGCCGGCATAGCGGGCGGGGTTCATCGCCAGGATGAAGGTGGTCGAATAGAAGGTCGGGCTGCCCGGGATCTCGGTGTGGTGGCGCACCAGCTCCTGCAGGCGGATCGAGGGCACCACCTCCCACGGCACCACCGCGCCGTCGATGACGCGCTGGCTGACGGCTTCCGGCACCTGCGGCACCGGCATGCCGATCGGCGCGGCGCCGAGCGCGCGCAGCGCCTCGCCGGCCTGGCGCGTCGGGAAGCGCAGCTTCAGGCCGCGCAGGTCCTCCAGCCGCGTGACTTCCTTGTTCGCATGGATCACGCCGCCGTCATGCGCCCAGACGGTGATCGGGTGGACCTCGCGGAACTCGTCGCGCAGGTGGGTGGTGTAGAAATCCCAGACCGCCTTGGCGTTCGGCGCGGCGCGGCGGTCGGCGACGAAGGGCAGCTCGAACACCTCGATGCGCGGGAAGCGGCCGGGGGTGTTGCCGGGCAGCGTCCAGATGATGTCGGCGACGCCATCGCGCGCCTGGTCGAAGAGCTGCGGCGGCGCGCCGCCGAGCTGCATCGAGGGGAAGATCTGGATGCGCAGCCGGTTCTGGCTCTCGGTCGCGATCTTCTGCGCCCAGGGCATCAGGAAGTGGCGGTGCACGTTGGAGACGGCGGGAAGGAAGTGATGCAGCCGCAGCGTGACCTCCTGCGCGGTGGCGGGACGGACGAGCGCCGGTGCGGCGAGGGAAGCGGCGGCGGCGCCGAGCAGGGTGCGGCGGGTCAGGCTGTGGGTCATGTGCTTGTCCTCCCTGGGGCGGCGTTCTGGTGGCCGGTCCCGGAATAGACACGCGCCCGGGGGCGGCGGCAAGCGCAGGGGGCGTGCCTGGGTTGGCGCTGGCCCCCCTCACCCCGACGGCGCACTGCGCCGGCGCCTTCCCCCCGTCGGGGGGAGAGGGCTTCAAGGGGTGGGGAGGGCGGCGCGCAGCGCGGCGGCCTTGGCGGCGACGGTCACGGGCGTGTCGCCGGGGCGGTAGATGGCGCTGCCGATGCCGAAGCCGGCGGCGCCGGCGGCCAGCCAGGGCGCCATGTTGCCGGGCTCGATCCCGCCGACCGGCAGCACCTGCGTCCCCTTCGGCAGCACCGCCAGCAGCGCCTTCAGCACGGCGGGGCTCGCGGCCTCGGCCGGGAACAGCTTCAGGGCGTCGGCGCCGGCGCGCAGCAGCGCGAAGGCCTCGGCCGGCGTCATGAAGCCGGGGACCGCCAGCAGGCCCGCCTGCTTCGCCGAAGCCACCACGGCGGGGTCGGCATGCGGCGTCACCACCAGCCGCCCGCCGGCTTCCGCGATGCGCGCGCAATCGGCGGGGTCGAGCACCGTGCCGGCGCCGATCAGCGCGCGGTCGCCGAAGCGGCGCGCCAGCCGCGCGATGCTGTCCAGCGGGCCGGGGGAGTTCAGCGGCACCTCGATCACCGCGATGCCGGCATCCACCAGGGCCTGGCCGATGCCCTCGGCTTCGTCGGGCCTGATGCCGCGCAGGATGGCGACCAGCTTGCAGCGGGCAAGGAAGGGGGTCAGTTCCATCCGAGGCTCCGCGCGATGCGGGCGAGGCCCGCGGCGACCAGATCCGGGTCGTGCAGGCGCACCGCGACCCCCGCCTGGCGCAGCGCGGCGTCGTAGAGGGCAGCGAGGGCGGCGGCGCCGACCAGTTCCACCTGGCGCGCGCCGGTCTCGGCGACGGCGGCGCGGATCTCGTGGCCGATCAGCAGGCCGGAGAGGAAGCTGCGCGTCTCCTCCGGCGCCAAGCGGTCCATCAGGTGCAGGGTGCGGGCGCCGAACAGATGGTGCAGCAAGCCGCCGGCCTGGGATGCGCGGGCCACGCCGCGGGCGAAGGCCGCTTGGCTGTCGGGCGCCTCGGCGCTGGTCCGGGCCAGGATGGTGTGCTGGGAGAGGGCGGCGAAGGCCTCGCCGGTCATGTGGGTGGTGAAGTGGGCGATGCGGCCGCCCTCCAGCCGCGCCCATTTCGAATGGGTGCCGGGCAGGCAGGCCAGCGCCGGGGCGGCGCCGAGGCGGTCGGCGAGGGCGACCAGCTTCGTCTCCTCCCCGCGCATCACGTCGGGGATGCCTTCGGAATCCTGCGTGGTCAGGCCGGGGACCAGGCGGAGCGTCGCGCCCTCGAACGGGATGGGGGTGGTGGCGGCGGCGATCTCCTCCGGCCCGGCGGGGCAGCGGAGATAGGGCGCCTCGACCCAGCCCTGGCGGCTGCCGACCATGCCGCAGAGCAGCACCTTGTCCTCCCCGGCGGCGAGCCAGGGGCCGATGGCGGCGCGCAGCGCGTCCGGGAAGCCGCCCGGGGGGACGGTGAGGATGCCGCCGGCGATATCCAGGCGGTCCAGCACCCGGCCGGCGGCATCCATGCGGTAGGCGCGGAGGCTGCTGGTGCCCCAGTCGATGCCGATCATGGCGTCCTCAACGCGGTCGAGCGGGGTGGGATGCCGCGGGGCGGGGCGGCGTGTCCAGCGGGGGAGGGGCGCTTTGGTGCTTTGGGTTTTTGGCGCTTTGGCGCTTTATCACGTGGTTCGCGCGCGGGGTGGGGCGTCGGCGGGGGCAGCGGGGGTGATGGTGACGCGCCGCGCGGGGGGCAGGCGGGGTGCCTGGTGGTCGCGGGCCCGCCTCACCCAACCCTCTCCCCCCTGGGGGGGGAGAGGGCTTTTGGGGGGGCGCGGTGCGGACTTGGCCGGGTCAGGCTAGCGCGGGCGGGGTGGCGATCGCAAGAATATTTTCCTGTTCACGCGCCCCCGAACTTCACCTGCTGCTGGTCGTTCTGCCCGCGCGTCGCCCAGCCGGTCGTGCGGTTCTCCAGCGTCACGGCGCAGACATACATCGCCACCCCCATGATCGCCGTCACGATCAGCCCGGCGAAGACCAGCGGCACGTCGAAGCGGGAGGAGGCGAGGATCATCAGGTGGCCGATGCCCTTGTTGGCCGCCACCGTCTCCGCGATGATCGAACCCACGAAGGCCACCGTGATCGAGATCTTCAGCGACGCGAAGAAATAGGGCATCGCCCGCGGCAGGCCCACCTTGCGGATGATGTCCACATGCCGGGCGCCGAGCGCGCGCAGCACGTCGCGCAGCTCTGGCTCGACGGTCGCGATGCCGGTGGCGACGTTCACCACGATCGGGAAGAAGCTGATCAGGAAGGCGGTGATCACGGCGGGCACCGTGCCGATGCCGAACCAGATCACCAGGATCGGCACCACCGCGACCTTCGGGATCGAGTTGAACCCGATCAGCAGCGGATAGAGCCCGTGGTAGAGCATGGTCGAGGACCCGATCGCGATCCCCAGCAGCAGCCCGAAGACGATCGCCAGGCCGAAGCCGATCAGCGTGGTCATCAGCGTCTGCCAGGAATTGTCGAGCAGCGGCTTCCACCACTTCACCATGCTGGCCGCGATGTCGGTCGGCGCCGGCAGCACGAATTGCGGCACGTTGAAGGCCTGCACCGCGGCTTCCCAGACCACGAACATCCCGACGATGACGATCCAGGGCAGCCAGGCCTGCAGCCGCCGGCGGCGGCGCGCGGCGGCCGCCATCGATTCCAGGCGCTTCAGGGCCTCCGGCGACAGCGTCGGGTCGGCGATGGGCTTGGGCGCGACCGCCGGCGGGGCGACGGCGATGTCACTGGGCATGCGCGGCCTCCTCGCCCTTGCGGGCGGCGCTGATGTATTCGCGCAGGTCGTGCACCAGGGAGACGAACGCCGGCGAATAGGTGGTCTCGAGGTTGCGCGGCCGCGGCAGGTCGACCTTGCGCTCCGCGATGATGCGCCCCGGGCGGGCCGACATCACCAGCACGCGGTCGGCGAGGTAGGCGGCTTCGCGCAGGTCGTGCGTCACCAGGATCACCGTCGGCCGGCGGGCCATCCAGAGATCCTGCAGCACGGCCCACAGATCCTCGCGCGTGAAGATGTCGAGCGCGGCGAAGGGCTCGTCGAGCATCAGCAGGGCGGGTTCGTGGATCAGCGCGCGGCAGAGGCTGGCGCGCTGCTGCATGCCGCCCGAGAGTTGCCAGGGGAATTTCTGGTCGAAGCCGCCGAGCCCGACCAGGGCCAGCAGGTCCTTCGCCTGCTTCTCGTATTTCGCCCGCTCGCGCGACAGCAGGCGGCGATGCGGCTCCACCACCTCGAGCGGCAGCATCACGTTGTCCAGGATGTTGCGCCAGGGCAGCAGGGTCGGGTTCTGGAAGGCCATCCCGGCGATGGAAAGCGGGCCGGCCACTTCCTGGCCCGCGACCACGACATGCCCCGCGGTGGCGGGCCAGAGCCCGGTGACCAGCCGCATCAGGGTCGACTTGCCGCAGCCAGAGGGGCCGACGACGGCGACGAACTCGCCCTTGGCGATGTTCATCGAGGTGCCCTTGAGGGCGAGCGTGCCTTCCACGCCGCCATAGCGCATGGCGACCCCGCTGATCTCGACGAAAGGACGCTCCATCGGCCACTCCCAACCCCGGCATGCCCCGGCGCGACGGCGCGCGGCGACGGCCCGACCATCTGCGGCATCGGCGCGGCGCGACGCAAGCGCCACGCCAGGGCCGGGGCGGGGCGCGGAGCGCCAGCGGGCGTGGTTCTGCCCGATCGGGTGGCGGGGGTGCCTGGGAATCGGGCAGGTGGCCAGGTCGCGCCGCCTTCCCGCCGCCCCGGATCGCCTCGCCCGGGCCCCTTGCCGGCCGCTGCGCTTCCGATATCCATGGCGCCACAGACGGGGCGCGAGGCCCTGCCGGGGAAGGGGGGGCCGCCATGGCCACGCAACAGCTTTTCTACGAAGCGCCGGTGCCGGTGACGGCCCAGCGCCATGGCGACCTCTCGGTCAAGGCCGGGGATGGCTACGGCTTCGCCGCCAGGGTCAATTCGGTGCCGCTCAGCGCCGTGGAATTCGCCGAGGCCGCGGCCGAATACCCGGTCGTTTTCGCGGGCAGCGAGAAGGCGGTGTTCCCCGCCGCCATCCTCGGCCTGCGCGACAACGAGAACCTCTGCGTCGATGCCGAGGGCCGCTGGACGGGCCGCTACATCCCGGCCTTCATCCGCCGCTACCCCTACATCTTCGCCCAGGACGAGGGCGGCCAGACGCTGACGCTGACCATCGACGAGGCCTTCGCCGGCTGCAACCGCGAGGGCCGCGGCGAGCGGCTGTTCGACGCGGAGGGCGCGCAGACCCAGTACCTGCGCGGCGTGCTGGCCTTCCTGCAGGACTACCAGGCGCGGCTGCTGCGCACCCAGGCCTTCTGCGCGCGCATCGTCGAGCTCGGCCTGCTGCAGCCGATGCAGGCGCAATACGCGGATGCCGCGGGCGCGACGCGGACGCTCTCGGGCTTCCTGGCGGTGGACCGGGCGAAGCTGAAGGCGCTGCCGGCGGAGACGCTGGCCGCGATGATGGCGCAGGACGAGCTGGAATGCCTGTTCCTGCACCTCGGCTCGCTGCGCCATTTCGGCGAGATGGCGCGCCGGCTGCCGCGCGCGGCGGCCGGCGCGGAACCGGCGCTGACTTCCTGAAGGCGCGCCGGGGGGCTGGCGCTACAGCGCCAGCACCTCCGCCGTGATGCCGCGGGCGGCAAGCGCCGCCTCGACCTCGGCGCGATAGACGGCGTTCATCACGATGACGGTCGCCGGGGCGAGCGCGGGCAGCGCATCGGGCCCGACGATCGGATGGCCGGTGCCGACCATGAAGCGGCCCTGGCGGTGCGGGTTGATGTCCACCACCGCCGCGATGCCGGCGCCGCCGCCGATCGCGGTCAGGAAGGACACGCCCTTCGAGCCGGAGCCCCAGCTGACCACGCGCCGGCCGGCTTCCAGGCGCCGCGCGAGCAGGCCGCGCCAATGGTCGATGCGGGCGGCGACGCGCCCGGCGAAGCCCTCGGCCGGCGTGGCGTCCGCCGCCGCCAGGGCGCGCGCCTCGCCGGTGAAGCGCGCCTGCAGCGTCAGGTACTGGCCGGCATATTCGCGGGAGATGTCGTGCACCGCGAAGCCCGCGCGGGCGAACAGCGCGCCGAGCGAGGCCGCGGTGAAGTAGTGGCAGTGCTCGTGGTAGATGTCCTCGAAGGCGCCCTCGGCCAGGATGCGCGCGGCGTCCGGCACCTGGACGAACAGCCGCATGCCGGGGGCGGAGTTGCGCGCGACGGTCGCCGCGGCCTCCGCGAAGCCTCCCGCATCGGGGATGTGCTCGAGCGTCATCTTGCAGACCAGCAGGTCGGCGGACAGCAGGCGGGCGCTGCGCGCATCGAAGTATCCGGCGCGCAGCTCGACATCTTCCGCCGCTTCCTCCAGCACCGCGCCGCGCGTCGCGCTCAGGCTGGGGTCGAGCCCGACGCCGCGCCCCCGTGCGATGCGGCAGAGCAGGTGCAGGAATTCGCCCTGGCCGCAGCCGGCTTCCAGGATGGTGGCGCCCGGCGGCAGCTCCGCCGCGGCGACGACGCGCTGCGCCAGGTCGCGGTGGAAGCGGCGGAAGGTCGGGCTCCAGGCCTGGGTCGGCTCGTAGCGGTCCGAATACTCGGTCAGCGTGGCGTCGAAGGCGCGGTTGGTGACCAGGCCGCAGGCGGCGCAGGCCGCCAGCTCCATCGCGCCGCGCGGGAAGCCGCGCGCTTCCTGCGGGGTTGCCAGCATCAGGCAGGAGCTGGCGGGGATGGATGGCTGCGACAGCAGCGGGCGCAGCACGCGGCCGCCGCAGCCGGGGCAGGCATCGAGCCAGGGCGAGGACCGCGCGGGGGCGCGGCCTTCCAGCAGCGCGCTCATGCCGCGCGCGCCGCGCCGGACGCGCGGCGGCGCAGGTCGGGGCCGATGCGGCCGGCGCCGATATGGGCGAGCACATGCGCCTTGCGGTGGAAGCGCGGGCCCTCGAACTCCTCGGCGCCGACGGAATGCGCGCGGAAGGCGGCGTGCAGCTCCGCGATGCCGTCGCGGGCGCCGCGGCGGGGGATCGCACGCGGGAAGGCGCGGGCGAGCTTCGCGCCCTGCACGCGGTAGCAGCGCAGGTCGGGCCCGGCGCCGTCGGCGAAGCGGATGCGCGCCCCCTTCACCTCCTCCTCCACCATCCGCGCGATGTCGAGCACGCGGTAGTTCTCGGCGGCCGAGGCGACGTTGAAGGCCTGCCCGTGCACCGCCTCGCGCGGGGCTTCCAGCACGGCGAGGAAGGCGCGCGCGATGTCCTCCACATGGACGACGGCGCGCCAGGGCGTGCCGTCCGACTTCAGCAGGATGTCGCCCGTCGCCACCGCCCAGGCGGTGAGGTTGTTGATGACCAGGTCGAAGCGCAGCCGCGGCGAGACGCCGAAGGCCGTCGCGCTGCGCATCAGCACCGGCGAGAAGCGGTCATCGGACAGCGGCAGCAGGCCGCGCTCGGCTTCCACCTTCGACCGTCCATAGGGGGTGACCGGGTTGAAGGGCGCGTCCTCGTCCAGCAGGCGGTCGCCGCCCGAGGCGCCGTAGTTGGAGCACGACGAGGAGAAGACGAAGCGCCCGATGCCGGCGCGCTTCGCCGCGCGGGCCAGCGACACCGTCGCCTCGGCGTTGATCTGCATGGTGACGTCGGGGTCGAGGTCGCCGAGCGGGTCGTTCGGGATGCCGCCCAGGTGCAGCACCGCGTCGAAGCCGGAGAGGTGGTCGGGCGTCGCGTCGCGGATGTCGATGCCGAGGTTGGGGATGCGCGCGGCCGGGCCGGGATCGGGGCCGAAGGTGCTGTCGCGGTAGAGATCGGTGTCCATGCCGACCACCTCGTGCCCCGCCTGCTGCAGCAGGGGCACGGCGACGGTGCCGATATAGCCGAGATGGCCGGTGGTCAGGATGCGCATGCCTGGCTGTCCTGGTCGTTGGCGGCTTGCGGAAGGGCGGGCTGGGGCAGCGCGACGGCGCGGACCAGCGTGCGGCGTTCGGCCGGCGTGCGGCGGGGATCGTCCCAGATGCGCCAGGGCGCTTCCCCGCTGGCCCACAGCTTCTCCAGCAGCAGCTTGTCGCGGATGGTGTCCATGCATTGCCAGAAGCCGTAGTGGCGGAACGCCATCAGCTGGCCGTCGCGCGCCAGGTCCTGCAGGGGCTGCTTCTCGAACTGGGTGTCGTCGCCCTCGATGTAGTCGAAGATGCCGGGCTCGCAGACGAAGAAGGCGCCGTTGATCCAGCCCTCGCCGGTCTGCGGCTTCTCGTCGAAGACGGCGATGCGGTCGCCGTCCAGTTCGAGGTGGCCGAAGCGCGCGGGCGGGCGGACGGCGGTGAGCGTGGCGAGCTTGCCGTGGGATTTGTGGAACGCCAGCAGCGCGTCGAGGTCCACGGTGGAGAGCCCGTCGCCCCAGGTCAGGAAGAAGCGTTCGCGGTGGAGCAGGTGGCGCAGGCGGCGGATGCGGCCGCCGGTGTTGGTGTGCAGGCCGGTCTCGACCAGGTCGAGCGTCCAGCCATCCATCGCCCAGGGCGCGCCTTCGCAGCCGTGCTGGGCGCCGTATTCCACCTGGCGGCGCGAATAGTCGATGCGCAGGTCGGCGGCGGAGAGTGCCGCGAAATCCGTCGCGTGGCGGCGGATGACGTTGCCCTTGTAGCCGAGCGCCACGGTGAAGTCGGCGTGCCCGAAGCAGGCGTAGTAGCGCATGATGTGCCACAGGATCGGCACGCCGCCGATCTCGACCATCGGCTTCGGCCGGGCCTCCGTCTCCTCCGCGAGGCGGGAGCCGAGGCCGCCGGCCAGGATTGCAACCTTCATCGTTCTCTCTCCCGTTGCGCCGAGGCAACGCATCTCTGTCCGTGCGCCGGGGGGCGCGCCCTGCAATCCGTGGATCAACCCCCACGCGCGCCGAGCACGGCTCGCGCGGCCCTGCGGCGGCAACCCTTCCGCCACCGGACGGCGCGCCATCTTTCGGCCACACGCCGCATGCAGGTCACCACGTCACCCGCGGCATCCGGTTTCATCGCGCGCCGCGCTTCGCGCCGTTTCCTTTGCCCTGCTGCATCCGCGCCACGCCGCCCGCGCATGGCGAGGCGCCGTCGCGGGCAGGCCGGTCCGCCCGTGCAGCGTGGCGTCCATGCCGCATCGCATCGTCTTTCTCCCGCGTCGCGCAGATCATGTCCCGCGATGAACGCGGAGGTGGGCGGAAGGACGCGGTCGGCACGATGTCGTGAAATAACAAGCGCCGGGGATCGCCCTGAACGACCCCGCGCGGGCCTATCTTCCCCGCAGCCTCGAATAGCGCGGTTGGAGCGCCACCGATGATCACGTGCGATCGACATCACGACCCGGCGCAGCCCGCGCCCGCGGTGAGCATCGGCCTGCCGGTGTTCAACGGGGAGGCGTTCGTCGAGGCGGCGATCCGCTCGGTCCTGGACCAGGATTTCGGCGACTTCGAGCTGATCGTCTGCGACAACGCCTCCACCGACCGCACGGAGGAGATCTGCCGCGCGCTGGCCGCGGGCGATGCGCGCATCCGCTACCACCGCAGCCCGCGCAACCTGGGCGCGGCGGCGAACTACGACCGCTGCTTCGCCCTCGCGCGCGGGGAGTTCTTCAAATGGGCGGCGCATGACGACGCGCTGGCGCCGGGCTACCTCTCGGCCACCGTCGCGTCGCTGCGCGCCGCGCCGCGCGCCATTCTCTGCACGACGGGCATCGCGGAGATCGACGCGCAGGGCCAGGTGCTGCGGCGCTACGCCAACGCCTTCCCCGGCATCGACGATCCGAAGCCGGCGCGGCGCTTCGGCGCGGTGATCCATACGCGGCACCAATGCGAGGATTTCTTCGGCCTGTTCCGCCGCGCCGCGCTGGAAGGATCGGTGCTGCACGGCGCCTACAACGGATCGGACCGCGTGCTGCTGGCCGAGATGGCGCTGCGCGGGCCCTGGGTCGCGCTGGACGCGCCGCTGTTCCTGCACCGCGAGCATGCCGGCCGCTACACGCGGGCCATCCTGCTGAAGGACCGCCGCGCGGCGGCGCTGTGGCAGGACCCGGCGGCGCGGCACGGCGCGGCGGCGCGGCTGTTCCATTCGCTGGTCTACTGGAACTACCTGCGCGTCGTGCGGCGCAACCTGCGCGGCGCCGATCGCATGGCCGCCTATGCCGAGCTGCTGCGCTGGTGGGCCACCGACGACCACGCGGCCGACGTGCTGCGCGACGCGCTGCGCCGGGTGCCGCCGCTGGCGGCCGCGGCGCGCGCGGCCAGGGCCAGGCTGGCCGGCGGCGCGCCGCCGCCCCCCGCCTCCCGCCCCGGCAGCCTGCCGCGCATGGAGTAGCCGGGCGCACCCTCCACAGACGCGCGCGACGGTGCCACATGGCGCCGATGATGGAGATCGACGTTCCGGCCCCGCGCCGGTTCCCGGCATGAGCGCGCCCGACGCCTTCGACCTGCTGGTGATCGGCGGCGGCGTGAACGGCGCCGGCATCGCGCGCGATGCCCAGGGGCGGGGGCTGGCCACCTGCCTGGTGGAGCGCGGCGACCTGGCGGGCGCCACCTCCTCCAACTCCTCGAAGCTGGTCCATGGCGGGCTGCGCTACCTGGAGCAGTACGAGTTCCGCCTGGTGCGCGAAGCGCTGGCCGAGCGCGAGGTGCTGCTGCGCATCGCGCCCCACATCGTCTGGCCGATGCGCTTCGTGCTGCCGCACCGGCCTTCGATGCGGCCGCGCTGGCTGATCCGGGCCGGCCTGTTCCTGTATGACCACCTGGCGCGCCGCGTCTCCCTGCCGGGGACGGAGGCGATCGCGGTGCCGCGCCATCCCTTCGGAAGGCCGCTGGCCGAGGGGATCACCGACGCCTTCGCCTATTCCGATTGCTGGGTGGAGGACAGCCGCCTGGTGGTGCTCAACGCCCGCGACGCCGCCGACCGGGGCGCGCAGGTGCTGGTGCGCACCGCCTTCGCCGGCGCGACCCGCGACGCCGCCGGCTGGACCTGCCGGCTGGTGGCGGGGGACGGGACGGAGAGGCAGGTCCGCGCCCGCGCCCTGGTGAATGCCGCCGGGCCCTGGGTGATGCAGGCGCAGGACGCGGCGCGCGCGCCGGCGCGGGGGCGCGTGCGGCTGGTCCGCGGCAGCCATATCGTGCTGCCCGCGCTGTACGAGGGCGAGCAGGCCTACATCCTGCAGAACGACGACCGCCGCGTGGTCTTCGTCATTCCCTATGAGGGCCGCTTCTCGCTGGTCGGCACGACGGACGTCCCGCATGAGGGCGATGCGCGGGACGCGCGCTGCTCGGCGGAAGAGGCGGCCTATCTCTGCGCCGCGGTGGGCCGGCAGTTCCGCGTCGCGCCGCGGACGGCGGACATCGTCTGGAGCTTCTCCGGCGTGCGGCCGCTGCACGACGACGGATCGGACGATCCCTCCGCCGTGACGCGCGACTATGTGCTGACGCTCGACCAGGCGGGCGGGCAGGCGCCGGTGCTGGCGGTGCATGGCGGCAAGATCACCACCTATCGGCGGCTGGCGGAGGAGGCGGTGGGGCAGGTCGCCGCGGCGCTCGGCCGGCCGGGCGCGGCCTGGACGGCGGGCGCGAAGCTGCCGGGGGGCGGGCTCGGCGGGCACGACGTCGCGGGCTACGCGGCGGCGCTGGCGCGGCGGCATCCCTGGCTGCCCATGCCCATGCTGCGGCGGATGGTGCGCGCCTATGGCTCGGAGCTGGACGCGATGCTGGAGGGCGCGCGGTCGCTGGCCGATCTCGGCGAGGATTTCGGCGCCGGCTTCACGGAACGCGAGCTGGACTGGCTGGTCGCGCGCGAATGGGCGCGGCGGGCGGAGGATGTGCTGTGGCGCCGGTCCCGCCTCGGCCTGCACATGGATGCGGCGGGGCAGGCGCGGCTGGCGGCGCGGCTCGGCGGCTGAGGGGGCCGGCGGGCGCCTCGGCCAGGGTGCCTGCGGGCATCATGCCGCGGCGGGCGCGGCCGCGCGCGAATGCCGGGGCGGGAAGGGGGATGCGCGCCGGCATCCAGCTCGGCACGCCGCGCGCGGCGCCGGCCCGTGCCGGCTTCCGGACCCGCCGCCGGCAAGCTAATGGCAAGGGCTCGGAGCGGGGGCGGGGTGGATGATCCGTGCAGGGGTGGCGCTGCTGGCGCTGGCGTCGGCGGGCGCTTCGCCGGCCAGCGGCGCGGAGACCTGCAGCCTCTCGACGCTGGCCTCGCCCACCTATGCCTCGGCGCGGTGGTGCGGCGATCCGGCGCGGCCGGGCACCTTGCGGGTGGCGCGGCGGGACGGGCCGGCGATGGACTATGCCGCCGTGCCGGTCGACGTCTTCCGAGAGCTGGTCCGCACCCACGCCATCGCCGCCTTCCTGCTGCGCGAGGTGGAGCCGCGCTATCGTCGCACCGCCGGGCCGCCGCCCGTGCAGCCCGCCGCCCGCTGAAGGAAAGCCCGCCATGCCCTACCAGGTGGTCCGCGACGTCGTCGGCTACGGCGCCAACCCGCCGGACCCGCAATGGCCGGACGGCGCCCGGGTCGCCATCAACTTCGTGCTGAACTACGAGGAGGGGTCGGAGCCCTCGCCGCTGGATGGCGACGCCTTGCAGGACACCGGGCTGACCGAGGCGAACGGCCAGGTGCAGGTGCGGTCGGGGCGCGACCTGGCGGCGGAGGGGATGTTCGACTACGGCAGCCGCGTCGGCGTCTGGCGCATCCTGCGGCTGTTCGAGGAGCGCGGGCTGCCGCTGACCGTCTTCGGCTGCGCCCTGGCACTGGAACGCAACCCGGAGGTGGCGGCCGCGATCCGCAAGGCCGGCCACGACCTCTGCTGCCATGGCTGGCGGTGGGAGAAGCACTGGGAGCTGTCGGAGGAGGAAGAACGCGCGCGCATCGCCCGCGCCGTGCAGAGCCTGGTCCGCACCACCGGCGCGCCGCCGGATGGCTGGTACTGC
This sequence comes from Acetobacteraceae bacterium, assembly GCA_027487675.1. Lineage (GTDB taxonomy): Bacteria > Pseudomonadota > Alphaproteobacteria > Acetobacterales > Acetobacteraceae > Falsiroseomonas. Next base: position 54,626 of record JAIYDD010000210.1, on the reverse strand, counting down.
CGCTACGGCCCGTCCGAGAACACCCGCCGGCTGCTCGTCGGGCATGGCGGCTTCCTCTACGACAGCGACTACTACGGCGACGAGCTGCCCTTCTGGGTGGAGGTCGAAGGAAGGGGCCACCTGGTGGTGCCCTATTCGCTGACCAACAACGACCGCGCCTTCACCGGGCCGCTGGCTTCCGCCGATGCCTGGTTCGGCTTCGTGCGCGACGCCTTCGACATGCTGTGGGAGGAAGGGGCGGCGGGCCGGCCGCGGATGATGTCGGTCGGGCTGCATTGCCGGCTGGTCGGGCACCCGGCGCGGGCGATGGGGCTGAAGCGCCTGCTCGACCACGTGGCGGCACGGCGCGGGGCCTGGGTGGCGCGGCGGGTCGACATCGCGCGGCATTGGGCGTCGGTGCATCCCTGGCAGGGGCCTGGCTGAGCGCCTGCCCGGGGTCGCGGCGCGGCAGGGTTCGGCCCGGCGCGGCGGGCCGGCATGCGCGCCCGGCCGGTGCCGCGCTTCGTCGCCGGCCGCAAGCGGCCGCCTTCATCCTTTGGTGAGCGTCCCGGGGCGATGGTGTCGGCGACGCATCCGGCGGGCGCCCGCGGCGCGCGCGCGGCGCTCGGCTCCGGGCGGCCCGCGCGGATGCCCCGCACCGGAGGTCGGACCATGCCCCGCCTGCTCGCCCGCGCCCTGCTCGGCATCGGCGTCGCCGGCCTGCCGATGCAGGCCGGCGCGGCCGTCATCATCACCGACGGCGCCGGCTTCGTGCGCGAGGCCGCGCGCGGCCCGGGCGGCGGCGGCCTCTACGGGGTGGAGCTGCGCGGCGGCCGGGCCGGCCGGGCCGATTGGGAACTCGGCGTGGGCGAGGGCACCAGCCGGCCGGGCCGCTTCAGCCAGGGCGAATATGCCTGGGGCACCGCGGCGCATCCCTTCACGCTGACCTGGGACGGCGCGGGCATCCGGCTCCGGGTGGGCGCGACGGAGGTGTCGCGCGGCGCCACCGTCGCGCTGGTGGGCAACACGCTCGCCATCCTCGTCAACCGCGCGGCCAGCGTCACGCTCACCTCGGTCGATGGCAGGACGCGCGACCTGCCCATCGTCAGCGGCCGGTCCGGGATGACCGAGGTCTATTTCGTCACCACCGACGACTGGGGCGGCAACGGCCTGCGCGTGACCGGGGAGGTGACGCTCGCCGGTGGCGGCGGCTCGGCGAACCTGGTGCAGATGCGGGTCGGCGAATCGCCCGTGCCGGTGCCGGCGCCGGCGGCGCTGGGCCTGATGGCGGTGGCCCTCGGCGGGCTCGCGCTGGCGCGGCGGCTGCGGCGGCGCATGGCCTGACCGCGGCGGGGCGGCGGCCGGTCAGGCCTCCGCCAGCCCGCGATGCCTGAGCAGCGCGTCGACCCGCGGCTCGGCGCCGCGGAAGGCGACGTAGAGCTCCATCGGGTCGCTTGTGTCGCCGGCGGCGTAGATGGCCTTCAGCTTCCCGGCCAGGTCCGGGTGGAAGGGATCGCCGGCTTCCCGGAACGCGTCGAAGGCGTCGGCGTCCAGCACCTCGGCCCACATGTAGGCGTAGTAGCCCGCCGCGTAGCCGCCGCCCGAGAACAGGTGCTGGAAATGCGCCGGCCGGTGGCGCAGCACGATGCCCCGCGGCATGCCGATCCCCGCCAGGAACGCCGCCTCGAAGGCGTCGATGTCGAGCGACGCCGGGTCGGGGTGCCGGTGCAGCGCCAGGTCGATCAGCGCGGAGGAGACGAACTCCACCGTGGCAAAGCCCTGGCCGTGGGTCCGCGACGCCAGCAGCCGCGCCAGCATCGCCTCCGGCAGCGGCTCGCCGGTCTCGTGGTGGCGGGCGTGGCGGCGCAGCGTCTCCGGCACGGACAGCCAGTGCTCCAGCACCTGGGAGGGGAATTCGACGAAGTCGCGCAGCACCGCCGTGCCCGATTGCGAGGGGTAGCGGGCGGCCGACAGCAGCCCGTGCAGGGCATGGCCGAATTCGTGGAACAGCGTCTCCGCCTCGTCGTAGGACAGCAGGGCGGGGTCGGATTTCGCGACGTTGTTGTTGTTGACCACGATCGGCGAGACCGGGGCGTCCAGCGCCTCGGCCACCCGGAAGCTGCTCATCCAGGCCCCCGACCGCTTGGCGGGCCTGGCGAAATTGTCGAGCAGCAGCACGCCGACATGCGCGCCGCACGGCCCCTGCACCTCGAAGGCGCGGACATCCGGGTGGTAGGTCGGGATGTCGGCACGTTCCGCGAAGCGCAGGCCGAACAGGCGGCCGGCGGTCTCGAAGGCGGCGCCGATCATCGCGTCGAGCGGGAAGAAGGGCTTGAGGGCGGAGGCATCGATGGCGTGCCGCGCCTGGCGCAGCTTCTCGGACCAGTAGCGCCAGTCCCAGGCTTCGAGCGGCGCGTCCTGCCCGCCCGCCCGCGCCAGTTCGGCCAGTTCGGCGCGCTCGGCCTCGGCGCGGCGGACGGCCGGCGACCAGACCTGGCGCAGCAGGCGCTCCGCGGCCTCCGGCGCGCCGGCCATGCTGTCCGCCAGCCGGTAGCGCGCGAAATCGGCATGGCCGAGCAGCCGCGCGCGTTCGGCGCGCAGCGCCAGGATCTCGCGGATCAGGGGGCGGTTGTCGGCGCCGAGCGTGCCGCTGCCGCGCTCCACCCAGGCGCGCCAGGCGATCTCGCGCAGGTCGCGGCGGGCCGAGAAGGTCAGGAAGGGCTCGATGGAGGAGCGCGAGAGGGTGACGACGCATCCCTCCACCCCGCGCTCGGCCGCCGCCTGGCGCGCGGCGTCGCGGGCGAAGGGGGGCAGGCCGTCGAGGTCGGCCTCCGACAGCACGAGCTGCCACGCATCCTCGTCCTTCAGCACGTTCTGGCCGAACGCGGTGTGCAGCGCGGCAAGCCGGGCGGAGATGGCGGACATCCGCGCGCGGCCTGCCGCATCCAGGCCGGCGCCGGCGCGCAGGCGGTTCATGTGCAGCCGGTCCAGCAGCCGCGCCTGGTCGGGCGCCAGGCCGAGCTGGTCGCGCGCCGCGTGCAGCGCGGCGATGCGGGCGAAGTTGGCGGGGTCGAGGGCGACGGCGCTGCCATGGCGCGCGAGCAGCGGCGCGACCTCGCGCTCGACCGCCTGGTAGGCCTCGGTCGCCTGGCTGGCGGCCAGGTTGAAGAACACCGCCTGCACGCGGTCCAGCAGCCGGCCGCTGCGTTCCAGCGCCTCCACCGTGTTGGCGAAGGATGGCGGGGCGGGGTCGCTGCCGATGGCCGCGATCTCCGCCGAATGGGCCGCCATCGCGGCTTCGAAGGCAGGGGGGAAGCGCCCGGCGTGGATCAGGTCGAAGGGCGGCACGCCGAAGGCGGTGGTCCAGTCGGCGAGCAGCGGGTTCTGGGTCATGCGTGGGTCCGGGCGGGGCAGGGGGGAAGGTCGCAGCGCGATCGACGCGGGGCAAGCCGCCCGGCGGCACGGCCCACCCGATCAGGCCATGGGCCGGGCCATGGTCCGTGCCCCGGCCGGGGCAGATCGCCTTGCGGCGCCCGGCCGGCGGGCGCGTCGCCCCGCCGGCGGGGGAAGGCTCACGCGAAGCGGGCGGCCAGCGCGTCCCGCACCGCCAGCCAGCGCGGGTGGACGGCGTCGTAGAGCGCGCAGTCGATGGCGTTGTCGGCGCGGATGCGGGCGGCGAGCGCCGGGGGGACCTCGGTCGTGTCCTCCTCGCCGGGGCCGATATTGTCGCGCAGCTTCGGCCAGGACGGATAGCCGAGCAGCGTCGTCAGCACCCGGAAGGACAGCGCGTACATCTCCACCGTGCCGATGAAGGCGTAGGCGGAGAGCATGTAGTCCACGCAGCGCCGCGCATCGCCCGAGGCCAGCAGCTCGGCCGGCACCAGGTGCTGGGCCATCTTGTTGCGCTCGGTCGCCACCTCGACATAGGTGGCGAGGTCGGGGTTGCTGGCGGCGAACTCGGCATGCACCGGGTGCTTCGGCGACCGCTGGTAGCGGTAGTCGGAGACCAGCCGGGCCACGGGGTCGCGCAGGAATGTGATCAGCCGGGCGTCCGGCAGGGCGGCCCGGATCTGCTCGACATGGCGGCCGAGCACATGGCCGGACGCGAATCGCAGCGGATCGGCGGCGTGCTGGTCCAGGAAGGCGGCGACCGCCAGGTCCATCTTCTCGTGGAAGCTGCGGGTGGTGTCCTTGTAGTCCACCCGGATGTTCAGCTCGGGGCGGAGCAGCTGCGCCAGCTCGTTGCGCAGCGACGTCCCGGCGGTCTTCGGCACATGCACGAAGATGCAGGGATGGCCGCGCATCGCGGCCTCGTCCAGGTACTCCTCGAACCTGCCCGTGAAGAGCAGCTCCATCCGCATGGCGTTCCCTTGGCCGTTGCAGAAGCCGGTGCCGGGCCGCCGCCCGGCGGGCCGCGGTCGCGTCCCGGGCCGTGGTCCGCCACGCGACCGTCACTCGATCGACCCTTAGCCGCGGGGGGGGTGGACAGCAAGCCGCGGCGGGTTTCGCTCGTTTCGCCCCCGCCGCCTGAATGCCACGCGCGAAGTTCATGAAATCCTTCCAGGCCGCCGTCGAGGATGCGCGCACCCCCCCGATCCGCTATCCCGCTCGTGCCTGCCTTCCTCCGGAGCTTCGGTCTCATGCAGCCAGATCCCGCGTCCCTGCTCGCCGTGCTGAGCGTCATCGCCGCCAGGGCAGGCACGCGCATCGTCGAGATCCGCAGCGCGCCCTTCGCCGCCACGGCCAAGGAGGATGGCAGCCCGCTGACCGCCGCGGATTTGGCGGCCGAGGCGATCATCGCGGAGGGCCTGACCGATGCGTTGCCCGACATTCCCGTGGTCTCGGAGGAAGGCGCCGGCCGGATCGCGCCGGAGGACGCCTTCCTGCTGGTGGATCCGCTGGACGGCACGCGCGAATTCCTCGGCCCGACGGGGGAGTTCACGGTGAACATCGCCCTCATCCGGCACGGCCGGCCGGTGGCCGGGGTGGTGCACGCCCCGGCGCTCGGGCGCATCTGGCGCGGGGCGGCGGGGCATGGCGCGGAAGCGGCGCCGCTCGCGCCGGGCGCCGATCCGGCCGCCGCGGCCTGGGCGCCGATCGCCGCGCGGCCGCGGCCGGTGGGCGAGCTGGTCGCGGTGGCCAGCCGCTCCCACCTCGACGCCGAGACGGCGGCCTTCCTGGGCACGCTGCCGGTGGCGGACCGGCGCTCGATCGGCTCCTCGCTGAAATTCTGCCTGGTCGCGGAAGGCCAGGCCGATGTCTATCCGCGCTTCGGCACCACCATGGAATGGGACACCGCGGCCGGGCAGGCGGTGCTGGAAGCGGCCGGCGGCGCGGTGCTGACGCCGGCGGGCGAGGCGTTCGGCTACGGCAAGCCGGAGTTCCGCAACGGCCCCTTCGTCGCCTGGGGCGCGCCCGGCGTCCGCCAAGGTTGACGGGCGGGGCGGAAACATCGTCAACAGGTCCCGCGGTTCGCCAGTGGCCTGGGCGCCCGGCAGGGCGGAGGTGTCGTGTACGTCTACGTCGATGACAGCCTGCAGCTCGGCATCGATTGCGTCGCCACCCTGTCGGCGCGCCGCATGGTCGTCTATGGCTGGACCATGACGCCGCGCGTCGCGGGGACCGAGATCGCGGTCTCCGCCGGCGCCGACGGCATCTGCGCGATCGAGCATTGCAGCTTCCATCCGCGCCCCGACGTGGTGCCGCCCGATCCCCGCGCGGCGGTGGTCAACGGCTTCACCCTGGTGATCGCGACGCCCGAGGACCCGCAGGCGCTGCGCCTGGCCGTCGCGGCCGGCGATGCCACCGCGCATGCCGACCTGCGCGACCCGGCGGTGGAGACCAACCTGTTCAAGGCCACCGCCGACCGCGACTGGCGGATCAGCTTCGGCCTGCTGCGCGAGGTCGGCGCCGACCCGTCGCTGGCGGAACTGGCCGCCTACCAGCAGCGGCCCTTCGGCGCCTTCGCCGACTGGATGGGCCGGCTGCCGCTGCTGCGCGGGCGGGCCGAGAACTTCGCGCAATTCGCCGAGGTGGAATGCCTTGCCTCCCCGGCCGGGGAAGTGCTGGCCATGCTGCGCAGCACCACGCCGATGCCGCCCGACGCGGAACTGCACGCGACGCTGTTCGGCTGGCTGGCCGACGAGCCCGGCGCGCCGCCGATCGCCGTGCCGCTGCCGCTGTCCGACTGGCACGCGACGCGCCTGCCGGCGGCGCTGGCCGGCTATGGAAGGCTCGACCCCGGGCTGCTCGACCGCCTGCAGGGGATGGAACTGGTGCTGCAGGCGGAACTGCGCACCGGCGAGACGATCTGGATTCGCGGCCAGCCCATGGCGGCGACGGTGCCGGAACTGCTGGACGCCGCCGGCCGCGCCGCGCCGCTGTCCGCCCCGGCGCCGGCCGGCGCGGCGACCGCCGGGCTCGGCCTGCTGCGCCAGGTGATCGCGCGGCGCGAGGCGGCCTTCCTGCCGAGCCTCGCCGCGCTCGGCGCCGGGCCGGTCGAGTCGCTGCGCGGCGGCCGGCCGCCGCGCACGGCGCTGATCCTCGGCGCCGACGATCCCGCCGCCGGGCGGCTGTTCCACGTGACGGCGGCGGAGTTCGAGAGGCGGTCCGACACGCTGCTGGTGATGGGCGAGGCGGCGGAGGTGGTGGCCGAGGCCTTCGCCCGACGCGGCCGCCTGGTCGTGCTGACCGGCGCCGAGGCCGCGCTGGCCCTGCGGGAGGTGGCCGGGCGCGCCGGCATCCTGGCGGTGGATGCCGTGGGCTTCGCCGAAGCGGTCGCCGCCGGACGGCCGGAGGACGCCTTCGGCGCGCCGCTCGACGGGGCGGAGGTGGCGCGGCTGCTGACGCTGCACGCGCTGGCCGGCTGCGCGCTGGCGCTGCCCGACAGCCTGCAGCGCCTGCTGCGCCTGCGCCGCGCCGCGCCCGCCGAGCAGCGCTTCGCCCCCATCGCGCGGGCCTGGGCGACGCGGCAGGCGCCGGAACTGGTCACCGCCCATCTCCAGCGGCTGTGGAGCGCGGGCACCGCCGCCGCGCCGCAGATGCCGGCGCCCGTGCCGCGCTTTCCGGCGGAAGCGCTGCTGCATGGCTGACCCCGCGCGCCGCAGCGTCTGCGTCCTGGCCCATTCCCACCCCGACTTCTCGAAGGGCGGCGGGGAGCTGGCGGCCTATCGCGAATTCCAGACGCTGCGCGCCGAAGGCCGCCGCGCCGTCTTCGTCGGCGCCTGCGAGGTCGGCACCCACTACGCCGCGACGCGCCCGATCGACACCGTGCTGCCGCATGGCGAGCAGGAATACGTCTTCTCCTTCGCCGGCATGGCGGAGGACCGGCTGTCCTGGGACGATCCCTACCAGCGGCGGCTGATGGTGGAGTTCCTGGCGGGACTCGGGACGGAGATCTACCACTTCCACCATTACTGGCGGCTCGGCGTCGACCTGATCGTCGACCTGATGGAGGCGCGGCCGGACGCGACCTTCGTGATGACGCTGCACGAGATGCTGGCGATCTGCCTGCACCACGGCCAGATGGTCCGCACGCGGTCGCGTGAGCTGTGCAAGCGGGAGGCGCCGCTGCGCTGCCTGGCCTGCTTCCCCGACCAGACGCTGGAACGCTTCGCCTTCCGCAAGGCGACGCTGCTGACCGTGCTGCGCCGCTTCGACCACCTGGTCTACCCGAGCGAGTTCCTGCGCGGCCGCTACGAGGAATGGGGCCTGGCCGGCCACCGCGCCAGCGTGCTGGAAAACTACCTGGGCGACGAGATCGTGGCGCTGCCGCGGCCGCAGGGCGACCCGAAGCGGCTCGCGCCCCGCTTCGGCTTCTTCGGCCAACCCACGCCCTTCAAGGGCATGGACGTGCTGGTCACCGCGCTTCCCCTGGCGCTGCGCGAGAACCGCGGCATCACCGTGGCGATCGCGGGGGCGGAGCGGGAGGACGTGCTGCGCATGTTCCCCACCCTGGAGCCGGCGATCGAGGCGGCGGGACAGAGCCTGGCCTTCCTCGGCCGCTACGACCCGGGCGATTCGGTGGAACTGATGCGCTCGGTCGGCTGGGTCGTCGTGCCCTCCATCTGGTGGGAGAACTCGCCGATGGTGATCCAGGAAGCCCGCCGCGCCGGCACGCCGCTGATCGTCGCCGATATCGGCGGCATGGCGGAGAAGGCGCAGCGCAACGTGGACGCGCTGCATTTCAAGCGCGGCTCGCCCGTCGACCTGGCGCGCGCGATGGTGGAAGCCGCGCAGCCCGAGACGCGCAAGCGCCTGGGCGCCAGCCTGCGCGACGTGATCCGGCGCGAGGATTTTTTGCGCGGGCTGGACGCTGCCTTCGCGCCGCGCCCAGTGCCGGCCATCCCCGCCGCCGCCGACTGAGCGCCACGCCGGTGCAGCGCATCGCGGTGGTGATGAGCCACGCCAGCCGCAGCATGGGCGGCGCGATGCGCGACCTGCTCTTCGCCGCGGCGCTGCGCGACCGCGGCATCGACGCCAGGCTGTGGCGCATCCATCCCGGACCGGCCACGGAAGCCGAGGAGCTGCACGGCGTGCCGGTGCGCTTCTGCCCCTCCGACAACCCGGGCGACATCCCGCACCGCCAGACCTCCGCCGCGCTGCGGGCGGAGCTGGCGGCCTTCGCGCCGGAAGCCGTGCTCTACAAGGGGCTCAGCTACCGGGTGAACGCGGACACCCAGGCCAGCCTGCCGGAAGCGACGCGCATCGGCCTCGTCGTCGGCGGCGCGGTGACCGACCCGCTGCTGCCGCGGGCGAGCCTCGTCCTCGGCGAATACCCCGAGCAGGTCGAACGCCACTTCCCCGACCACGCCGCCGCCGGCCGCGCGCTGGTGATGCCGAAATACGTGGACCTGGCCCTGGCCGGCGACGGCACGCCACCCGCCGCGGCGGAGTTCGACATCGTCAACGTCGGCACCTTCGCCGAGCCCCGCAAGAACCAGGCCGCGCTGCTGCCGCTGGCACGCCGCCACTCGATCGCCTTCGTCGGCGCCGGGCCGCTGCTGCCCCCCTTCCGCCCGCTGGCGCGCCGCGCCGGACAGACCCACATCCTGGGCCGGCTGCCGCACGCGGAGGTGTTCGGCGTGCTGCGCCGGTCCCGCATCATGGTCCACACCTCCACCATGGACGGGCTGCCGCGCGCCACCGTGGAAGCCATGGCCTGCGGCCTGCCCGTGGTCGCCTACCGCAGCACCATCCAGGGCGGCATCCCGCCCGACGCCGGCTTCCTGGTCAACGAGGCCAGCCTGCCCCACGCCGCGGACCTGCTGCTGGCCGACGACGAGCTGCGCCAGGCCATGGGCCGCGCCGCCCGCCGCCACGTCGAGCACCACCACGGCCCGGCGGCGATCGCACGGGTGGCGGGGGAGGCGATGCGGGTGCTGGGGCTGTAGCTCTCCGGGAGGGGCGCCGCCCCTCCCGGACCCACCCCGCCGGGGACCGTGGCGGTCCCCGGACCCCAGCCGTGAGTTTTGTCGGCCGTCAGGGAGGGGGCCTCGCGGGCGCGCCATGGCCGCGGGCGCATGTGGCCCCCTCCCTGACGGCCGACCAACTGATGACGGGTCCAGGGGCGGCACGCTCCTGGCGGGTGGGGTCTGGGGAGGGCAAAGCCCTCCCCAGAAAGCCACCGCCGCAAGCCCCGGCGTCACCCCCGCGCCAGCCGGGCCATCGCCACCGCGCCGAGGGTGGGGCCGAGGGCGAGGGTGGCCAGCGCCATGGGCCAGGAGGTGGCGGCCGCCAGGGCGGGCAGGGCCTGCACGGTCACCGCTGTCAGGGCGAAGCCGAGGGCGGTCTGGAAGGCCATCAGGCTGCCGGCGCTTTCGGGCGGCGCGTGGTCGGCGACCAGGGAGGAGAATTGCGCGCTGTCCGGCACGATGGTCAGCCCCCAGGCGAGCAGGGCCAGGGCCACCAGCCAGGGCGGCCCGCCGAAGCTGGCGGCGGCGGCCAGGCCCGCGGCGGCGGAGAGCACCATGGCGCCGCCGGCGATCCGGGCGCGGCCCCAGCGGTCGGCGGCCCAGCCGGCCGGGATGCAGGCCAGCCCGCCGAGCGCGATGGCGGCGAAGGAGACGAGGCTGCCGAAGCCGGCCGGGTCCTCGACCTGCCCGGCGACGGCGGCGGCGGCGATGACGGCGGCCCAGGCCCAGAAGGCGTAGAGTTCCCACATGTGGCCGAGGTAGCCGGCATAGGCGAGGCGGATGCGCCGGTCGGTCCAGGCCAGCAGGATCGCGCCCGGCCGGAAGGCGGGGGCGCGGCGGTGGTGCGGCCCGAGCGCCGCGCCCAGCACCAGCGCGCCGCCGATGACGCCCAGGGCGGAGGTCACGGCCAGCGTCGCGCGCCAGTCGGCGCCGCCCGCCAGCGCCACCAGGTGCGGGCTGGCCGAGCCCAGGGTCAGCGCCCCGACCAGCAGCCCGGTGATCAGCCCGCGCCGGGCGATGCTCCAGCCGACCGCGATCTTCAGCCCGACCGGATAGACCCCCGCCAGCGCCGCCCCGACCGCGGCGCGCGACAGCAGGGCGGCCAGGCTGTCCGGCGGTGCCGCCAGCAGCACCAGGTTGGCCGCGGCGGCAAGTGTCGCGGCGGCGGCGAAGACGCGGCGCGGATCGAGCCCGTCCGGCAGCCCGGTCGCCGCCAGCAGCAGCGCGCCGGCGACGAAGCCGAGCTGCGTCGCGGTGGACAGCCCCGCCAGCGCGCCGGGCGGCAGGCCGCGCTCGGCGGCCAGCGCCGGCAGGATGGCGGCGGCGGAGAACCACAGGCCGAGGGCCAGCACCTCGCCGGCCACGAGGCGCGCCAGTGCCGGGCCGATCCTCGCCTGCTCCGCCACGCCGCTCGGTCCCCCCCTGGAGTGGCGGGGATCATGGCCCGGCGGAAGGTCAGCCGGAAAGCCGGTGGCGCGCCCGGCGCGCGGCGGCGAGCGTCGCGCCGAGCGCCCCGCCGCCGCGGCGCAGCGAGCCTTCCGGCCAATGCCCCGCATAGCCCGGCGGGGTGAGGCCGAGGGCGATCATCAGGCGCGCGCCGGCGCCGACGGCCGGCGCGCAGTCTTCCAGCGCTTCGTGGGTCTGGCCGTCGGCATGGGGGAAGCTGCCGAAGGCCTCGGCGTCGGCGGGCGCGGGGTCGCGACGGAAGCGGTCATAGGCTGCCGCGCCGCCATCGCGCAGCGCCGCGATCCAGGCGCCGGCGGGCTCGGCGGGCTGGCGCGCCATGGCGTCGGCGAGCCGGGTCGCGAAGGCCAGGATGCCGCCCTGCAAGGCGCCGAGGCCCCAGTCCAGCACCGGCCCGTCGCGCATGGCGGCCAGTTCGGCGCGTGCGCCCGCCCGCGGGTCGGGCAGGTAGCGGCGGACGGTGCCGTGGTCGGCGGCGCAGAAGATCTCCAGCAGCACCGGGTTGAGCCGGGCGAGGAAGCGCGGGTCCTCGATGAAGGCATGGGCGGCGCCGGCCGCGATGCCCTCCGGGCGGCTGAGCAGCGCCAGGAAGAAGCCGCTGACGCGGGGCGCCTCGCCCGGCGCGGCGCCCAGGCGCAGCAGCCGGTCGAGCGAGCGTTGCAGCCGCCCATGCCAGCCGAGGTCGACCATGGCCTGCGGCGTGCCGTCGAACAGGCCGGCGCCGCGCAGATAGGAGAGCGCATGGCGGCGGCGCTCCGCCGCCGCGGCGCGCAGCGCGGCCGCCACCTCGGCGTCGCGCAGCAGCGCGGCCATGCCGCCGGTCGGGGGTGGCGCATCCGGGTCGTGCAGGCCCTGGCGGGCCAGCGCCGGGGCGATCGCCTCCGGCGTCAGCTCGGCGCGGGCCAGCAGGCGGCGCAGGCTTTCGCGCCCGCCGGGATCGCCGAGGAAGGACAGCGCATCGGCATCCGCGTGTTCCAGCGCCGGCAGGTGCCAGGCCTGGCGGGAGCCGAGCAGGTAGCGCCGCTCCACCCCCGCCACCGGCAGGGCGCCGGCGATGCGGTGCAGGATCTGCCCGTCGCGCGAGACGTAATGCAGCCGCGCGATCCCCTGCCGCCGGGCTTCCGCCTGCACCCAGAGCACGAAGCCCGACAGCAGCGGGCCGGCGACGGTCGCGCCGATGCGCCACAGCGCCGCGCGGTGGCGGTCCGTGGTGTCGGCCGCCAGGCGGGTCTCGCGCATGGCGGCGGCGATGGCGGCGCGCAGCGGCGCCGGATGCGCGCGCAGGGCGGCGGCCAGGGCTGCCTCCTCCGCGCTCGGGCGCGTGGCGGGCGAGGTGGCGACGCGGCGCGTGCCGGGCAGGGCGAGCAGGGCGGGGCTGGTCATTGGCGCCGGGCGGCTCCTTCGGCATGGGCATGTGCTGGCCCCGGAACGCGCCAGCGGCACGGCGTTGCGCAGGCTGACGTGACGCTCAGCGCAGGCCGGCGCGTCACGTTCCCGCAAGCGCGCTGCGACCGGAGGGACGCCGCGCCGTTGCAGGCCCAGATTGCGCGCGGGGGCGACGGCGCCGGGCCGCGACCGGCCGATGCCCGCCGCGCCGCGACGCCGCCCGCCGAGACCCGGAGACCTGTGTCCTCGATGCCGCTTCCGCTGCTGCCCGGCTCCCGCTCCACCGCCTGGGTGCTGGCGGAGACCGCTGCCTCCGCGCTGTTCTCCCTGGGCTCGCTCCTGCTGATCGGCCGGGTGATCGGCCCCGAGCAGGCGGGCATCGGCGCGATCGTGGTGGCCGCCTTCCTGCTGCTGGACGTGCTGGGGGCGGCGCTGTTCACGGATGCGCTGGTGCAGCGGGCGGGGCTGACGCCGCGGCAGGCGCGCAGCGCGCTGACCGGGGCGGCGCTGGTGGGACTGGCGGCGGGCCTGGTGCTGGCCGGCGGCGCGCCCTTGCTCGGCGCCGGGGCGGGGCATGAGGTGCTGCCGCTGCTGGCGCTGGCGCTGGCGCCGCTGCTGCCGGTCTCGGCCTTCTGCGGCGCGGCTTCCGGCCTCGCGATCCGGGACCAGCGCTACCGGCTGCTGGCGCTGCGCGTGCTGGTGGGGCAGCCGCTGGCGCTGGCGGCGGGGCTGTGGGCGGCGGCGGACGGGCTCGGGGCCTGGGCGATGGTGATCAACCAGGCGGTGGCGACGCTGTCGGTGCTGGCGCTGTTCCTGGCCTTCGGGCGCGTGCCGCTGCGGCCGGCGCTGCACCGGTCGGACCTGGCGGCGCTGTGGCCGGTGGCGGGGCCGCAGATCGCGGCGGTGACGCTGATGGTCGGGCGGTATCGCATCTTCGTCATCGCGCTCGGCCTGCTGCTGACGGAAGCGGTGCTGGCGCAGGCGCATGTCGCCTTCCGGATGCTGGATGCGGTGGTCTGGGTGGCCTGGGGGGCGCTGGCGCGGATCGCCATGCCGCGGCTCTGCGCCCTGCAGCATGACCGCGAGGCGCTGGCGCGCAGCTATGGCCAGCTGGCGCAATTGCCCCCGCTGCTCGGCCTGCCGCTGGCGCTGGGGGTGGCGCTGGTGGCGGAGGACCTGGTGGCGGTGCTGCTCGGCCCGGCCTGGGCGGATGCCGCCCTGGCGGCGCGGATCGCGGCCCTGGCCATGGCGGTCACCTTCTTCCACGGCGACCATTTCAGCCTGTTCGTCGCGCTGGGGCAGGCGCGGCGGAACCTGGCGGTGGCGGTGGCGGGGCTGGCGCTGCCGCTGCTGGCGCTGGCGGTGCTGCAGCCGCAGACCGCGGCCGGCGCGGCGCTGGCCTGGGCGGGGCAGTCGCTGCTGGTGACGCCGGTGCTGTTCTGGATCGTGCTGCGCGAATTGCGGCGGCCCCCCGGCTGGCTGCTGAGGCAGGCGCTGCCCGGCGTGGCGGGCGCGGTGGCGATGGTCGCGGTGGTGCTGGGCGTGCAGGCGGCGATGGCGGAGCTGGCGCCGGCGGCGCGGCTGGCGGGAAGCGTGTCGGCCGGGGCGGCGGCCTTCGTCGGGGTGGCCTGGCTGGCGCTCGGGCGGCGGCTGCCGGAGGCGCTGCGCGGTGCCCGGGGCGCGGCGCCGCCGCCGCTGGCCAGGCCGGCCCGGGCCGGGTGAGCGAGCGGTCGGCCGGAGGGCTGGACCGGGCCGCCCGGCACGGCGGTCGGCCGCGGATCGCGCGGGCATGGGAAGACGGGCACCTGATGCGCTATGCTCCGCCCCTTCGCCCCGCGCCCGCCGGCGCCAGGAAGCCAGGATGAAAGCCGACGACCTCCTCTCCGGCCGCTTCGACGCCTGGTTCGCGCCCGCCAGGCCGGTGCCGCTGTGGTTCTTCGTGCATGTGCCGAAGACCGCCGGCAGTTCGCTGACCGCCGACCTGGCGCCGATCGTCGCGCCCTATCGCAGCATCCACATCGACCATGCCGACCGCAGCAAGCCCGGCCCGGTGCGCTTCGACGAGGCGACGGAAGCCTTCGTCACCGCCCAGGCCATCCTGCCCGCCCGCTTCGCCTCCGGCCATGTGCAATACCGCAACGTGGAGCGCATCCTGCAGGCCGTGCCGGGCACGCGGCTGTTCACCACCCTGCGCGAGCCGGTGGCGCGGCTGGTCTCGGATTTCCTCTACCAGCGGTCGCCGATGCATCCCCTGGCCGAGGAGGTGAAGCGGCGCATCCCGGACATCGACGCCTTCGTGGAGCTGAAGGGCCAGCGCAACCGCATGGCCCGCCACCTGCTGCCGCCGCGCTTCGCGAAGTCCGGCGACGTGGCGGGCGCGGTGCGCTTCCTGCGCATGCGCTACGCCTTCGTCGGCATCCAGGAACGCTACGAGCTGGGCGTGCGCGCGCTGAGCACCCGTCTGGGCAAGCAGCGCCTGCCCTCGGCGCGGATGCGGGTGAACGAGGGCGCGGCGGAGGAACGCGCGCAGGCGCTGGCGCGCGTCGCCGATCCGGCGCTGCGGCGGCGGATCGAGGAGCTGAGCGGCCTCGACATCGCCATCTATGCCGAGATCGCCGGCGCCTGGGAGCGGATCGCGGCGCCGCTGGCGGCGCGGCTGGACGAGATGGCGGGCCGCGCCGCGGCCTGAGGGCCCGTGCCTTGGCCCGCGATCGCGCGCGGCGTGCCTGACCGGGGCGGGCGGCACCAGGGGCCGGCATCGCGGGGCCGGACAGCCCCGGCCCGGGGCCCTTCCGCCGCGCGAACCGGATGCCGGCGCCAGGGCCATCGCCTGGCGCCGCGGGGCGGCACCGGTGGCCGTCGCGCGCCCCGGCCTGCCGGGCGGGGAGCGGAGCGGCGGCGGCGGCGTTGGGCGCGCAGCCAGGAGCCCCGCCCGATGCAAGACGCCATGCCCGACCCGAACCCCGTTCCCGCCGATGCCGGCCATGCGGGGGCGGGCAGGCCGCTGCCCATCGTCTCGGTCATCATCCCGGCGCACCAGGCGGCGGGGCATCTCGGCGCCGCGATCGCCTCGGTCCAGGCGCAGACCCTGGCGGCGGTCGAGGCGATCGTGGTGGATGACGGGTCCTCCGACGGCACCTGGGCGCTGATCGCGGCCGCGGCGGCAAGCGATCCGCGCATCCGCGGCCTGCGCCGGCCGGCGGCGGGCGGGCCGGCGGCGGCGCGCAATGCCGGGCTGCGCCTGGCGCGCGGAGCCTGGGTCGCGCCGCTGGACGCGGACGACACCTTCCGGCCGGACCGCCTGGCGCGGCTGGTCGCCGCCGCCGAGGCGCTGGGCGCCGACCTCGTGGCCGACGACCAGCTGGTCTGGCCGGAGGGCGCGAAGCGGCCGACCGGGCTGCTCTTCGGCCGCGCCGCCATGGCGGGCCATGCCGGGCCGCTGACGCTGGCGGAGCTTGCCAGGCGCGACATGCCCGGGATGCGCGGCGCGGCCATCGGCTACGCCAAGCCGCTCGTCCGGCGCGACTTCCTGACGCGGCACGGCATCGCGTGGGAGGCGGCGGCGCGCTCGGGCGAGGACCTGCTCTTCCTGGCCGACTGCGTGGCGCATGGCGGGCGCTTCTGGCTGCTGCCGGCGGCCCGCTACGTGTACCGCAGGCGGGCCGTCTCGGAGTCCCGCCGCCCGGGGCTGGCGCGGCTGCAGGCGGCGACGAACCGCCGGCTGCGGCGCCTGGCGCGCGGGGTCGGCGATGCGGAGGCGCAGCACCTGCTCCGGCAGCGCCAGGACCTGCTGGACCGCGCCGCGCTGGCCGATGCGGCGGGCGCGGCGGAATGGGCGGCGGCGTTCGGCGGGCTGCGCTGGCTGCGGCCGCGGCTGCTGGCGGGCGATGCGCGCCTGCTGCTCGGCGCGCTGCGGCGGCGTCTGCTCCGGCACGGCGCGACGGTCGGCTAGACCATGATCGGCGAGGAGTGAATCGCCGATCATGGTCTAGCCCATTGTTTTGTCGCGTGATTCACGCCTTCGGGCGTTTCGCCCTTCGGCGATCCCGCTCCAGGCGATCCGCCTGGCTCCGCCGGCCGAGCGGCGTGCATCGCCGGGCGAGACATGCCCCGACCGGGATGCCTTGGACGCCGGTGCGGCGAGGAGCGGTCCCGCCGCGGCGCCCGCGCGCCACGATGCGGCAGCGGGGCAGGGCGCGGGCACGCCTGTTCGGCCCTCGACCGCGCGGCCTTGCGGGTGCATAGGGCGCGCCGTTCCGCAGGAGAGCGCCCTGGATGACCCCGACCGAGATCGCCCGCGTGCAGACCTGCCTCCGCCGGCTGCTGGGATCGGAGCGCGTGAAGCTCATCGCCCCGCCGCGCCCCGGCCAGACGGTCGAGGTCGCTGTGGAGGACGAGGTGATCGGCACCGTGCACCGCGACGACGAGGAGGGCGAGATCTCCTATGCCGTCACGATCACGCTGCTCGAGGAAGACCTGCCGCCGCCCCCCGCGGCGCCGCGCCGCGCCGGCCGGGCCTGACGCGCCACTCCGCAGCTCCGTCCGCGGCCAGGCCGGACGCAATGGATCCCGGTCGCCGGCGGCCCGGCTTGGATGCCGGGCCGTCCACGCCACGCCGGGCACATGCAGCGGGCAGCGTGCAACGGCTCCGATCGAGGCCGGCGCGCTTCAGGCCGGCCGGTCCGGCGGCGGCTGCGATGACCCGCCCGCCACGTCCCGCGCGGTGCCGGTGACCACCTCGCGCAACTCCCGCGCCACCTTGCCCAGCGCCTCGGCACCCTTGCCGGGGGTCAGCCCCGCCTCGTCGAGCCGGCCGCTGGCGTGCTCCACCGCCTCGCCGGCGCGGTCGCGGGCCATGGCATAGGCCTCGTCGGCCAGCGCGGTGGCGCGGCCCGCCAGCTCGTCGCGCGCCTCGCCGAGCAGCCGGTCCTCCGTGCCGCTGCGCGGCAGGATCGCGCCGAGGGTGGCGCCGATCGCCAGGCCCAGCGCGCCGAGCAGCAGCGGCTGCTCTTCCAGCAGGCGGCCGATGCCGTGCCGTGCCTCCTGGCCCAGTTCGCTGGCGCGGCGGGCGGCGGCGCGGCCGGCCTGGCTCGCCTGGTCGGCGAGGTCGGAAGCCGCGCCGGTCGCGCCCTGCCAGCCTTCGCCGGCGGCATCGGCGGCGCCGCGCCAGCCGCGGCCGGCAGCCTCGGCGGCGTCATGGGCGGCACCCGACAGGCGTCCCGCGGCATCGCGCGCCGAGGCGCCGAGGCCGCCCGCGGCCTCCCGCATCGCGCCGCCGCCCATCCCGCCGCCCGGGGCGGGATGCGCGGCCATGCCGGCCGGCGGCGCACCCCTGCCGAGACCGGCGGCGTCGTCATCCGCGTAGTAGGGCGGCACCGCCCAGTCCGGGGCCCGGCGATCCGCCCCCTGGCTGCCGCCGCGCTGCAGCGGCGCGGCCGGCATCCGGTCGGGCAGCCCCGCGCCATGCGCCGGCGGCACGCGGCGGCCGTCGTCATGGCCGGAGCCGCGCCGATCGCCCTTCTCGCCGGACAGGGCCAGCCAGGCGATGCCGGCGCCGATCAGCGCCACCGGCATCGGGTTGTCGCGCAGCGCCCGGCCCAGATTGCCCAGGAACTCGTTGCCACCCGAGCCGCGCAGCCAATCCACCCCCTGCTCGAAGACCTGCCCGGGGGAGACGCGGTCGCGCAGCTCCTCGATCGTGCCGGTCAGGCGGGCGCGGGTGCCTTCGACCTCGCGCTCGATCTCGGCGGCGGAGCGGTTGCCGGGGTCGGTGGCGCCGCGATCCGAAGTGGCGCGGGTATCGGTGTCGCGGTCGGTCATGCTGGCCTCGCTGCTGGCGCGGCCGGTCGTGCCGCCGGGATGGGGCTCGCGCAGGCTGCTGCCGCGCCGGGTGGTGTCGCTCATCGGACCTGCTCCTTGGCCACCTGCACGTCGCGCGACAGCTGCCCGGCGGTGCGCTGCGGCACCAGGCTGGTGGCGCGCAGCTTCGAGAGCGCGCCGCGGATCAGCAGCCAGCCGCCGAGGCCGGCGAGCACGCCGACGATCAGCAGCCCCCAGCCCGCCGGCAGGCCGAGCAGGCGCGAGACCAGGGCGGCCGCCGCGAGCAGGGAGAGGATCAGCGCGCCGAGCAGCAGCGCGGCGCCGGCACCGAGCGCGGGCGCCGCGCCCGACATCTCGGACGCCTTCTCGCCCATCTCGGCGCGGGCGAGCTGCATCTCCTTGCGGAACAGGGTGGAGAGCTGGCCGACGATCTCGGACAGCAGCTCGGGGACGGAACGGCTCGTCTCGGTGGACATGGTGCGGGGCTCCTCAGGCCTGGGACTTGCCCTGGGTGGCGCCGCCCGGGCCCTGGGCGGCGGCGCCGCCGAGGCTGGCGGCCGCGCGCGTGGCGGGGCGGGCGGTGCCGTCCGCCGCCTGCACCCAGCCGGGCGCGGTGGGGGAAGGGGTGGCGGCCGCCGGGTCGTCCACCTTGCCGGCGGGCTGGGCGGCGGGCCTGGGGAAGGGGGGAGCGGAGGCCGGCTCCGCGCCGGGCGCGGCCGGGCCGCCGGTCCAGCCCGGCGGGGCGGCGGCGCCAGCGGCGGGGGGCCGGATCGCGGTGCCGCCGCTGCGGTCGGCCCCGCCGCGCGCCACGGCGTCGCGGCCATGGGGCGGGGCGTGGTCCTCGGCCGAGGCCTTGGCGAAGCGGGCGAGCGCGAAGCCGGCGATCGCAGTGGCGCCCAGGAAGGCGATCGGCTGGCGGCGCGCGAAATCCTGCAGGCCATGCAGCATCTCGGCGGCCGGGCGGTCGCGCAGGTCGCGGGCGAAGCCCTCGATCGCCTGGGCGGCACGGTGGATGGTGGCGGCGATCTCCGGGCTGCCCTGTTCGAGCTGGTCCGCCGCGGCATGGACCGCGCGGGCGACGTCGTCCGCCCGTTCGGCGCCGGCCTCGCGGCCGTCATCGGCGAGGCTGGCGGCCTGGCGCTTGGCGCCTGCGATGGCCTCCCGGCCCCGCGCCTTCAGGTCCTCGGCGGCGCCGCGGGCTTCGTCGGCGAGCACCGCCGCTTCCCGCTTCGCGCCTTCCATCGCCTGGCGGCCCTCGGTCTTCAGCCGGTCGGCGCCGGCGCGGGCGTCTTCGGAAAGGCGGTCGGTGGGGGTGGAGGCCTGGGGGTGGAGCGGGTCGCTCATCGCGGCTTTCCTCTGGGCTTGCCGTCGGGTCGGCAGCTGGCTGGCCGCGCGCGGGCGGCGGTCGCGCATCTCAACGGCGCGCCCGGCCCGCCGTTCCGGCCCGCGCGCGCAATGCGCCCGGTGTTCCGCCGGCCTGTCGTTCCGGCGCGGCGGGCTTGCGGGCCGGCGCTGGACCGCCGGCGCCGCCGGGGCTCCTATGGACGGCGGAGGGCCGGGCGATGACGCACCGCAACGCGACGCTTCAGGATGCGCTGGCGGAGGCGCGGGATGCCTATGCGCGCCGCCGCCCGGAAAGCCTGCGCCGGCACCTGGAGGCCGCCGAGGTCATGCCCGGCGGCAACACCCGCAGCGTGCTGTTCCACGGTCCCTTCCCCTTCACCGCGCTGCGCGGGGAGGGCTGCCGCATCGAGGAGGCGGATGGCCATTCCTGCGTGAACATGGCGGGCGAATACACCGCCGGGCTGTTCGGCCATTCCCACCCGGCGATCCGCGCCGCCGTGCTGCGCGCCCTGGATGCGGGCGTGAACCTGACCGCCCATAACGGCTTCGAGGCGCGCTTCGCCCGCGCCGTGCAGGCCCGCTTCCCGGCGATGGAGCGGCTGCGCTTCACCAATTCCGGCACCGAGGCGAACCTGCTGGCGCTGGCCTGCGCCACCATCGCCACGGGGCGGCGCACCATCCTGGGCTTCCGGGGCGGCTATCATGGCGGGCTGCTGACCTTCTCCGACGCCGCGGCCGGGGTGAACGTGCCGCACCGGGTGGTGCTGGCGCGCTACAACGACCTGGACGAGGCCGCGGCGCTGGCGCGGGACCATGCGGCGGAGCTGGCCGCCATCATCGTCGAGCCGATGCTGGGCAGCGGCGGCTGCATCCCCGCCGCGCCCGGCTTCCTGGCCGGGCTGCGCGCCCTGGCGGACGAGACGGGCGCGCTGCTGGTCTTCGACGAGGTGATGACCAGCCGCCTGGCGCCCGGCGGCGCGCAGGAGATCGAGGGCGTGCGCCCGGACCTGATGAGCCTCGGCAAGTATGTGGGCGGCGGCATGTCCTTCGGCGCCTTCGGCGGGCGGGCCGGGCTGATGGCGATGTTCGACCCGCGCCGCCCCGGCGCGGTGCCGCATGCCGGCACCTTCAACAACAACACGCTGACCATGTCGGCCGGCATCGCGGCGCTGGAGGAGGTGTTCACCCCGGACGCCTGCCGGGCGCTGAACGCGCGCGGCGACGCGCTGCGCGAAGGGCTGCGGGCGGCGGCGGCGCGGGCGGGCGTGCCGGTCTGCGTCACCGGACGGGGCAGCATGATGTGCCTGCATCCGCGCGCCGAGGCGCCGCGCGACGCGGCCGAGGCGGCGTCCTGCCCGGACGAGGTGCGGGAGCTGCTGTTCCTCGACCTGCTGGAACGCGGCTTCTACCTGGCCCGCCGCGGCATGGTGGCGCTGTCGCTGGCGGTCGGGCAGGCGGAATGCGACGGCTTCGTCGCCGCCGTCGAGGAAGTGCTGTCGCTGCGCGGCGCGCTGCTGCGCGACGTGGTGGCGTGAGGCGGTGGCGTGAGGCGGGCGCCGGCGCGGTGGCGCCGGCGCCGCGCGGTCAGCGCTGGGCCGAGAGATAGGCGATCAGGTCGTTCAGCTGCTGTTCCTGGCGGATGCCGGCGAAGGCCATGGAGCCCTGCGGCACGACGTCCTTCGGGTTGGTCAGGTAGCGGCGCAGCGTCGCCTCGTCCCAGGTCAGGCCGCCCTCGGCCAGGGTGCGCAGGTTGGCGGAGTAGCGGAAGCCCTGCCGCTGCCCGGCCGGCTGGCCGACGATGCCGTGGAGGTTGGGGCCGACGCCGTTGCGGCCATTGGCGTCGATGCTGTGGCAGGCGCGGCACTGGTTGAAGACGCGCTGGCCGGCCGCGACGTCTTGGGCCTGCGCGGCGGGGGCGGCGAGCAGGGCGAGCACGGCGGCGGGCAGCAGGACGCGGAACGGCATCTGGGATTCCTCCAGGCGTTTACGAAGCTCTGCGGGGAATAAGAGGCCGGTTTTCGGAGCGCGCAAGAGGGGGAGTTTTCCGGGTTGTACACTCGCGACGGCTCGTCAGTCGTCGGTTCGAGCAGCCTGGAAGGGCGGTGAACGCTTGGGATCGCCGTCGGCGCACCCATACCAGCCCGGCCAATCGATCGTGAGGCACCTTCGGACCGACACGAGAGCGACCGCGGTAGCGCGCTCGGCGAAAATGTATCTTGACCAGTTCGAATCGAATGTGGTATTTTTGTTAAGATGCAACATCATGCTTGTCCGTGAAATAATCGAGACAGGTCTGTGAAAAAGGTGTTTCTGCCACCGTAGGCTATCAGTATTTCTCCGTGATCGCAGCGTGTGTGTTGTTCAGACGAAGGTTTGTCTGACATATCGGCTGTTCGATGAGAGAACCAACCACTATCGAAATGTTAAAATACAGAATTGTGACTAGTATTTATGTTACAATTTTTTATTTTGTATGTGGAAATATCTAGCTTCCTGGCCGGGCGTGGCGTGATTTGGCATCAGTCAAGCCCTGTAGCGTGAACCGCGACCGGTGCAGCGAAACGGACTGCGCCACGCAGACATCTTTGGAGGACTGTATGACCGGCAGCATAAAGCACCTGAAGATTTCAGCGTTCAAGGATCTTCTGCTGGGCGGCCGGCGCATCGGTGTAGATTTTCACAACATGCTAGATGGTGGCGCCGCTGCAGGCCATATGGCGAAGCAGATGCTGCCGGCGTTAACTGAGGGACACGCGATCTACGCCTTTGAGCCGTTCCCAGGAAACCATCGTTTCTTTACCGGGATTGACCCGCGCATCAATCTGATTCGCAAAGCGCTTGGCGCAACAACCGAACGGCGCATGTTCCATGTGTCAAGCTCTGTCACGGCGGATAGTGCTTGGGGCAAACGTGGCATGGAAGGTTACTCTTCGGTTGGGCATCTTGTCGACGGGAGCGCCGAGAAAACGTCAGGCGACGTGTTAGAGGTTGACTGTGTACGAGCCGACGAAGAGCTTTCTGGCGTAGGAAAAATCGGCTTTGTAAAGCTGGACTTGCAAGGAGGCGAGCTCGATGCATTGCGCGGTCTTAAGGGAGTCATTAGCGACGTTAAATTGATGTATATAGAGTTCTCAAAAACGACTGGAATACTCGAAATTTTACAAGATTACGACTTCGAGGTGTACGATACACACTTTTTGTTCCGAGGAGAGTACACAGCCAATTTGATCGAACACTTTGAAGTGGCTAGAGGTGATGTAACGTCGTCAACTGGGAAGAAATCGTGGCACGGCTATCGAAAGGAACCCTGGGAGGATTATGTGCGGACCTTCAAGCGGTTTCGCGCAAGTGGCTTGATACAGACAGATCTAGTTTGCGTCGCACGCGGATTTGTGAAAGATTTTGGGACAATTGTGCAGAACCTTGGAATTCAGGTTGTTGAGTGAGATAGACCGATGATCGGCGGTTCGGCCAAACCTGATCGCGATGGCTCCGTGCATCAGGGCCTCCGATCGGAGTAGTCGCTCCGAGCTGCGGTCGGCGACCTTAATCTAATCAGGTCGGACAAACTGGGCGCCAGCATTCTCTGTACCGAGCTTTGAGTTGATGGATACTCAACTCACCCCGCCCCGAACGGATCGTCCACCGACCGCGCCGGTTCCGTCAGCCAGGCGGCGCCGGCCCCTGTCACCACGACGTGGTCCTCGAGCCGGATGCCGAATTCGCCGTAGATCGCGATGGTCGGCTCGATGCTGCCGCACATGCCGGGCGCGAGCGGCGCGGCATTGCCGCGGACGAACCAGGGCGCCTCGTGCACGTCCATCCCGATGCCGTGGCCGGCGCGGTGCGGCAGGCCGGGCACGCGATGGCCGGGGCCGAATCCGGCGGCCACCACCTCGGCCCGCACCGCGTCGTCGATGGCCCCGGCCGGCACGCCCGGCCGCGCGGCCGCGAAGCCCGCCGCCTGGGCACGATGCGACAGCGCCCAGATCTCGCGCTGCCGGGCCGAGGGCGTGCCGAGCACGTAGCTGCGCGTGATGTCGGAGACGTAGCCGTGCAGCACGCCGCCGGTGTCCACCAGCACGGTGTCGCCATCCTTCAGCGTCTGGGGATGGGGCACGCCGTGCGGATAGGCGCTGGCCTCGCCGAACAGCACCAGGCTGAACATGGCCCCGCCGTCGAAGCCGGCGCGGCGGTGCGCGGCGTCCAGGAAGGCGGCGACCTCCGTCGTGGTGACGCCGGGCGCCAGCGCGCGGGCGGCGGCGGCCTGGATGGCCAGCGTCATGCCCATGGCCTGGCGCAGCAGCGCGACCTCATGCTCGGTCTTGCGGGCGCGAAGGTCAGCCGTGACGGGGTTGGAGGCGACGATGCGGTGGTTGGGCAGCGCGCCGCGCAGGCCCTCGGCCACGAAGACGCGCGCCAGATCGTCGATCGCGACCGTGCCGCCGGCGATGTCGGCTTCCCGCAGCAGGGTCGCCATCAGGGCGTAGGGGTCGTCGTCCTCCTCCCACCCGCGCACCTGGCCGGGGAGGAGCAGCATGGTGCGGATGCGCGCGGCCTCGAATTCCGGGCAGAGATAGGTGAGGGCGCCGCGCGCCGGCAGCAGCGCGCCCACGGGACGTTCGCTCTGGCCATGCTTCAGGCCGGTGGCCCAGGCGAGGTTGGTGGTGCCGTCCAGCCACAGCGCGGCGATGTCCAGCTCCCGCATCCGGGCCTGCAGCGCCTCGACACGGCGGGCGTGTTCCTCGGGGCCGATGGGGGGCACGGCGTCGCGGCCGCCGCGGATCGCCGCCAGCTCGGTTGCGAAGTCCGAACCGCCCACGCCTGCCGTCATGCCCCTCGCCCCATTCCCGGTCGTGCTCCGCCGGCGCCGCATCCGCGTTGATTTCTGGAGGGCCTGTGACGATGATGCAACCCGCGAGAGGGCCGCTGGCAGCTTGGCCCGAACAGGGAGGAATGTCATGGCCCGGATCCTGATCCGCAACGCCAATGTCTTCGACGCCACGGGCAGCCAGCCCTATCCGGCCGATGTGCTGGTGGAGGGCAACCGCATCAAGGCGGTCGCGACCGACCGCGGCACGCTGGACGCGACGGGCGCCGAGGTGATCGACGCCGCGGGCCTGACGCTGATGCCCGGCATGGTGGAAGGCCACAGCCACCCGACCTTCACCGGCGTGGCGATGCCGGCCGAACTCGGCGAGATCCCGCCCGAGGAACACCTGATCCTGTCGATCAAGAACACGCGGCTGATGCTGGACCACGGCTTCACCAGCCTGTTCGAGGCGGCGAGCGCGAAGCTGCGCCTCGGCGTCGTCATCCGCAACGCGATCAACGCGGGCGACTTCATCGGGCCGCGGATGCGCGCGGCATCCCCCGAGATCACCGTCACCGCCGGGCTCGGCGACGAACGCCGCGTGCACATCTACCGCGAGAGCTTTGCTCTCATTGCCGACGGGCCGGACGAGATCCGCAAGATGGTGCGGCTGTGCATGCGCGAAGGCGTGGACAACCTGAAGATCAACGTCTCCGGCGACGACTTCGTGACGAATGCGCGCGCCGCCTGCACGCCGATGTCGCGCGCCGAGATCAACACCGCCGTCGAGGTCGCGCATGAATTCGGCCGCATGGTGGTGGCGCATGCCCGCAGCGCGGAAAGCGTGAAGCGCTGCGTGGAAGCGGGCGTCGACTGCATCTACCACTGCGACACCTCCGACGAGGAGGCGCTCGACATGCTGGAGCGCAACAAGCACAAGCACTACGTCGCGCCCGCCTTCGGCATCCTCTACAACCTGGTCTACGAGACCGAGAAGTCCGGCGTGCCGCGCGACTTCGTGGAGGCGCGCGGCTTCCAGAAGGCCTTCGACATCTCCTGCGAGACCTACCACCAGATGCGCAAGCGCGGCATCCGGGTGGCGATCGGCGGCGACTACGGCTTCGCCTTCACGCCGCAGGGCCAGAACGCGCGCGACATCCACCACTTTGTGCGCTTCTTCGGCTATTCCAACGTCGAGGCGCTGCAATGCGCCACGACGGTCGGCGCCGACCTGATGCAGATGAAGCACGAGCTGGGGCTGGTGAAGGAAGGCTACCTGGCGGACCTGCTGCTGGTGCGCGGCGATCCCACGAAGGACGTCACGCTGCTCCAGCACAAGGAGAACCTGGCGATGGTGATGACCGACGGGCGGCTGTGGAAGGACCCCCGGCGGAACATCGCGCGGGAACCGCTGCCGCTGGCGGCGGAGTGAGGCGCGCGCGGCAGGGACGCCTCAGCGCCGGCGTTCCTGCAGCGCGAAGACGATCCCCGCGGCGACGATGATGGCGGCACCGGCCAGCGTGCCGCCATCGGGCCAGAGCCCCGTCACCGCCACGCCGGCCAGCGTGGCGCCGACGATCTGCCAGTACTGGAAGGGCGAGATGACGCCCGCCGGCGCGCAGGCCAGCGCGCGCGCCACGCACCAATGCCCCGCCGCGCCGATCGCGCCGAGCGCCAGGAAGGCGAGCGCATCGGCGATGCTGCCCGGCGTGACCCAGAAGAAGGGCACGGCCAGCGTCAGCACCACCGCGCCGAGCAGCGCGCTCCACAAGACGGAGGTCTCGGCCGGGTCGGACAGCGCGACCTTGCGCGTCAGCACCTGGTAGAGCGCGTAGAAGCAGGAGGAGCCGAGCACCAGCAGCGCCGCGGGCTGGAACACGCCCGAGCCGGGCTGCAGCACGACCAGCACGCCCGCGAAGCCGGCGGCGACGAGCAGCAGCCGCCGCGCCTGCGGCCGTTCCCCGAGCAGCGGCCAGGCGAGCAGCGTGACCAGGAAGGGCGACAGGAAGGAGATCGCGGTGGCCTTGGCCAGCGGCACCGTCGCGATCGCGGTGAAGTAGCAGAGCGTGGAGCCCAGCTGGCAGGCGGAGCGGCCGGCCTGCAGCCAGGGCCGGCGCGTCGCCAGCACGGCAAGGCCGCGCGCCGGCAGCAGGATGGCGACCATCAGCAGCAGATGGCCGGTGATGCGCGCCCAGATGATCTGTTCGGACGGGTAGCGCTGCGACAGCCACTGCACGAGCCCGTTCATCACCGGGAACAGGCTGGCGGCGAGCAGCATGAAGCCGATGCCGAGAAGAAGCCGGGCCTGCGGCGGGCCCGGCGGCGCGGTGCCGGTCATGCACCGTGCCGGCGCGGCGTGCGATCCGCCGCGCCGCCCATCCATCCGTGGTCAGGCAGCGGCGAAGTGCCGCGCGTTCAGCGTGTCGAAGGCCTTCTGGAAGACCTGGTTGTGGACCGTCGGCATCAGGTTCAGGTCGTCATGCGGCGCGGCATGCCAGTTCGCGGTCCAGACCGCGAAGGTGCGGTTGCCGTCCACCACGTGATGCAGCCGCGGGCCGGCGGAATAGCCGACCCAGGGCATGGGCGAGGTGACGATCCGGTAGGTGAAGGACATGTCGAGGTCGGAAAGCTGCGTCAGCTGTTCGTGCAGATGGCCTTCGCCGAAGTAGAAGTCGCGCACCCCGCCGACCTCGTCGCTGCGGCGGCCGTCCAGCATGAACATCCTGTTGATGTCGTCGTGCCAGCCGCCCATGCCGGCGAAGTCGCGCATCACCGCCCAGACCTCGGCGGGCGGAGCGTTGATGACGTCGGAGCAGAAGACCTTGGCGGGCGGGCCTTCGGGCCAGAGGGGCAGGGGCTTCGCGTCGACGCCGGCGGCGAGCTTGTCGCGCAGCGCATCGAGCCCGCCGCGGAAGACGCCGTCGCGGAACAGCGGGGTGAGCTCGTGTTCGCGGCCCGGCACGCAATCGTAGGTCGCCCACCATTCGACGAAGCTGCGGTCGCCCTTGGTCACCGGCGTCACGCGCAGCGTGGCCTTGTAGTTGTCGGCCGGGATGGGGGAGGTCTGGAAGTCGTAGGTGAAGCTCATCTCCTGGTCGGAGAGCGCCAGCAGCTTCTCCCGGATATGCGCGCCGTCCTTCAGGTGGAAGCTGCGCACGCAGCCGACGCTGTCGGGGCTGCGGCCCGCCTCGATGATGCTGTCGGCGATCGCGGGGTGCCATTGGGGCAGGGCGTTGAAGTCGCGCACCAGCGCCCAGACCAGGCCGGCGGGCGCGTCGATGATGGTGCTGTGATAGGCCTTGTGCTGGCTCATCGTCCGGCGCTCCGTCGGGTCAGAAGGTGAGGGCCTTGAACTTCTTCGTCTGTTCGGTCAGCGCGACCTCGGTCGGCAGGCGCTCCATGGACGACGCGCCGTAGAAGCCGTGGCAGAGCTTCGAATGGCGCAGGACATAGGCCGCGTCGTCGGGCATGGAGATCGGGCCGCCATGGCAGAGCACGATGACGTCGCTGCGCACGCGCCGCGCGGCGTCCGCCCATTCGTCCATCTCGCGCACGCAATCGGCGAGCGTCCGCGCGGTCTCGGCGCCGATCGCGCCGCCGGTGGTCAGGCCGAAATGGCAGACGATGATGTCGGCGCCGGCCTTCGTCATCTCGGCCGCCTCGGCCGCGCTGAAGACGTAGGGCGTCGTCAGCATCTCCTTCGCGTGCGCCGCGCGGATCATGTCGATCTCAAGGGCATAGGACATGCCGGTCTCCTCCAGGTTCGCCCGGAAGGTGCCGTCGATCAGGCCGACGGTCGGGAAGTTCTGCACGCCGGAGAAGCCGAGCGTCTTCAGCTCGTCCAGCAGCACGTCCATGATGACGAAGGGATCGGTGCCGTTCACGCCGGCCAGCACCGGCGTGCGCCTGACCACCGGCAGCACTTCCCGCGCCATCTCCTTCACGATCTCGTTCGCATTGCCATAGGCGAGCAGACCGGCCAGCGAGCCGCGGCCGGCCATCCGGTAGCGGCCAGAATTGTAGATGACGATCAGGTCGATGCCGCCGGCTTCCTCGCACTTGGCCGAGAGGCCCGTGCCGGCGCCGCCGCCGACGATGGGCTGGCGCTTCGCGATCATGTCCTGGAATTTTTGCAGGATGTCCTGGCGGGGAATGCGGGGCATGGTGCCTCTCCTGGTTCTTTTCGGGCGAGCCGGTTCAGACCTCCGGGCCTCGCGGCCCCCCGGTCATCGGGGCGGCTCAGCCCGCGATCTCGCGGTAGTGCTGGACGATGGCGGCGGCGAAGGCCGCGTCGTTGATGGCGTGCGGCAGTTCCACCAGGCGGCGCTTCGGCGTCTGCACCAGCGTCGCACGGATGGCGGCGAACAGCGCCGCGTCCGCTTCCGGGTCGTGGAAGGGTTTTCCGGGGACATCGATCGCGGAGACGCCACCCAGCGGCAGCAGGAAGCTCACCTCGCCCTCGCAGGCGTTGAGGCGCGTCGCGATCCATTCGCCGATCGCCTTGTTCTCCGCGGGCGTCGTGCGCATCAGCGTCACCTGCGGGTTGTGCACGTAGAGGTTCCGGCCCTGGTACTTCGCCGGCACCGTCTCCTTCGCGCCGAAATTGACCATGTCGCAGGCGCCGACCGAGCCGACATAGGGAAGGCGCGTGCGCGCCACCGCGCCGAAGCGGTCCGGCGTGCAGGGGAAGACGCCGCCCATCAGGAAGTCCGGCACCTCGGTGGTGGTGATGTCGAGCAGGCCCTTGACCAGGAAGCTGTCCGCCAGCTTCTCCATCGACTGGCCGCCGGTGCCGGTGGCGTGGAAGGTGAAGACGTCGAACTCGGCCTCCAGCGCCTGGCGCACCATGGTGCAGCAGGCGGTCGTCACGCCGAACATCGTCATGCCGAGGCCGGGCTTGTCGCCGCTGCCGGCGGGCACGGCGAACTTCGCCATCCCCGCGATGGCGTGCGCGGCGTTGCCGATCACCTGGCGGCTGATCGCGTTGATGCCGGCGACATCCACCACCGAATACATCATCGCGATGTCGTTCGGCCCGACATAGGGCGCGGTGTTGCCGGAGGCGACGGTGGAGACCATCAGCTTCGGCACCCCGATGGGCAGCGCGCGCATGCCTTCGGTGACCAGCGCCGTGTTGCCCGACCCGCCGAGCCCGAGCACGCCGCCGACATCGCCGCGCGCGGCCAGGAACCGGGCCAGCGCGATTGCCATGCCGCCCACCGCCCGGCCGCGGTCATCCAGGCCGAGCACCGCGCCGGCGCCGTCCGGGTGGTGCGCCGCGACCTCGGCCGCGGTGACGTCCGGCGCGCGGCCGGGCGCCTTCGTGCCGACATCCACCAGCACCGCTTCGACGCCCTGCGCCTCGATCAGCGACTTGGCGTAGGCGAGTTCGGCTTCCTTGGTGTCGCAGGTGCCGATGACATAGACCTTGGACATCGCTCTATTCCTTGCAGGCCCGGGCGCGCGGCGCCCGTCAGTGATGCGCGCCGGCGCTCACGCCGAGGTAGCGCCGCTGCGCCGCATCGTCAGCCAGCAGCGTGGCGGATGGCATGCGCGTCGCGATGCGGCCGTTCACCATGATCGCAACCTCGGGGCAGACATCGGTGGCGACGCCGAGATTCTGCTCGACCAGCAGCAGCCCCATCCCCTCGGAGGGGAGGCGCCGCAGCACCTCGACCAGATGGTCGACGATGACCGGCGCCAGGCCTTCGCTGGGCTCGTCCATGATGACGAGCCTCGGGTTGGCCAGCAGGGCGCGGCTGATCGCCAGCATCTGCTGCTCGCCGCCCGACAGCTGCGTGCCGCCGTTCTTCCGGCGCTCCGCGAGCCGCGGGAAGGTCTCGTAGATGCGCTCGATGGTCCAGCCGCCGCGGCGGCCGCGGCTGGCGAGGATCATGTGCTCGTGCACGGTCAGCGAGGGGAAGGTGCGCCGGCCCTGCGGCACCAGCGCGATGCCGTGGCCGGCCACCTTGTTGGGCGCCAGCCCGACCAATGGCCGGCCCTCGAAGCGCACCTCGCCGCCCGAGGCGGCGACCATGCCCATCACCGTCTGGCAGAGCGTCGTCTTGCCCATGCCGTTGCGGCCGATGACGGCCAGCGGCTGCGCGCCGACATCCAGCGTGACGCCTTGCAGCACATGCGCCTGGCCGTAATGCACGTCGAGGCCGCGGATCTCCAGCATCGTCCGTTCCTCAGTGTGCCCGGCCATGGCCGAGGTAGATCGCCTGCACGGTCGGATCGCTTTCGATCATCGCCGGCGGGCCTTCCACCACCACCTGGCCGTCCTTCATCACGGTGACGATGTCGGCGATGGGCAGGGCGATGTCCATGTCGTGCTCGATGACGACGAGGGTGATGCTGCGCGGCAATTCCTGCATCAGCCGCAGCAGCTCCGGCCGCTCCACCGGGGAGAGGCCGGCCGCCGGCTCGTCCAGCATCAGCAGCCGCGGATCGCAGGCCAGCGCCATGCCGACTTCCAGCTGCCGGCGCTGGCCGTGCGACAGCGACGCGACCTCGGCATCCAGCAAATGCCCGAGGCGCACCGTCTCCGCCAGGCGCCGTGCCTTCGCCACATCATCCCGCGACGGCAGCAGCCAGGAGAAGCGGCCCGGCCGCGCGCCGCGCACCGCGACGACGAGGTTGTCCTGCACCGAGAGCCCGTTGAACAGCAGGGAGTTCTGGTAGGTCCGGCCGACCCCGTTGCGCGCGCGGGTGTGCGGGGGATCGGCCGTGATGTCCTGCCCGAACAGTTCCACGCGGCCCGAGGTCGGCGGGAAGTCGCCGCAGATCAGGTTGAACAGCGTCGTCTTGCCCGCGCCGTTCGGCCCGAGCACGGCGCGCCTTTCGCCCGCCGCGACGGTGAGCGTCACGTCGCTCACCGCCGCCAGCGCCCCGAAGCGGCGCCCCACCCCGGTCAGGACCAGGGCGGGCGCGCCGGTCTGCGGCATCGGCGTCATCACGCCACCATCGTCAGGACTGGGCGACGCAGCCGGTGTTGTCGCGGCTCGGCGCGCCGAGCGCGAGGAACTGCGCCTCCGGCACGCCGAGCGTCTGGTTGACGTCGCGGGCGCGGTCGAAGGCCACCGTCACAGCCTGGCCGCCCCGTTCCTCGATGCGATTGAGGAAGGTGTCGGAGATCGCCTGGCGGTTGTGGTCGAGCCGCATCCGCGCGCCCATCGGCGTGGTGTAGTCGCTGGCCGCCAGCGCCCGCATGAAGCCCTGCTGCCCGCCGGAGAGGTCGCCGCGCACCGCGTTCAGCGCCAGCAGCACGCCCTGCATCGCGACGTAGTAGTTGTAGCCGTGGATCGAGGGGCTGTTGAAGCCCTCGCGGCCCCAGCGCGCGCGGTAGCGGTTGGTGAAGTCCACCCAGCGCGGGTCGTCCACCACATCGGCCAGCGGGCCGGCGCTGACCATGCCGACCATCAGGCGGCGATGCGGGCCGCGGGCGGAGAGCATGGACTGGTCGGCCATGATGGAGCCGCCGATCAGCGGCAGGCTGCCGCCGGCCTGGGCATACTGCGTCATGAAGGCGAGCCCGTCCGAGCCGCCATGGATCACCACCAGCGCGCCCGCCGTGCGCGGGATGCGCGCGATGATCGAGGAGTAGTCGGTGGTGCCGAGCGGCGACCACAGATAGGTCGCGCGCCCGCCGGCGCGGCAGAATTCCAGGCTGAAGCCGAAGACCTGCGCGTAGGGGAAGGCGTAGTCACCCGCGACGATCGCCACTTCCTGCACGTTCAGCGTGCGGCGGACATAGTTGCCGAGGCCCGCCATCCACTGCGTGCCGTCCATGTTGAAGCGGAAGAAGTTCGGCGAGACGTTGCGCAGCGTGGTGTCGGCCGCGCCGGAGCCGCCGTTGATGAAGGCCTGGTTCGGCCGGGTGCGGGAATAGTCGCGCACCGCGATGCCCTCCGCGCCGGAGAGCGGGCCGACCATGAAGTCCACGTTGTCCTGCTCGACCAGCTTGCGCGCGCGCGCCAGCGCGACGTCGGCCTGGGCGTTCGAGCTTTCGCGCACGATCTCGACGCGCCGGCCGCCGGCCTGGTTGTTGTTCTCCTCCATGATCATCTGCGTGCAGCGCCAGGCATCCTGGCCGCCGGTCGCGAAGGGACCCTCGAGCGTCGAGAGCCAGCCCATGCGGATCGGCGCGTTCTGCGCGTAGGCCGGCATGCGCAGGCCGGTGGCCGCGACGGCGCCGGTGCCCAGCGCACCCAGCAGCATCTTGCGGCGGTCCATGCGGAAATCCATCGTTCACTCCTCCCGTCGTTTCAAACCCTGCCGGCCCGCGGGCCGAGCGCCCTTCGCATGTGCCGCGCGGGACGGACGCATCCCCGCGCGGGATTCCCTATTGCCGGGCTTCCGCCGGGCTCGGCGCCGGCGCGCGGCGGAACAGCCTGCCGGCCCGCTTCGCAAGGCCCAGCACGCCGTCCGGCGAGACCAGCACGATGACCAGGAAGACCGCGCCGATCAGCGTGTTGAAGCGGTCGCGGTCGTAGAGATCGGCGGCGAAGGTGTCGAAGACCACGAAGATCACCGCGCCGATGAAGGCGCCGATCGGGTGGCCGAGCCCGCCGATCACCGCCATGATCAGGATGTTCACCGTCCCGCCCAGCCCGATCGAGCCGGGGGAGATGCCGATGTTGTAGAAGGTGAACAGCAGCCCGCCCCAGCCGGCGATGAAGCCCGCCACGCCGAAGGCCGCGATGCGGTGCCAGGCCGCGTGGTAGCCCAGCGCGTTCACCCGCCGGACGTTGTCGCGGATGCCCTGCAGCGCCAGCCCGAAGGGCGTGCGCACCAGGTAGAGCACCATGGCGTAGAGCGCCGCCGCGATGGCCAGCGTCGTGTAGTAGAAGACGTAGGTGTCGCGGAACGGCATGCCGAGGACGTCCGGCCCGACGACGTTGCGGATGCCCTCGTAGCCGTTGAACCAGGCGATGTTGGTCTGGATGAATAGCTGCACGCCGACGCCGAGCGCCAGCGTGATCATCAGCAGGTAGATCCCCTGCGTGCGCACCGCGATCGCACCCACCAGCAGCCCCATCAGCGTCGCCGCCAGCAGCCCGATCGGGATGGCCAGCCCATAGGGCACGCCGCCGACGATGGAGGGCACCGCGCCCGGCACCAGCACCGCCACCGCATAGCCCGCGACGCCCGCGATCATCATCTGCGCCAGGCTGACGAAGCCGCCATAGGTCGCCAGGAAGGTCAGCGACATCGCGATGATGCCGAACACGATGGCGCGGCCCAGGATGTTGCCGGTGAAGAAGGGCGGGATGAAGGCCGGCAGCACCAGCATCACCGCCAGCAGCGCCAGCGAGGCCGGGATCACCCAGCCCCCGCCGAGGCCGCGCAGGCCAAGCCCCGTGCGCCCGGCGCCGCCGGTGCGATCGCCGCTCATGCCGGGCGCCCCAGGATGCCCTGCGGCCTGAGTGCCAGGACCGCCGACATGATCAGGAAGGTCAGGATGACCGAATAGGTCGGGAACATCGCCTGGCCGACCTGCTCGGCCAGCCCGACCAGGATCGCCCCGATCGCGGTGCCGGCGATGGAGCCCATGCCGCCCACGATCACCACGACCAGCGAGGTCAGCAGGAAGCGCACGTCCACCCCCTGCACCAGCGGCTGCGCCGTGCTGCCGATGATCCCGCCGAGCCCCGCCAGCCCCGCGCCCAGCGCGAAGACCGCCAGCGAGACCAGCGGCACATTGACACCCGTGGCCGCCAGCATCTGCCGGTCGTCCACCCCGGCGCGGATCATCAGGCCGAGCCGCGTCTTGTTGAGCAGCAGCCACAGCGCGACGCCGACGCCGACCGCGATGCCGATCTGCACCAGGCGGAAGGTCGGATAGCGCCCGATCTCGGGCAGCGTCGTGCTGCCGAAGATGGAATCGGGCGCGAAGAACTGGCGGGATGTGCCGCCGAAGAAGGCCAGCAGCTGGTCCGCGACGATGATCGACACGCCGATCGTGACCAGCGCCTGGCGCAGCTCCTGCCCCTGCATCCAGCCGAGGAGGGATACCTGCATCAGCACGCCGAAGGCGGCCGCGCTGGCGATGCCGGCCAGGATGCCGACATGCCAGGCGTACCAGAGGTCCTGGTCGTAGAGCGGCTCGAACACCGCGTAGCCGACATAGGCGCCGAGCATGTAGAGCGAGCCATGCGCCATGTTGACGGTGCGCATCAGGCCGAAGATCAGCGAGAAGCCGCTGGCCACGATGAAATAGAGCGCCGCGAGCGTCAGCCCGTTCAGCACGACCGTCGCGGCCAGCCCGCCCGTCATCCAGATCCCCCCATGCCCGCCGCCGGGCCGGGAGTCCGACACCGCGCGGCTTCCTCCCGGCATGACGGCGATGTCACGCGAGACGGCGGCCAGGCAGCCGCTCATTGCCCTTACGTGGACGACAGATCGGCATGGAAAGCAAGCGCAATCAGCGCCGTTCCGGGCACGACCTGCGATCGGCGGCCCCCCGGCGACGGGTTCTGGGCCCACATCCGGCTTCCCAGGTCGGGGCAAGTCTGGGAGAAAGCCGTGAAGCGCCGGCGAATAATGACGCGGCGGACAGGGGGACGCGCCATGACACCGGGGATGAACCTGTTCCTGTGGACCGACGAGGTCACGCCGGCGCACCGGCCGGCCCTCGAGCGGCTGGCGGCGCTCGGCTATGGGGCCGTCGAGATTCCCGTTCTGCACTGCGGCAGCGAAGCCCCCTTCCAGGCCGCCCGCGGCTGGTGCGAGGCGCTGGGCCTGGCGCGCTCCGCCTGCGCCGCCCTGCCCGCGCACGCCAACCCGGCCTCCGCCGATCCGGCGCTGCGTGCCGCCGCGCTCGACCTGCTGCGCCGGATGATCGACTGCACCGCCGCGCTCGGCGCCTCCGTCCTGGTCGGGCCGCTGCATTCCGCGCTCGGCCACTTCTCCGGCAGCCCGCCCACCGCCGACGAATGGCGCTGGTCGGTCGAGACGCTGCGGCAGGCCGGCGACCACGCGGCCGCGGCCGGCGTCGCGCTGTCGGTGGAGCCGCTGAACCGCTTCGAATGCTACCTGCTGAACGACCATCGCAGCGGCGCGCGCTATGTGCGGGAGGTGGGGCTGCCCAATGTCGGCCTGCTCTACGACACCTTCCACGCGCATATCGAGGAGAAGGACCCGGCCGCCGCGCTGGCCGAGGTGCTGCCCGTGGTCAACCACGTCCATTGCAGCGAAAACGACCGCTCCACCCCGGGCCTGGGCCAGGTGCGCTGGGCGGAGACCTTCGCCACGCTGAAGCGCGGCGGCTGGGATGGCGTGCTGATGGTGGAGGCCTTCGGTATGGCCCTGCCCGCGCTGGCCGCCGCCACCCGCATCTGGCGACCGATGTTCGAGACCCAGGACCGGCTGGCGGAGGACGCGATCGGCTTCCTCCGCCGCGCCTGGGCCGCGGCCTGACAGGCAACAGGGAGGAGACGGGCATGCGCACGCTCAAGGGGCCGGGGATCTTCCTGGCGCAGTTCGCCGGCGACGAGGCGCCGTTCAACAGCCTGGGCGACATCGCCCGATGGGCGGCCTCGCTCGGCTTCAAGGGCGTGCAGATCCCCTCCTGGGACGGGCGGCTGTTCGACCTGCGGCGCGCCGCCGAGAGCCGGACCTATTGCGACGAGGTGCTGGGCACGCTGCGCGCGGCGGGCGTGGAGCCGACGGAATTGTCCACCCACCTCCAGGGCCAGCTGGTCGCGGTGCATCCGGCCTACGACACCGCCTTCGACGGCTTCGCGCCGGAGGCGGTGCGCGGCAGGCCCGCCGCGCGGCAGGAATGGGCGGTGGAGCAGCTGAAGCTCGCCGCGCGCGCGTCGCGCAACCTGGGGCTGGATGCGCATGCGACCTTCTCCGGCGCGCTCGCCTGGCCCTTCGTCTATCCCTGGCCGCAGCGGCCCTCGGGGCTGGTGGAGACGGCCTTCGCGGAACTGGCGAAGCGCTGGGTGCCGATCCTCGACGCCTTCGAGGAGCAGGGCGTCGATGCCTGCTACGAGATCCACCCCGGCGAGGATCTGCACGACGGCGCCACCTTCGAACGCTTCCTGGAGGCCACCGGCAACCACGCGCGCTGCAACATCCTCTACGACCCGAGCCATTTCGTGCTGCAGGCGCTGGACCATGTCGCCTTCCTCGACATCTATCATTCCCGCATCCGCGCCTTCCACGCCAAGGATGCGGAGTTCAACCCGACCGGCCGCGTCGGCGTCTATGGCGGCTACCTGCCCTGGGCGGATCGCGCGGGCCGCTTCCGGTCGCTCGGCGACGGGCAGGTGGATTTCAAGGCGGTCTTCTCGAAGCTCGCGCAATACGACTTCAAGGGCTGGGCGGTGCTGGAATGGGAATGCTGCATCAAGCACCCGGAAGACGGCGCGCGCGAAGGGGCCGCCTTCATCCGCGACCACATCATCCGCGTCACCGAGAAGGCCTTCGACGATTTCGCGGCCGCCGGCACCGACGAGGCCGCGAATCGCCGCATGCTGGGGATCGGCTGAGATGGTGGCGGGCACCTCGACCGGCGGCGTCGCGCGCCGCCTGCGGCTCGGCATGGTCGGCGGCGGGGAGGGCGCGTTCATCGGCGGCGTCCACCGCATGGCCGCGCGGCTGGACGACCGCTGGGAGCTGGTCGCCGGCAGCTTCTCGCGCGATGCGGAACGCGGCGCGCGCTCGGCCGCGGCGCTGCATGTGGCGCCCGACCGCGCCTATGCCGATTGGCGCGAGATGGCGCGCGCCGAGGCCGCGCGGCCGGACGGCATCGACGCGGTGGCGATCGTGACGCCGAACGCGTCGCACCACGCCATCGCCCGCGCCTTCCTCGATGCCGGCATCCACGTGATCTGCGACAAGCCGCTGACCACGACGCTGGACGATGCGCGCGACCTGGTTCGCGCGGTGGCCGCCAGCGGCCGCGTCTTCGCGCTGACGCACAACTACACGGGCTACCCGATGGTGCGCCACGCCCGCGCCATGGTCGCGGCCGGCGAGATGGGCGCGGTGCGCGTGGTGCAGGTGGAATACCCGCAGGATTGGCTTTCCACGCCGCTCGAGGACACCGGCCAGAAGCAGGCGGCCTGGCGCGTGGACCCCGCCCAGGCGGGTCCGGCGGGGTCGCTCGGGGACCTCGGCACGCACGCGCACAACATCGCGGAATTCGTGACGGGGCTGCGGGTGGAGCGCGTGCTGGCCGACCTGCACGCCTTCGTGCCCGGCCGGGCGCTGGACGACAACGCGCAGATCCTGCTGCGGCTGTCGGGCGGGGCGCGGGGGATGCTGTGGTCGTCGCAGGTGGCGCCCGGCAACGAGAATGCGCTGCGCCTGCGCGTCTACGGGGAGAAGGGCGGGCTGGAATGGGCGCAGGAACACCCGAACCAGCTGCGCGTGGCGATGCTGGGCGAGGCACCGCGGGTGCTGGCGCGCGGCGTCGGCCCGCTGAGCCCGGCGGCGGCGCATGCCACGCGCATCCCGGCAGGACATCCGGAGGGCTACCTGGAGGCCTTCGCGCAGCTCTACCGCGACGCGGCGGAACAGGTGGCGGCGGCGCTGGAAGGGCGGGCGCCGGATCCGGCCTCGCTGCTGGTGCCGACCGTGGAGGATGGCACGCGGGGCGTGGCCTTCCTCGCCGCGGCGGTGGAGAGCAACAAGCGGGGCGGGGCCTGGGTGGAGCTGGCGGCAGGGTGAGCGCGGGTGGCC
Organism: Acetobacteraceae bacterium; assembly: GCA_027487675.1. GTDB lineage: Bacteria > Pseudomonadota > Alphaproteobacteria > Acetobacterales > Acetobacteraceae > Falsiroseomonas. The sequence continues at coordinate 16,712 of JAIYDD010000210.1, read as the reverse complement.
CGAAAGGGGCTCCGCCCCTTTCGATACTCTCCCCGCCAAGGGCCGGAAGGCCCTTGGAACCCTTGCGCCGGGCGCGCGGCGGCGGCGCAGGCGCGCCTTATCGGACGGGGACCACCGCCACCGCATTGTAGGGGCTGCCATCCACCAGCCGCGTCGACCAGGCGAGATAGACCACCGCGTTGCGCTCCTCGTCCACGAAGCGGTGCACGCGGGTCTCCTTGAAGAACAGGCTGGTGTTGGTCTCGAACACCATCTCGCCGCGGTCGCCGCGGCGGGCGCCGGCGCCGATCTCGACAGGGCCGGTGGCGGTGCAGGTGATGGCGAAGCGCGCCGGGTCCTCCGCCACGCCGAGCATGCCGGAGAAGCCGCCGGTCCGTGCCTGGCTGATCCAGCAGGAGACGTTGCGCACCTCCGGGTCGTCGAAGCGCTCCACCACCACGCGGTGGCTGCGCGTCAGGCCGAGATTGGTGATGGCGGTGTTCACATGCCCGACCTCCCGCGTCTCCTGCGCCGCGGCGGGGGCGGCGGGCAGCAGCGGCAGCAGCAGGCAGAGGGCAAGGCGGGGCAGGGCGCGCATCGGGGCGTCTCCTCGGGTCCGGCGTCGGGGGCAGAACGCCACGGCCTGGGGCGCGGTGCAACCGCCGGCTGCACCGCGCCGGCGACGACCCGCGCAACACCGCGCGCGCTGGGCGGGCGCGCCGGGCGGGCGGCGTTGCCGGCGACCCTTCGGCACAGCCGGCGAAGGCGGGCCGCGGCCCATGCGGCGAAGCCGAGCCAAGCACCGGCGCCCGAGGGCGGGGCGGCGTCGGCATCCACGGCGCCCGCGTCAGTCGGCCAGCGCCACGCCCTCGCGCCGCGGATCGGCCGCGCCGATCGGGCCCTGCGGCGTGATGCGCAGCACGGACAGGCCCGAGACAATCTCGCGCACCTCCGTCCGGTGGCCGCGGGCGGCCAGGGCCGGGGCAAGGGAAGCGGCGGCGGTGCCGGCTTCCAGCTCCACCGCGCCGGTGCCGGCGACGCCGATGCGCGGCAGGCGCAGCGCGTCCTCGGGCGCCATGTCCCAGTCGATCATCGCGACCAGCGTCTGCGCGACATGGCCGATGATGCGCACGCCGCCGGCCGAGCCCGCCAGCATCGCCAGCCTTCCGCTGCCGTCCAGCACCACCGTCGGCGCGGTAGAGGAGCGCGGGCGCTTGCCCGGCTCGACCCGGTTCGCCACCGGGCGGCCGTCCTGCTCCGGCAGGAAGGCGAAGTCGGTCAGCTGGTTGTTCAGCAGGAAGCCCCGCACCATCACGCGCGATCCCATCACCGCCTCGATGGTCGGCGTCAGCGAGACGGCATCGCCCCAGCGGTCCACCGCGACGATATGGCTGGTGCCGGTGCCGAATTCCGTGGCCTGCGGGGCGTGCGGCGCGCCCTCGCGCCAGCGCGGGTTGCCGGGGCGCGGCGGGGGCATGGCGCGGTCGCGGTCCAGCGCCTGGGCGCGCAGGGTCAGGTAGGCGGGGTCGAGCAGCCCGCGCAGCGGCACCCGGACGAAATCCTCGTCGGCCAGATAGAGGTTCCGGTCGGCGAAGGCGAGCCGCCCGGCCTCGGCCAGCAGATGCGCCGCATCCGCCCCGCGCGGGTCGAGGCCGCGCAGCGCGACATGTTCCAGGATGCCGAGGATCTGCCCCACCGCGACGCCGCCCGAGGTGGGCGGGCCGAAGCCGCAGACGCGGAAGGCCCGGTAGGGCTGGCAGAGCACCTGGCGGCGCCGCGGCTGGTAGGCGGCGAGGTCGGTTTCCGTCAGCCCGCCCGGGTTGGGGTGGGACTGCACGGCGGCGACGATCTCGGCGGCGAGCGGGCCGCGATGCAGCGCCTCCGCGCCGTCGGCCGCGATGGCCAGCAGCACCTCGGCCAGTTCCGGGTTGCGCAGGATGTGGCCGGGGGGCCAGGGGTTGCCCTCGGCGTCGAGGAAATAGGCGCGCGCGGCCGGGTTGCGGCGCAGCGCCGGCGCGGTGGCGCCGATGGCGGCCGAGAGCCGCGGGGTCACCGCAAAACCCTGCTGCGCGGCGCGGATGGTGGGCTCCATCAGCCGCGCCCAGGGCAGGCGGCCATGCTCGCGATGCGCGGCTTCCAGCATGCGCAGCAGGCCGGGCACGCCGACGGCGCGGCCGCCTTCCATGGCTTCGGGGAAGGACATCGGCTGCCCGTCCGGGCGGAGGAACAGGGCCGGCGTCGCGCTGGCAGGGGCGGCTTCGCGGCCGTCCCAGGCCTGCAGCGTGCCCGTTTCCTCCTCGAAATGCAGCATCAGCCCGCCGCCGCCGATACCCGACGCCTGGGGCTCGACCAGCGTCAGCATCACCGCGGCGGCGATCGCGGCATCGAGCGCCGATCCGCCATCGCGCAGCACGCCGCGGCCGGCCTCGGCGGCCAGCGGGTGCGGGGCGACGATCATGTGCCGCTGCGCGAGCGCGGGCAGGGCGGGCAGCAGCAGGATCAGGGCGAGCAGGAAGCGGGGCATGCCGGTCTCCGCGCGGGGTGGGTGAAGGCTAGACCGGCACGCGGCGGCTGTCGTCGGGGCGGGGAGGGGGGCGATGCGGGCCGCAGGCCGCGCGGTCCTGGTTCCGGCCCTGGCCGGCGGGTCCGCCGCGGGTTTCGCAACGCCCTCTGGTCCGGCGCCCTTGGTGCGAAAGCCGTGGCGCCCACGTGGCTGATTGCGCAGGCTGGTTCCGTGCCGCGCCCGACCGAGACCCGCCTGGCCGCCGAGTCGCGCGGCCGCCACGCCGAGGACCGCGCCGCCGCGGCGCTGGCGGCCGAGGGCTGGGCGGTGCTGGCGCAGCGGGTGCGCACGCCCGCCGGGGAGATCGACCTGGTCGCGGAACGCGCGGGCCTGCTGGCCTTCGTGGAGGTGAAGGCGCGGCCGACGCTGGCCGAGGCCGCCCTCGCGCTTGGCCCCGCGCAGCGCCGGCGGCTGATGGCGGCGGCGGAGGCGTGGCTTGCCATGAATCCCGGCCACGGGACGACGGGCGTGCGCTTCGACGTGGTGGTGGTGGACGCGGCCGGCCAGGTGCGCCGGATCGCGGACGCGTTCCGGCTGGGGGATTGAGCGGCGCGGCCTCGACCCGCCATTCCCGCCCTGGGCGCGCATGCCTGCGGCGTGCGCAGCCAGGTCGATCGCGCCCTATCGCCCCGGCACCCGGTGCCGGAAAGCCAGCCCCTCCGCCATGTGGGCGCGCGTCGTGCGCGCCGCCCCGGCCAGGTCCGCGATGGTGCGCGCCACGCGCAGCGCGCGGACATGGCCGCGGTTGGAGAGGCCGAGCCGCGGCCCGGCCACTTCCAGCAGCGCCAGCGCCTCCGGCTCGGTGAGCGGCTGAAGGTCGTGCAGCCCCGCCTCGGCGTTGCAGCGCAGGCCGCGTGCCCGCTGCACCTCGCGCGCCGCCGCGATGCGGGCGGCGACCGCCGCGCTGCGTTCCCCCGGCGGGGCGCGGGTGAGCTCCGCGGGCGGGATGGGCTGCACCTCGATCACCATGTCCATCCGGTCCAGCAGCGGTCCCGACAGCTTGGCCATGTAGTCCTGCCCGCAGCCCGGCGCGCGCGCGCATTCCCGCGCCGGATTGCCGAGATGCCCGCAGCGGCACGGGTTCATCGCCGCGATGCACTGGAAGCGCGCCGGATAGGTGACGTGCGCGGCGGCGCGGCTGATCGTGGCGCGGCCGGTCTCCATGGATTGGCGCAGCGCCTCCAGCGCCGGCTTCGGGAATTCCGGCCATTCGTCCAGGAACAGCACGCCGAGATGCGCCAGGCTGATCTCCCCCGGCTTGCCGCGCGCGCCGCCGCCGACGAGGGCGGGGACGGAGGCCGAATGGTGCGGCTCGCGGAAGGGCGGGCGGCGCAGCAGGCGGCCATCCTGCAGCAGGCCGGCGACGGAGTGCACGAGGCTCACCTCCAGCGCCTCGGCCGGCGTCAGGTCGGGCAGCAGGCCGGGCAGGCGCGCGGCGAGCATGGATTTGCCGGCGCCGGGCGGGCCGAGCATCAGCAGGTTGAGGCCGCCGGCCGCCGCGACCTCGATCGCGCGCTTGGCCGATTCCTGGCCGCGGACGTCCGACAGGTCCGGTCCGCGGGCGGCGTCGGTGGCCAGCGAGGGCGGCTCCGGCGGGGCCAGGTGCTGGGTGCCGCGGAAATGGTTGATCAGCGCCGGCAGGTCGGCCGGCGCCAGCACCTCCACGCTGCCGGCCCAGGCGGCTTCCGGGCCCTGGGAGGCGGGGCAGACGAGGCCGAGGTCGCGCTCGGCGGCCGCCATCGCGGCGGGCAGCACCCCGGCGACGGGGGCCAGCGTGCCGTCCAGCGCCAGTTCCCCCACCGCCGCGAACTGGGAGACCTCGTCGCGCGGCAGCACCTCCATCGCGGCCAGCACGCCGAGCGCGATGGGCAGGTCGAAATGGCTGCCCTCCTTCGCGATGTCGGCGGGTGCGAGGTTCACCAGCACGCGCTTCGGCGGCAGCGACAGGCCGATGGAGGTCAGCGCGGCGCGCACGCGTTCGCGCGATTCGCCCACCGCCTTGTCGGGCAGGCCGACGACCAGGAAGGCCGGCAGGCCGGGCGCGATCTGCACCTGCACCTCGACCGGCAGGGCCTCGATGCCGGCGAAGGCGAAGGTCGGGATGCGGGCGATGGCGCTCACGGAACCGAGCGTGGGTGGTTCCGCGCCGCAAATCAACCGAAAGGCGAAGACCAACCCGTCAGGAACCGCCCCAGCAGCGTGCCGATCAGCCCCACATTGTACCCGCCTTCCTGCACGATCGCGCTCGGCAGGCCGGCGGCGGCGATCAGCGCGCCGGCACGCGCAAAACCGTCGGCGGTGACGGCCAGCGCGGCCAGAGGTTCGTGCTCGGACGCATCGAAGCCGAGCGAGACGACCAGCGCCTCCGCCCCCGATTGCCGGATGGCGGCAAGCCCGTTGGCGATGGCGGCCAGCCAGTCCTCGTCGCCGGTGCCGAAGGCCAGCGGCAGGTTCAGGTTCGCGCCCTCGCCGGGCCCCGCGCCGCGTTCGCCGGCGCGGCCGACATACCAGGGATAGTAGCGGTCCGGGTCGGCATGGACCGAGACGGTCAGCACCTCGCCGCGCTGCCAGAAGATGCCCTGCGTGCCGTTGCCGTGGTGGCTGTCGATGTCGAGCACCGCGACGCGCGCCGCCCCCGCGCGCAGCAGCGCCTCCGCCGCGATGGCCGCGTTGTTCAGGTAGCAATGCCCGCCGGCCCGCGCGGCATAGGCGTGGTGGCCCGGCGGGCGGCACAGCGCATAGGCGCTGCGTCCCTGCGCCGCCTGCTCCGCCGCGGCCAGCGCGCAGGCGGCCGCGCCGAGCGCGGCATCCCAGGTGCCGGGCCCGATCGGGCAGGCGGTGTCGGCGGTGTAGGCGCCGAGCCGCGCCACCGGATGCGCGCCCGCGACGCCGCCTTGCGCCAGCATCTCCGGCGAGGGGTGGATGTTTGCCACCATCTCCGCCCCCGCATCCGGCAGCGCGGCCCAGGCGGCGGGCGCGTCGCGCAGGAAGTCCAGGTAGCCGGCATCGTGCACCGCCTCCAGCGCCGCGCGCGGGGCGGGCGGGGGCAGGGCGGGCGCGATGCCGAGCGTCGCCAGGCCCGCCGCCAGCGCCTCGGCGCGGCCCGGCACCTCGTAGTTCGGATGCAGCCGGCCGCGCATCAGGAAGAAGCGCGGCGCATGGGCGGCGTGGCCGGGATGGGCGAAGGCGTGCATCGGCACAGCCTAGCCGCGGGGCGGGTCCCGGCGGAAGCGCGGGCGCTGACGCATCCGTGACCGCGGCCTGGGCAGGCGGACGCGAGTCAGCAAGAGTTCATCAACCGTTGTCCCACCCCTATACACTCCGGTCGCGCCGGCTTCGCCCGGCGGGACAGGCGCGACAGCGCGCCGACCAGGCAGAAGGCACTTGCATGTCGGATACCATGCCGCTCGACCCCGGTGCGCGCCGCGCCATCCTCGGCGCCTGCGACGCGTTGCGGGATGACGCGCTGCGGATGCTGGAACGCCTGGTGCGCTGCCCCTCAACGCTGGGCAACGAGCAGGGCGCGCTGAACGAGATGGCGCGGATCTACGAAGGCATCGGCCTGGCGCCGCGTCGCGTGCCGGTGGAGGTGGAGGCGCTGCGGGACCACCCCGGCTTCTCGCCGCCGCTGATCCCCTATGCGGGGCGCGACAACGTCGTGGCCGTGCACCGCCCGCGCGACGCGAAGGGCCGGTCGCTGGTGCTGCAGGGCCATGTGGACGTGGTGCCGGAAGGTGCCGCCGACGAATGGAGCACGCCGCCCTTCGAGCCGGCGATTCGCGGCGGCCGCATGTATGGCCGCGGCGCCGGCGACATGAAGGCCGGCATCATCGCCTATGTCACCGCCTTCCGCGCGCTGCGCGAGGCCGGGCTGCAACCGGCTGCCGAGGTGCAGATGCAGTCGGTGATCGAGGAGGAATGCAGCGGCAATGGCGCGCTGGCCTGCCTGGTCGCGATGCCGAAGGCCGACGCCGTGATCATCCCCGAACCCGGCCCCGGCCTGCCGGCGCTGTATTCGGCCGAGGTCGGCGTGGTCTGGGCCTTCGTCACCGTCACCGGGCGGCCGGCGCATGTGCGCGACAAGCAGGCCGGCGTGAACGCGGTGGAAGCCGGCATGGCGATCTGGGCCCGCTTCCAGGACTACGAGCGGGAGATGAATGACGGCTCGCGCATCCATGCCGGCTTCCGCGGCGTGAACCATCCGGTCAACGTCAACCTCGGCACCTTCGAGGGTGGGGAGTGGAACAGCTCCGTCGCCACCCGCGCGCGGCTTGGCCTGCGCGTCGGCGTGATGATGGGCAACACGGCGGATGCCGTGCGCGCCGACATTTTGCGGGTTGTCGAGGCGGCGAAGGCCGACCCGGCGCTGCGCGGTGCGAAGGTGCGCGTGGAGTTCCAGGGCTTCCACGCCGATCCCTGCGTCTTCGACATGCAGGCGCCGATCGTGCAGCTCGCGATGCGGTCCTATGCCGAGGTGACGGGGGGCGAGCTGCGGCAATACCCCGCCACGGGGCTGACCGATGGGCGCTTCTTCCAGCTCTACCAGGGCACGCCGGTCGCGTGCTTCGGGCCGGATGCGCAGGAGATCCACGGCATCGACGAAAGCGTCGGCCTGGACAGCATCCACGACATCACCAAGGCCATCGCGCTGAGCGTGGCGGCCTGGTGCGGGGTGGAGGCCGTGTCCTGACCAGCAACCTGCCGCTCTCCGGCGCGCGGCTGTGGGAGAGCCTGATGGCGTATGCCGCCATCGGCGCCACGCCGAAGGGCGGCTGCAACCGCCAGGCGCTGACGGACCTCGACGCGCAGGCGCGCGCGCTGCTGCAACGGGAGGCGGAGGCGGCGGGTGCCACGCTGACGGCCGACCGCTTCGGCAACATGGTGCTGACGCGGCCGGGGCGTGATGCGTCGCGCGCGCCGGTGGCGGTGGGCAGCCATCTCGACACCCAGCCGACGGGCGGGAAATTCGACGGTGTGCTTGGCGTGCTGGCGGGGCTCGAGATCCTGCGCGCGCTGCACGAGGCGGGCGTGGAGACCGAGGCGCCGATCGCGCTGGTCAACTGGACCAATGAGGAAGGCGCCCGCTTCTCGCCGCCGATGATGGGCAGCGGTGGCGCCATGGGCATCTTCTCGGAAGCCGAGGTGCTGGCGAAGACCGACAGCGCCGGCGCGCGCTTCGGCGCGGAGATCGCGCGCATCGGCTGGGCCGGCGCCGCCGATCCCACCGCGCTGCAATCCCTCGCGGCCTATTTCGAGCTGCACATCGAACAGGGCCCGGTGCTGGAACGCGAAGGGCTGGACCTCGGCATCGTCACGCACGCGCTGGCGCAGCACTGGTTCGACATCACGGTGACCGGCGAGGATTCGCATGGCGGCAGCGCCATGGCCGGACGGCGCGACGCGATGATGGCAGCTTCCGAGCTTGCGCTGGCGATCGAACGCGCCGCGCTGGATGCCGGCGCGCGCGCCACCATCGGCCGCCTGGCCCTTCACCCGGACAGCCGCAACGTCGTGCCCGGCCGCGCCTGGTTCAGCCTGGACACGCGCCACGACGACGAGACGCTGCTCGCCGCGCTCGCCACGCGCCTGCGCGCGGAAGCCGCCGGCATCGCGGCGCGTCGAGGCGTGGCGATCGACATCGCGGATTTCTGGGTCTCGCCAGCCACGCCCTTCGACGCCGCGCTGGCGCAGCGCCTGCGCGACGCCGCCCGCGCGCGCGGCATCGCGCATCGCGACATGCCGACGGCCATCGGCCACGACGCCGTCTATGTCGCGCGCCGCCTGCCCGCGGTGATGCTGTTCTGCCCCTGCCATGGCGGCATCAGCCACAACGAGGCCGAGAGCATCACCCCCGCCTGGGCCGAGGCCGGGCTGCTGGTGCTGGCCGACGCCGTGCTCGCCACCGCCGGCATCGCGAAGGATTGAGACCCATGCGCATCGCCATCGGCGGCTTCTGGCACGAAAGCCATTCCTTCGCGCCGCGCCCCACCACCTGGGCCGAATTCCTGAACCCCGGCGCATGGCCCAGCGTCCAGCGGCCGGCGACCTACATCCCGAACCTGCGCGAGACGGCCGTGCCTTCCGCCGGCGCGATCCGCGTGGCGGAGCGCGAAGGCGTGGAACTCGCCCCGCTCGCCTGGGCATTTGCAAACCCCGCGGGACCTGTCACCGCCGAGGCCTTCGAACGCTTCTGCGCGCTGGTGTTCCACGACCTGGCGGCGGCGGCCGATGCCGGAAAGCTGGACGGCCTCTATCTCGACCTGCACGGCGCGATGGTCGCGGAACACTTCCCCGACGCGGAAGCCGAGGTGCTGCGCCGTGCCCGCGCGATCCTCGGCGACACCGTGCCCATCGCCATCAGCCTCGATCCACACTGCAACCTGACGCGCGCGATGGTGGAGCAGGTGGAGGCCGCCGTGCCCTTCCGCAGCTACCCGCATGTGGACATGCGGGAGGCCGGGGCGCGCGCCTTCGAGCTGCTGCTGGCGCGCATCCGCACCGGCCGCGCGCCGGCCAGGGCGTATCGCCAGCTCGACCTGCTGATCCCGATCACCAGCCAGTGCACGCTGGTCTCGCCGATGGCCGATGTGATGGCGGCGCGCACCGAAATCGCCGCACGCTTCGGCGTGGACGAGCTCGCCTTTTGCTTCGGCTTCCCCTACGCCGATTTCGCCGATTGCGGCCCGGCCATCGCGGCTTTCGCGGAGACTCAGGCCGCCGCCGATGCCGCCGCCGATGCGCTGCTGGCCGAGCTGCGCCGGCGCGAGCCCGACTTCGCGCAAAGCGTGCGCGACGCGGCCGAAGGTGTCGCGGAGGCGATCCGCCTCGCCGCCGGCGCCACGCGCCCCGTCGTGCTGGCGGACACGCAGGACAATCCGGGCGGTGGCGGCCATGGCGACACCACCGGCCTGCTGGCCGAGCTGATCCGCCAGGATGCGCAGGGCGCCGTGCTCTGCCCGATCAACGATGCCGAAAGCGCGCGCGCCTGCCACGCGGCAGGCGTCGGCGCGGAGGTCGCGCTCTCCCTCGGCGGCAAGTCCGATGGCGCGCCGCTGCGCGTCACCGCGCGCGTGCTGGCGCTGACGGATGGCCGCTTCACCTGCACGGGCAACATGGCGCGCGGCAACCCCGCCGATCTCGGCCCCACCGCGCTGGTCGCGATCGGCGGCGTGCGGGTGATCGTGACGTCGCAGAAATTCCAGCCCTACGACCAGGAAGTGTTCCGCCATGTCGGGCTGGAACCGCGCGACCAGCGCATCCTGGCGCTGAAGTCGAGCGTGCATTTCCGCGCCGATTTCCAGCCCATTGCGAGCGCGGTGCTGGTGGTCGCCGCGCCCGGCCCGGTGGTGGCGGACCCCGCGACGCTGCCCTTCCGCAACCTGCGCCCCGGGCTGCGCCTGCGCCCCGGCGACAACCGCGCCTTCGGCTGAATGCGCGCGCCCGCCCCCTTCCACCTGGAACGCCTGGCCGCGCTGCCGCCGGGCTTCGCGGACCTCGCCGCCGATGCGCTGGCCGATGGCCATCGCGTGCTGGAGGTGCTGCGCGAGGATTGGGATGCAGGCGCGATCCGCTTCGACGCCGTGGGCGAGGCGCTGTTCGGCGCCTTCGCAGGCGGCGCGCTGCTCGGCCTCTGCGGGCTGACGCGCGACCCCTACCTGAAGTCGGAAGCGGCGGGGCGGGTGCGGCGGCTCTATGTGCGGCGCGCGGCCCGGCACCGTGGCGCCGGCCGAGCGCTGCTGGAGGCGCTGACGCAGGACGCCGCGCAGGCCGGCTTCCGCCGCCTGCGCGTGCGTGCCCCCGTCGCGTCCTTCGCCTTCTACGAAGCCTGCGGCTTCCTGCGCATGGTGGGCGAACCTGGCGCGACGCATGCGCGCCCGGTCATGACGCCTGCGCTGCGAGGAATTCCCTGACCTGCGTCGCGCGCGGCATCGGCGCCACCGCGCCGTAGCCGAGGGTGGACAGCGCCGCGGCGGCATTGGCGTAGCGCGCCGCCTCCATCAGCCCGTCGCCCGCCAGTCGTCGTGCATGGAACGCGCCCGCGAAGGTGTCGCCGGCGCCGGTCGCGTCCACCGCGGCGACGCGGAAGCCCGGTAGGGTGGTACGCGATTCGCGCGTGGCGACCAGCACGCCCTCCGCGCCCAGCTTCAGCATCACGAGGGGGCAGAGCGCCAGGTAGCGGTCGGCGATGGCGTCCGGCGCATCGAGCCCCGTCAGCGCGCGCGCATCGTCCAGCGAGGGGAAGCAGATGTCGGCCTGCGCGATCGCCGCGTGGATGGTCGCGGCCGCGCGGCGCAGCGGCCAGAGCTTCAGGCGCAGGTTGGTGTCGAAGCTGACGGTGACGCCCGCCTGGCGCGCGGCCTCCATCGCTGCGAAGCCGGCATCGCAGGAGGTCTCGCTGATCGCCAGCGTGATGCCGGACAGATGCAGCACGCGCGCCCTGGCGATGGCCTCCAGCGGCAGGTCGGCCGGCTTGATGCGGCTGGCGGCGCTGCCCTTGCGGTGGTTGGTGAAGTGGTGTCCGCGCTCGTCATGCGTGACGAAATACATCCCCGTGTAGGCATCCGCATCGCGGCACACCAGCGCGGTGTCCACGCCTTCCGCCGCCCACAGCGCCATGAAGCCGTCGCCGCCGGGATCGGCGCCGATGGCCGACAGGTAGCCGACCGAAGCGCCCTGCCGCGCCGCCGCGATGGCGGCGTTGGACGTGTCGCCGCCATGCCCTTCGAGGTAGAGCCGCCGCCCGTCCGCGCCCACCGGTTGGAGGTTGTACTCCACCAGCGGCTCGCCCATGCAGATCATGTCCGGCATCAGATGCGCCCGTACTTGGCGAGGCCCTGCTTCAGGGACTTCGCTTCCACGATCAGCCGCGCCTGTTCCGCTTCGCGCGCGTCGATCTCGCGCGCCATCGCCAGCACCGCAGCCGCGTGCTGCGGGGGAACGATGCAGACGCCGTCCACGTCGCCCACCACCAGGTCGCCCGGATGCACCAGGATGCCGCCGACCTCCACGGGGATGTCCTTCGCAATGGTCGCGGTGCGGCCGAGGCTGGTGCCCGGCGAGACATGCGGCGCGAAGACCGGGAGGTCGTAGTCGCGCTGGATCTCCTGCACGTCGCGCAGCCCACCGGCCAGCAGCGCGCCGGCATGGCCCTTGGCGAAGGCGCCCGCCGTCATGATGCCGCCCCAGAAGGCGAGGTCGGTGTCGCCCGCCGCGCCGATGACGATGACGCTGCCCGGCGCGCTGTCCTCGATCAGGTCGAGCGCCAGGGTGGGCGGCAGGAACTCGCTCGACTTCGCGTGCAGCGTGGTGACGGCGGGGCCGACCATGCGCTTCTCGTTGATGCGGTTCTTGATGGCGTGGTGCAGGTAGCCGCGGCGGCCCACCACCTTGTCAATCGCATCGGCGATGGAGGCGATGGCGACGGTGCGGAAGCCTTCGATGATCTCTTGGGTCAGCATGTCCGTGGTCCTTGCAACGGGTCAGGCCTGGCGGATGCCGAGCGCGTCGCGCGCCGCGGCCTGCACGGCCTCGCGCTCGCCGCGCGCGAGCAGGCCTTCATCCACCAGGCGGCCGCCGATGCCGACGAAGGCGGCGCCGGCGGCGATGTAGTCGGGGGCGTTGCGCGCATCCACGCCACCGGTCGGGCAGAAGACCGTGTCGGGGAAGACGGCGCGCAGCGCCTTCACATGGGCGGGCCCGCCGGCGGAGGCGGCGGGGAAGATCTTCACCACATCGGCGCCGGCCGCGCGCGCGGCGCGTACCTCGCCCGGCGTCATCGCGCCGAGCATCGAACACGCCCCGGCCGCGCGCGCCGCCGCCGCGACATCGGCATCGACCCAGGGCGCGACGAGGAAGCGCGCGCCGGCGGCAAGGCACGCCTCCGCCGCGGCGCGGTCCGGCACGGTGCCGGCGCCGACCAGCAGGCCGGGCTCGGCGGCGAGTTCGCGGATCAGCGCGGTCGCGTCGGGGACGGTCAGCGTGATCTCGAACACCGTCATGCCGGCCTCGCGCAGCCAGGCGACGGCGCGGGCGGCGAGATCGGTGCGGGTGGTGCGCACCACGGGAATCACGCGGGCGGCGGACAGGGCAGGGATCAGCGTGTGCATGGGGTCACGTCCAGCGGTTCACCTGGTGCAGCGGCGCGGCGCCGGTCAGCAGCCGCGCGATCTCCTCCGCCGCCTTGCGCTGCAGATCCGCGATCGCCGCTTCCGAATACCAGGCCACGTGGTCGGTGAGGACCACGCCAGGCAGGTTGCGCAGCGGGCTGTCCATCGGCAGCGGCTCGGTGTCGAACACGTCGAGGCCGGCGCCAAGCAGCCGGTCTGCGGCCAGCGCCTGCGCCAGCGCCGCCTCGTCCACCAGCGCGCCGCGGCTGGTGTTGACCAGTACGGCGTTGGCCTTGGTCAGCGCCAGGAAGTCGTGGCCAACGACGTGGCGCGTGGCGGGCGTGGCCGGCGCGTGCAAGCTGATCGCGTCGGCCGCGGCGGCGATGGTCAGCGGGTCGGCGAGTTCGCACCCCTCGGGCGCCGCCGAGAGGCCAGGATCGGCGATCAGGATCCGTGCGAAGCCGAGCGCGCGCGCCTTGCGCAGGAAGGCGCTGCCAATGCGTCCGAGGCCGATCAGGCCGAGCGTGCCGCCGGCGATGCGGAAGACGGGGCGCGTGCGCGATGCGCCCCAGGCGCCGGCGCGCACCCGCGCATCGGCTTCGCGGATGCGGCGGGCCACCGCGAGCAGCAGCGCGAGCGCGTGGTCCGACACTTCCTCGACCCCGTAGTCGGGCACGTTGCAGACCGGGATGCGGCGCGCGGTGGCGGCGGCGAGGTCGATGTTGTCCACGCCGACGCCGTAGCGCACCAGGCCGCGCAGGCGCGGCGCCGCGGCGAAGGCTGCCTCGTCCACCGGGCTTTCGCGGACCAGCGCGGCGTCGGCATCCGCGATGGCCTGCCGAACCGCCCCGCGGCTGTGGCCGCAGGGGCGCATCGCGACCTCGGCCCCGAGCGGGGCCAGCACCTCCCGCTCGGCGTCGTAGTGATCGTAGCCGTCGTCGAGGATCACGACGCGCATGGTGTCCTAGCTCTCCTTAGGCCTCGCCCAAGCCCTCACCTGCGACAGCGGGGGAGGGGGAAGCGGGCGCTTACGCCGGCTGCGTCGCGGCGCGCGTCGCGGCCACCAGCTTGTCCACCCATTCGCGGCCGATCTCGCGTTCCAGCCATTCGCGCACGGCGGGCTGCGCGCGCTGGCGGAAGGCGTCGATCTGCGCGGAGGTCAGGCGCTGCACCGTCATGCCGCGCTCGCGCAGGATCGGCTCGGCATTCGCGTCCTGCGCGGTGGTCATGCCGCGATGGATCACCTTCGCGATCTCCGTCCCCTGCGCGACCGCCGCGCGTTCATCGGCGCCGAGCCGGTTCCAGAAGCGGTCGGACATCAGGTAGGCGTGCAGCGAATAGACATGGCCGTTCAGCGTGATGTGGCGCTGGTGCTGGAACAGCGAGCCCGCGAGGATGTTCGTCACCCCGTTCTCCTGCCCGTCCACCGTGCCCTGCGCCAGCGCTGCCGGCAGCTCGCCCCAGTCGATGGCCGACGCGGAGGCGCCCAGGCTTTCGACCAGCCGCACGAAGACCGGGCTGGGCTGCACGCGGATCTTCAGGCCGCGCAGGTCGTCCGGCGTCACGATCGGGCGGCGGTTGTTGGTGAAGTGGCGCACGCCGTTGTCGGCATGGGCCAGCAGGCGGATGTTGGCGCGGCGGCGCATGTCCTCCGCCATCTCGGCGCCGAAGGCGCCGTCCAGCACCCGCCAGGCGGTGGTCTGCGTCTCCCACACGAAGGGGAGCGAGAAGACCTGGTAGGGCGCGTAGGTGCCGGCGATGCCGCCATCATGCACCACCGCCATCTCCAGGCTGCCGAGGCGAAGCTGCTCCATCACCTGCGGCGCCGGGCCGAGCTGGCCGGCGGGGAAGATCTCGACCCGCAGGCGCCCGCCGGTCAGGCCCTCGACCGTGCTCTTGAAGGCCAGCGCCGCGGCGTGCTTCGGCTGGTCCAGCCGGCCGGGCTGGAAATGCGTGTAGCGGATGGTGCGCGCGGCCTGCGCGCGGACGACGGACGGCATCGCGAGTGTGGCGGCGCTGGCGGCGCCGAGCAGCGCCAGGTTGCGGCGGGTGATGGACATGGTGCTTTCCTCCTCTTGCTTGGACGTCACTTCGTGTAGCCGAGTGCGTTGGGCAGCCAGGTCGACAGCCCGGGCACCAGGGTCAGCAGCAGCAGCACGAGAAGCTGCGCGGCCAGGAAGGGCCAGAGTTCCCGCACGATCTGCCCCATCGGCACGCGCGAGACGATCTGCGTCACGAACAGCAATCCCCCGACCGGCGGCGTGATCATGCCGAGCGTCAGGTTCACGATCACCACGATCGCGAAGTGCAGCGGATCCACGCCCATCAGGGTTGCCAGCGGTGCGAGGATCGGCACCAGGATCATCACGCCCGGCAGCGGTTCCATGAAGATGCCGAACAGCAGCAGGAAGACGTTGACCGCCAGCAGGAACATGATGGGGGAGAGGCCCATCCCGCCGATCCAGTCGCCCACCGCCTGCGGCACCTGCAGCACCGTCAGCACATAGCCGAAGATGTTGCTCATGCCGATGATCAGCATGACGGAGGCGGTCATCACCGTGGTCCGCACCAGGATGCCCGGGATCGCCGACCATGCCAGCGTGCGATAGACGAATAGCCCGACCAGCAGCGCGTAGACGGTCGCGACCGCGCTCGCCTCGGTCGGCGTGAAGACGCCGCCATGGATGCCGCCGATGATGATCAGCGGCATCAGCAGCGCGGGCGCGGCGTGCAGCAGCAGGCGGGCGAATTCCGGCAGCTTCGGCCGCGGCGCCAGGCCGCCATAGCCTCGGCGGATGGCGATGGCGTGGTTGGTCGCCATCATCGCGGCGGAGATCAGCAGGCCCGGCACGATGCCGGCCATGAACAGGCCGCTGACCGTCACCGAATTGTCGGTCAGCGCATAGACCACCATGATGATCGAGGGCGGGATGATGGGGCCCACGATGGCGGCGGATGCCGTCAGCGCCGCGGCATAGCCGCCCGGATAGCCGGCTTCGCGCATCATCCGCGTGATCACGGCGCCCGGCCCCGCCGCATCGGCCAGCGCGCTGCCGGAGATGCCGGAAAACAGGGTGGAGGTGACGACGTTCGCATGCCCCAGCCCGCCGCGTGCGCGGCCGATGCAGGCGGTGGCGAAGCGCAGCAGCACGTCGGTGATGCGGCCGCCGGTCATCAGCTCGGCCGCCAGGATGAAGAAGGGGATGGCCAGCAGCGGGAAGCTGTCGAGGCCCGCGAAGATCTGCTGCGGCACCAGCAGCAGGTCGGCCAAATCCTCCACGTAGATCACGGCCGCACCCGCCATGCCCATGGTGAAGGCGATCGGGATGCCGAGCGCGAGCGTGCCGAGGAAGACGAGGGCGAGCAGCGTCACAGCGAGCCCATCTCCGCCGCGCGGACCTGCTGGTCCTCGTCCTTCGGACGCAGGATGAAGTCGCGCGCGATCATCAGAAGGTGGGCCAGCATCAGCATGCAGCCGATGGGGATGGCCATGTAGATCCAGCCCTGCGGCAGCCGCAGCACCGGGGTGCGCTGCATCATCGCAAATTCGGCATAGCCCATGCCGAGCTCGGCGAGCAGCACCAGGAAGCCGGCGACGGCGAGCAGGATGATCGCGCGCAGCACGCGCGCAGCCAGTTCCGGCAGGGCTTCGGGCAGGATGTCCACGGCGATGTGCGCGCCGGCGCGCAGCGCGAGCCCGGCGCCGAGCAGCGCGGCCCAGATCATCATGTAGCGCGCCGCTTCCTCGGCCCAGGCGAGCGAGACGCCGAAGCCGTAGCGCAGCACGACATTGGCGAAGACCAGCGCGCAGGACGCCGCCAGCAGCGTTCCGCATACGAACTGGTTGAGCCGGACGACCCCGTGCTCGAGCCAGCCGAGCAGGCTCATGCGCCGGTCCTCCGCCGACGGGTCATTGTTCCGTGCGCCCCTGGCGGTTCATGGTTCCGTGCGCCCCTGGCTATTCATGGTTCCGTGCGCCTTTGGCGATTCATGCTTCCGTGCGCCTTTGGCGATTCATGCTTCCGTGCGCCTTTGGCGATTCATGCTTCCGTGCGCCTTTGGCG
>JAIYDD010000218.1 GCA_027487675.1 Acetobacteraceae bacterium | reverse complement strand
GGTCATCGTCGGGCCGCGCGGGGCGGCCGCCGGCATGGTGGAGCTCAAGCGCCGCATGACCGGCGAACGGCACGAGGTCTCGCCCGAGGACGCGCTCGGGAAGATCAGGGGCTGACATGCGGGACATGGTTTTGGCGATGCTGGCGCTGGTGGCGGCGCTGGCCTTCGGCACCGCGCTGGATCAGGCGGGCGTCGAGCAGAGCATCTGGCTGGTGGTCGTGCTCGGCGCGGCGGGCGGGCTGGCGGGCGGGGTCGCCATGGACCGGCTGATGCTGGCCGCCGGCCGCCGGCCCTGAGGATGCACGCCTGATGTTCAACCCTTTCGAACGCGCCGTCGCCTTCCGCTACCTGCGCGCGCGGAAAGGGGAGCGCTTCGTCTCCGTCATCGCGATCTTCTCGCTGGTCGGCATCGCGCTCGGCGTCGCGACGCTGATCATCGTGATGAGCGTGATGAACGGCTTCCGCCAGGAACTGCTCGGGCGGATCCTGGGGCTGAACGGGCATCTCGGCGTGCATGGCCAGGAACGCGTCATCACCGACTACGATGCGGTGGCGGGGCGCATCCGCGGCGTGCCGGGCGTGGTCTCCGCGACGCCCATCGTGGAAGGCCAGGTGCTGCTGACCAGCGACCAGGGGGGTGCCACCGGCGGCCTGGCGCGCGGCGTGAAGCCCGAGGATCTGCGCGCGCGCGGCCTGGTCCAGCGGAACATCATGCTGGGCTCGCTCGACCGCTTCGAGGGCGAGGACGCGATCGTCATCGGCACGCGGCTGGCGCAGCGCATGCGCGTGACGGTGGGTGACCGGATCACGCTGGTCTCGCCGCAGGGGCGCACCACGGTCTTCGGCACGGTGCCGCGCGTGCGCGCCT
Organism: Acetobacteraceae bacterium; assembly: GCA_027487675.1. Classification (GTDB taxonomy): domain Bacteria; phylum Pseudomonadota; class Alphaproteobacteria; order Acetobacterales; family Acetobacteraceae; genus Falsiroseomonas. The sequence goes on along the minus strand of JAIYDD010000218.1, from coordinate 6,023 downwards.
ATACCGTCGTCGCGCTGTTCCAGGTGGGCATGCACGAATACGACAGCAGCTTCGTCTTCCTGCCCATGCCGGCCGCGCAGCTGTTCTTCCAGACCGGCGACGGCGCGACGCAGATCGAGGTCTTCGTGAGCGACCCGACAGGCGTGCGCGCGGTGTCGCGCGCGATCCGCGTCGCGCTCGGCGACCGGCCGCTGCGGATCCTCGATTGGCAGGACGCCAATTCCAGCTTCTTCGCGGCCGTGCAGGTCGAGCGGAACGTGATGTTCCTGATCCTGACCCTGATCATCATCGTCGCCGCCTTCAACATCGTCTCCTCGCTGATCATGCTGGTGAAGGACAAGGGCAGGGACATCGCGGTGCTGCGCACCATGGGCGCGACGCGGGGCGCGATCCTGCGCATCTTCCTGCTCTGCGGCGCCTCCGTCGGCGTGGCGGGCACGCTGATCGGCTTCCTGATCGGCATCGTCTTCTGCGCGAACATCGAGAGCATCCGCCAGGCGATCCAGGCGCTGTCGGGCACCGAGCTGTTCAGCCCGGAGGTCTACTTCCTGTCGCAGCTGCCGGCCGTGGTGGACATGCGGGAAGTGGCGCAGGTGGTCGCGATGGGCCTCGGCCTGTCGCTGCTGGCGACGATCTATCCCAGCTGGCGCGCGGCGCGGACAGACCCCGTGGTGATGCTGCGCAATGAGTGAGGGGCTGCGCGTGACCGGCACCCCCGAGAACGCCCCCGCGCTGGAACTGCGCGCAGTGGAACGCCGCTACCGCACGGAAGCCGGCGAGCTGCCGGTGCTGCGCGGCGCCGACCTGACGCTGACCCCGGGCGAGATCGTCGCGCTCGTCGCGCCGTCGGGCACCGGCAAGTCCACCCTGTTGCACCTGGCGGGCCTGCTGGAACGCCCCGATGCCGGGGAGGTCTTCGTCGCCGGCCGCGCCGCCGGCACGCTGTCCGACGACCAGCGCACCGCGATCCGCCGCGGCACCATCGGCTTCGTCTACCAGTTCCACCATCTGCTGCCCGAATTCACGGCGGAGGAGAACATCGCGCTGCCGCAGATGGCCGCCGGCGCCCCGCGCGCCGCCGCCCGCGCGCGCGCGACCGGATTGCTGCACGCCTTCGGCCTGCAGGGCCGCGAACAGCACCGCCCCGGCAAGCTCTCGGGCGGGGAGCAGCAGCGGGTGGCCATCGCCCGCGCGCTGGCCAACCGCCCGCGCGTGCTGCTGGCGGACGAGCCGACGGGCAACCTCGATGTCGGCACCTCCGACCGCGTCTTCCGCGAATTGCTGGAGGCGGTGCGCGGCCAGGGCCTCGCGGCGCTGATCGCCACCCACAACCCCGACCTCGCCGCGCGGATGGACCGGGTGGTGACGCTGCGGGACGGGAAGATCGTGGCGGGCTGACTCGCCGCGACCAAGATGTTTGCCGTTGGGCTCCCGGACGGGTGTAGTGTTGCGCCGCAACACCTCCCCGGACGTCGCGCCATGGCCCCCGAAACCCCGCAGGATGTCGCCGCCCTCGGCGCCCCGTCGCGCGCCCGGACCGGGCCGCACCGGATCGTCGTGGTGGGCGGCGGCGCGGGCGGGCTGGAACTGGCGACCCGGCTGGGCGACAGCCTCGGCAAGCGCGGGCAGGGGCAGGTCACGCTGGTGGACCGCAGCCGCAGCCATCTCTGGAAGCCGCTGCTGCACGAGGTGGCGGCCGGCAGCCTGGACGTGGACGACCACGAGCTGGACTACCTGGCCCAGGCGCATTGGCACCACTTCACCTACCGCTATGGCGAGCTGGTCGGCATCGACCGCGCGAATCGCCTGGCGCTGCTCGGGCCCACCTTCGACGAGGATGGCCGCCAGATCACGCCCGAACGCGTGGAGCCCTATGACACGCTGGTGCTGGCCATCGGCAGCACCACGAATGATTTCGGCACCCCCGGCGTGCGCGACCACGCCATCCCGCTCGAGACCACGGAGCAGGCCCGCCGCTTCAACCGCCGCCTGCTGAACGCCTGCATCCGCGCCCAGACGCAGAACGAGCCGATCCGCCCCGGCCAGCTGCATGTCTGCATCATCGGCGCCGGCGCCACCGGCACGGAACTCGCGGCCGAGCTGCACCGCGCCACGCGCCAGCTCGTCGCCTACGGCATGGACCGCATCAACCCGGAACGCGACCTGCGGCTGACGCTGATCGAGGCCGCGCCGCGCATCCTGCCCGCGCTGCCCGAACGCCTGTCGGAGGCCGCGCGCAAACTTCTGGAAGGCCTGGGCGTCACGGTGCTGGCCGGCACGCGCGTCAGCGGCATCACCGCGCAGGGCGTGCAGCTGGCCGATGGCCGCTTCCTGGAATCGGAGCTGGTCGTCTGGTCTGCCGGCGTGAAGGGCCCGCCCGTGCTGGCGAAGCTCGACGGGCTGGAACTCGCCCGCATGCAGCAGCTGGCGGTACTGCCGACGCTGCAGACCACGCGGGACCCGGACATCTTCGCCATCGGCGATTGCGCCGCCTGCCCGGGGCCGGGGCCCGGCGGCTACCTGCCGCCGCGCGCCCAGGCGGCGCACCAGCAGGCCAGCCATGTGCTGGCGCAGATCCGCCGGCGCCTGAAGGGGGAGCCGCCGAAACCCTTCGTCTATCGCGACTTCGGCAGCCTGGTCTCGCTCGGCCACTACTCCACCGTCGGCAGCCTGATGGGCGTGCTGGTCGGCAAGAGCCTGATGGTCGAGGGCTACTTCGCGCGGCTGATGTACCGCTCGCTCTACAAGATGCACCAGCGCGCGCTGCACGGCACGCCGAAGACGGCGCTGGCCTCGCTGGGCCGGCTGCTCAGCCGGCGGACGGAGCCGCGGGTGAAGCTGCACTGACCGCGCGGCGTCACCAGGCGCCGTGGTGCGCCACCGCCGCCTCCTCCTCCAGCAGCGGGCCTTCCACCGCGATGTCGCGCTGGCCGGCGGCGAAGACGGTGCGGCAGGGCAGGGCCATGGTCAGGTTTTCGGGGTGTGGGCCGATCATCGCCTTCAGGCGCGATTCCGACAGGCCATAGACCACGCGGCCGATCCCGGCCCAGTAGATCGCGCCGGCGCACATCGCGCAGGGCTCGGCGCTGGAATAGAGCGTCGCGGCGGCGCGCGCCTCCGCCGGCAATTCGATGCAGGCCCGCGTCGCCAGCAGCCGTTCGGCATGCGCGGTGCCGTCGCCATGCGGGTGGAAGCCGTTCGTCGCCTCCATCAGCACGCGGCCCTGCGCATCGGCGAGCAGCGCGCCGAACGGGTGCTGGCCCGCGGCGCGGCCTTGCCCGGCGAGCGCGATGGCGCGGCGCAGCAGCGCCAGGTCCGTCTCCGCCGTCATGCGGCATCCTTCCTCGGCTTGCGGGCGCGGGGGCGCGCGTCTACCCCCGGCCGATGCGGAAGGTGATCCGTTACCGGCTGGGCGGGCGGCTCGGCAATCGGATGTTCGAGGTGATGCTGGCGCATCGCATCGCGGGCCTTGCGCGGCGCTGCCTGGTCACCGGCGAGGCGCTGCCCGAATGGGGCATCGCGCCGCGCCATCTGCGCCTGCCCGCCCGCCACCTGGTGGTGGCCGGCCATCGCGTGGACCTGGAGCGCATCGGCTACCTGCTGCGCGAAGGCCTGGTGGAGGGCGTGGAGACCAGCGCGCTCGGCTGCCGGATGGAATTGCTGCTGCCGCTGGACGCCGCGCGCGGGCTGTTCGCCGCCCCCGAGCCGGGACGCGAATTCGGCGCCGATGCCCTGGTGATCAGCATCCGCGGCGCGGAGATCCTGGCCGGCATCCATCGCGACTACCGGCCGCTGCCCATCGCCTTCTATGCGCGGCTGGTGGCGGAGACCGGGTTGCGGCCGGTCTTCCTCGGCCAGATCGGGGAGGATCCCTACAGCCAGGCGCTGCGCGCGCGCTTCCCGGATGCGGTTTTCGTGCCCTCCCGCGGGGCGATGGAGGATTTCACGGCGCTGCGGGCGGCGCGGCATCTCTGCGTCTCCATCAGCACCTTCGCCTGGCTGGCCGGCTGGCTGTCGCGCGCGGAGAGCATCCACCTGCCCGTCGCGGGCATGTTCCATCCGGGCCAGCGCCCCGACGTGGACCTGCTGCCGCTGGCCGATCCGCGCTACCGCTTCCACCTGCTGCCGGTGCTGCACTGGCAGGGCACGGCGGCGCAGATGCAGGACGCCATCGCAGGCGGGGAGGCGGGGCAGGAGATCGGCCGTGACGCCGCGCTGCGCCTGGTGCAGCCCTCCCTGGAGCCGGGCTGACCGGCGCGGTATCCTCCGGGCGCCCCGAGGAACGCTGCCTTGTCCGCATCCTTCGTCCACCTGCATGCCCATTCCGCCTATTCGATGTCGGAGGGCGCGATCAAGGCCGAGAAGCTGCCGGCGCTCGCGCGTGCCGCGGGCATGCCGGCGGTGGCGCTGACCGATTCGGGGAACCTGTTCGGCGCGCTGGACTTCTCGCAGGCCTGCACGGGCAAGGGGGTGCAGCCGATCCTGGGCTGCCAGCTCTTCCTGGCGCGCGGCGCGACGGAGGATACGGGCCGCGCGCCCGACCCGCAGCGCAGCCGGCCCGATCCGATCGTGGCGCTGGCACGGGATGCGGCGGGACTCGACAACCTCCAGCGGCTGTCCTCGGGCGGCTACCTGGCGGACGATCCCTCCGGCGAACCCTGCGTGACGCTGGACATGCTGGCGCGTCACGCGCCGGGGCTGATCCTGCTGACTGGCGGCACCACCGGCCCGCTAGGCCGGCTGCTGGCGGAAGGCCGGCGCGACGCCGCGGCGCGGCTGCTGGCGCAGCTGAAGGAGGTGTTCGGCCCCGACGACCTGGTGGTGGAGCTGCACCGCCATGGCCTGGCCGTGGAGCGCATCGTGGAGCCCGGCCTGCTGCGCCTGGCCGACGAACACGGCCTGCCCATCGTCGCCGCGAACGACGTGTATTTCGCCGAAGCCTCGATGCATCTGGCGCATGACGCGCTGCTCTGCATCGCGGAGAGCCGCGTGCTGGCCGAGCCGGATCGCCGCCGCGTGACGCCGGAGCATTGGTTCAAGCCGCCGGCCGCGATGCGCGCGCTGTTCGCCGACCTGCCGGAGGCCTGCGACAACACGCTGGCCATCGCGCGCCGCTGCGCGGTGATGGCCGAAAGCCGCAAGCCCGAACTGCCGATCTGCCCGAAGGTGCGCCCCGGCATGACGGAGGCAGAGACGGTCGCCGAGATGGCGCGCGAGGGGCTGGAGAAACGGCTGGAGGCGCAGGCGACGCCCGACGCCGATCGCGACACCTATCGCAAGCGCCTCGACTACGAACTCTCCGTCATCGAGAAGATGGGTTTCTCCGGCTACTTCCTGATCGTCGCCGACTTCATCCAATGGGCGAAGGCGCAGGGCATCCCGGTCGGGCCGGGGCGCGGATCGGGCGCGGGGTCGGTGGCCGCCTGGGCGCTGCTGATCACGGACCTCGACCCGCTGCGCTTCGGCCTGCTGTTCGAGCGCTTCCTGAATCCCGAGCGCGTCTCGATGCCCGATTTCGACATCGATTTCTGCCAGGACCGGCGCGACGAGGTGATCCGCTACGTGGTGCGCGAATACGGCGCGGACCGCGTCGCGCAGATCATCACCTTCGGCAAGCTGCAGGCGAAAGCGGCCGTGCGCGACGTCGGCCGCGTGATGGGCATGCCCTATGGGCAGGTGGACAAGATCGCCTCCCTCATCCCCTTCAACCCGGCGAAGCCCGTGGCGCTGGCGCAGGCGATCGAGGGCGAGCCGCGGCTGGCCGAGATGCAGCGCGGCGACGAACAGGTGGCGCGGCTGCTGGATGTCGCGCAGCAGCTGGAAGGGCTGTACCGCAACGCTTCCACTCATGCCGCCGGCGTCGTCATCGGGCGGCGTCCGCTGATGGAGATCGTGCCGCTCTACCGCGACCCGCGGTCGGAGATGCTGATCACCCAGTACTCGATGAAGCATGTCGAGCAGGCGAGCCTGGTGAAGTTCGACTTCCTCGGCCTGAAGACGCTGACGGTGCTGGAACGCGCGGT
>JAIYDD010000056.1 GCA_027487675.1 Acetobacteraceae bacterium | reverse complement strand
GCTGCCCCTTGGCGGGGTCGGACGCACTGCGTCCGACGGGGCAGGGCCCCTGGCGGAGCGCGAGGCGGAGCCTCGCATCTGCCGCCGCCGCGATTCCGCAAGGCCGTCAAGCCAAAGTTGGCGCCTATGGGGCTCTGCCCCGGCGCCCCGCCAAGGGGCAGCGGCCCCTTGTAATCCCGTTCATGTGTTTGACCTTTCTGCCGACGTCGGTCCAGGGCGGCAGCCCTGGTGGTGGTGAGGCAACGCCTCCACCCGGGCCAGCTTGCGCACCGTTGGGTGATAGGTTGGCGCCTATGCGGCCTCAGCCCGGCCCCGGCGGCTCGGCGGCGCGGTGGTCCAGCGTCACCGCCTTGACCAGCGCCCAGCAGGCCAGCCCCTCTCGCAGCGAAAGCCGCGCCAAGCTCTCCCGCGCCACGCGGGCCAGCAGCGTGGTCGGCCCGACCGCCAGGCGGACGAAGACCTCGCCCGGCTCGGCGGCTTCGGAAAACCCCGCGATGGTCGCGCGCAGGATGTTCCGCGTCGAAAGCCCGCGCGGCTCCTCGGTGGCCAGGGCGACGTCGCGCGCGCGCAGCCGCACCCGCAGCCGCGTCCCGGCCGGCCCGGCGCGCGAGGTGGTCAGCAGCTCGCCCCCCGCAAAGCCGAGCCGCGTCAGCCCCTCCGCCCGCTCCAGCACCGTGCAGGGCAGCAGCACGCCGCCGTCGCGCCGCCCGGCGAGCTGCGGCAGGTCGGTGCGCGCCGAGAGCGCCTCCGCCGCGCCGGCGGCGACCACCCGCCCGGCCTCCAGCAGCACCAGATGGTCGGCCAGCGCATCCACCTCGTCGAGCGCGTGGGTGACGTAGAGGATCGGCAGGCGCGCGGCGTCGCGCGACGGCGCGCCGACCGAATCCCGCAGCCGCGCCAGGAAGGGCAGCACCTCCGCCCGCCGCGCCGCGTCCAGCGCCGCCAGCGGCTCGTCCATCAGCAGCAGCAGCGGCCGCGCGAGCAGCGCGCGGCCGAGCGCCACGCGCTGCCGCTCCCCGCCCGAAAGCCCGCCCGGCCGCCGGCCGAGCAGATGGGCGATGCCGAGCAGCGCCACCACCTCCTCGAAGCCCGGGCCCGCTGCGTCGGGCGGGGCGCGGCGCAGCCCGTATCGCAGGTTGGTCTCGACGCTGAGATGCGGGAACAGCCGCGCATCCTGGAACACCACGCCGCATCGCCGCGCCTCCGGCGGGCGGAAGACGCGCCGCGCGGTGTCGAGCAGCACCTCGCCGCCCACCACCACGCGGCCGTCCTGCGGCCGCAGCAGCCCGGCGACGGCGGCCAGGATCGTGCTCTTGCCGCAGCCCGAGGGCCCGAACAGCGCGGTCACGCCGGCCGCCGGCGCCGCGATATCCACATCCAGCGCAAAGCCGTCCCGGCCGAAACGGTGGCGGAGCGCGATCTCCGGCATCAGGCGCGGCCGAGCAGGCGGCCCATGCGGCGCGCGATCGCCTCGGCCAGCAGCAGCCCGGCCATGGCCAGGCCGAAGGAGACGAAGGCCAGCCGCGCCGCCACCGCCTCGCCCCCCGGCGTCTGCGTGGCGCTGTAGATCGCCAGCGGCAGGGTCTGCGTCTCGCCGGGGATGTTGGAGGCGAAGGTGATCACTGCGCCGAACTCTCCCAGGCCCGCCGCGAAGGCGGTCACCGCCCCAGCCAGGATGCCCGGCGACATCAGCGGCAGCGTCACCGTGACGAAGCGGTCCACCGGCCCGGCGCCGAGCGTGCGCGCCGCCGCCTCCAGCCCCGGATCGACCGCTTCGAGCCCGAGCCGCACCGCGCGCACGATCAGCGGGAAGGACATCACCGCGGTGGCCAGCGCGGCACCTTCCGTGGTGAAGACAAGGCGCACGCCGAACCACGCGTCGAGCGGCGCGCCGATCGGCCCGCGCACGCCGAACAGCATCAGCAGCCCCCAGCCCACCACCACGGGCGGCACCACCAGCGGCAGGTGCACCAGCGCATCCAGCAGCATCCGCCCCGGGAAGCGCCCACGCGCCAGCAGCCAGGCGACCGCCACCGCCGGCACCAGGGAGACCAGCACGGAGCGCGTGGCGACCTCCAGGCTCAGCGCGACCGCGCCCCATTCCTCGGCCGTCAGGCCCGGCACGCGCGGTCAGCGCGCCAGGGTGAAGCCGAAGCGCTGCCAGGTGGGCGCGGCCTCGGCCGAGGTGACGAAGGCCAGGAAGGCGCGCGCCGCCGGGTTCGCCGCCGCGCGGCGGGTCAGCGCGAAGGGATAGGTGACGGGCGGGTGGCTTTCCGCCGGGAAGGTCGCGACGATGCGCACGCCCTGGCTGGCGCGCGCATCGGTCTCGTAGACGATGCCGAGCGGCGCCTCCCCGCGCTCCACCAGCAGCAGGGCGCCGCGGACATTGTCGGCCCGCGCCAGCCGCGGTGCGATGGCCTCCCACTGGCCCATCCAGGTGAGCGCGGCCTGGGCGTAGCGGCCGACGGGGACATGCGCCGGATCGCCGGTCGCGAGCCGCCCGTTCGGCCCGAGCAGCGCGCCGAGGTCCGTGCCGCGCGCCAGCGCCACCCGGAGCGCCGAACCGGCCGGCGCCACCAGCACCAGCGCATTGCCGAGCGGCGAGACGCGGCTGGCCTCCACGATCAGGTTCCGCGACTGCAGGAAGTCCATCCAGGCCTCGTCGGCGGAGGCGAAGATGTCGGCCGGCGCGCCCTGCTCGATCTGGCGCGCGAGGGCCGAGGAGGCGGCGAAGGAGAAGCGCGGCGCCGGGTTGCCGCGCGCCTGCCACTCCTGCCCGAGCGCGCGCAGCGCATCGGTCAGCGAGGCGGCGGCGAAGACGGTCGGCACAGGCTGCGCGCGCGCGGCCCGCGGCAGTGCGAGGGCCGGCGCGGCGGCGAGGAGGAGGCGGCGCAGCATTCCCGGGCGTCCCATCTGCGTTGTATCCGCTGGGAGATATCCGAAGCCGCCGGAGACGTCCAGCGCGGCGCGCCCGCCGCGCGGCCATCGCCGGCAGGCCGGCCTGCACCGACGGCTCCGCCGCCGCCCCGGCGCGGCGCCGCGGCGCCGGAACAAGGCCGGGGCGACCCGGGTTGGGCGGCTGCCGCGACACCGGCCATCGAGCCGGCCCCGGACCCCGCCGCGCGTGACGGCCCCGGCGCCGGACGCCCTGGCCGGCGTTGGACGGGGCGGCACGACGCGCCGGCTTCGCTATATGCCCCCGCAGACAACGATGGACCGGCGGCCCCCGCAGGCAACGATCGGCCCGGCGGCCGGCCGCCCCGCCACCCCGGCTGCCGCCGTGCCGCATCGGGACCGTGCCGTGAGCCGCGGCGCGGCCGCCCCGCGCGGCCCGGTTTCGCCACCGCCCCCCGCCACGGCCGCGCCCCGGCGACGAAGGCCGCGACCATGACCGCCGCCCCGCCTGACCGGGCTCGCCCATGGCGGCGGCCGGGGCTGCAGGATCGCGCCGCCGCGGCTCCCCCCCCCCGGGCGGCGGCGCGCGCCCCCGCCGCCTTCGGCCGCCGCGGGCCGGGCCGCCCGGGCGCCGGCATCACCCCGCCGCCGCGTCCCCCAGCTCCAGCACCGGCCCGCCGGCGGCGGCCGCGTCCGCCGGGTCGTGGGTGACCAGCAGCGCCGGGATGCCGCGCCGGCGCACGCGTTCGAAGACGAAGTCCCGCACCCGCCCGCGCAGCGCGACATCCAGCTTGCCGAAGGGCTCGTCCAGCAGCAGGGCGCGCGGCTCGGCCAGCAGCGTGCGCAGCAGCGCGACGCGCGCGCGCTGCCCGCCCGACAGCGTCGCCGGGTCGCGCGGGCCGAAGCCGGGCAGTTCCGCCTCGGCCAGCGCCGCCTCGATCCGCGCCTGGCGCGCCGCGCGGCCGCGCAGCGCCGCCGGCAGGCCGAAGCCGAGGTTCTCCGCCACCGACAGGTGCGGGAACAGCAGGTCGTCCTGGAACATCAGCCCGATCCCGCGCCGGTGCGGCGGCAGGCCCGAGACGTCCTGCCCGCCCAGCAGCACCCGCCCGCGCGCCCGGAAGGCCGGGTCGAGCGCGCCCGAGACCCAGGCCAGCAGCGTCGACTTCCCCGACCCCGAGGGGCCCATGACGGTCACCACCTCGCCCGCCGGCACCGCCAGCCGGTCGAGCGCCAGCAGCCGCCGCCCGCCCAGCGTGATCTCCGGCGCCTCCAGCACCAGGCTCATGCCGGGCGCATCCCGCGGCGGTCGCGGTGCAGGAAGGACGGCACCGCGACCGCCGCCGCATAGGCCGCCAGCGGCATCAGCGCCTGCAGCGCCGCATAGGCGCCGAGCACGCGCCGATCCGCCCCGGCCGCCAGCGTCACCGCCTCCGTCGTCAGCGTCGCGATGCGCCCGCCGCCGGCGAACAGCGTCGGCAGGTAGAGCCCGGCCGAGACGGCGAAGCCGACCGCGGCGGCCACCAGCAGCGGCCGCAGCAGCAGCCGGCACTTCACCGCCCAGAACACCCGCCACGGCCCGGCGCCCAGCGCCGCGGCGGCCCGCGCATGGCGCGGATCCAGCGCCCGCCAGGGATCGGCCAGCGACAGGAACACATAGGGCAGCACGAAGAGCAGGTGGGTCCACACCACCGCGCCCGCCGTGCCATCCAGGTCCAGCCGCACCAGCGCCACCTGCCAGCCGAACAGGAAGGCCAGCTGCGGCAGCAGCAGCGGCAGCCAGATCATCAGCAGCGCCCGCCGGCCGGGACGCAGCCCGTGGCGCTGCTCGGCTTCCAGGCAGGCCAGCGCCAGCAGCAGCGCGAGCGCCGTGGCGGCCAGCGCGACCGCCAGCGTCGCCATCGCCGGCTGCGCGAGGGCCTGCACCTGCGCCCGCCAGGTGGCCAGCGTGAAGGCGGAAGGCAGCGCCTCGGGGAAGCGCCAGGGCCCGGCGAAGGACCAGGCGAGCAGCACCAGCAGCGCCGCCGCATTCGCCGCCAGCAGCAGCCCCATCAGCGCCGGCGCGCCGCACCGCAGCGCGCGCCCCGCCCCGCCCCGCCCGCCGGTGGCGATCCAGCGCCGCCCGGCCGCCGCCGCCACGCGCTCCCCGACCCGCCAGGCCAGGATGCCGCCCAGCACCAGCGCCAGCAGCAGCACCGCCCCCGCGGCGGCCGGGAACCACATCGCCAGGTCGCGGTCCGCAAACCAGCGCAGCACCAGCGCCGACAGGGTCGGCGGCGCCCCCGGCCCCAGGATCAGCGCGACATCCACGACCGAGAGCGAGAAGGCCAGCACCGCGTAGAGCGGCAGCCGCAGCTGCGGGTAGAGCTGCGGCAGCACCACCTTCAGCCACCCCGTCACCGGCCCGTAGCCGAGCGCGGCGGCCGCGCGCATCGCCTCCGCCGCGCGGATCTGCCCGAGACCGGCAAACGCCATCAGCAGCAGGTAGGGCACTTCCTTCAGCGTCAGCCCGGCGACAAGGGCGAGGCCCCAGGGGTCGTTCACCGTCGCCCAGTCCGGCGGCCGGTCCCAGCCCGTCGCCCAGGGGCTCAGCGCCCGCGCGATCCAGCCGGAGGGCGCGACGAGGAAGGCGAAGCCGATGGCGAGCGCCGCATGCGGCGTCGCCAGCAGCGGCGCCAGCGCCGCCTGCGCCCGCCGCGCCAGCGTCCGGCCCTGCGTCGCCGCGCAGAAGGCGATGACGAGCGCGAAGGAGAGCAGCGTCGCCGCGAACCCCGTCCCGAGCGTCAGCAGCACCGCACGGCCGAGCCCCGGCGCCGCCAGCAACGCCCGCCAGGGCTCGAGCGAGACAGCGGTGCCGCCCAGCGCCGGCAGCCAGCCGAAGGCCGGCAGCAACGTGCCCGCCAGCCCCGCGGCGATCGGGCCGAGGAACAGCGCGGCGGTCAGCCAGGGCGCGGCACGGAGCATGGGTCAGCGTCCAGTGGGGCCGCGGTGTTTGGGACGGCTTCGGCTTGCGGGCGCGCCCGCATGCGACGGAACCGCGGCGGGGGGATGGGCGAGGCGGAGCCTCGGACTTTCCCCCGCCGCACCCCGCCTCACCGGCCGTAGCGGCTTTCCCATTCGGCGGTGATGCGCGTCATCCAGGACGGGTGCGGCTCCTGCAGCGGCCGGCCGAGCGCCTCGGGCTGCAGGATCGCCGGGCTGCGCGGCAGGGCGGCGAAGCGGGCGCGCTCGGCCGGGGGCAGCGCGGCGAGGTCGAGCACCGTCGGGTTGCCCAGCACGCGCGGGTCCGCGCCATGCGCCTGCGCCTCGGCCGAGAGCAGGAAGTCCGCCGCCACCATCGCCGCCGCCGCGTTGGCCGCGTTGAAGGGGATGGCGACGAAGCTGGTGTTCCCGATCGTCCCGCGATCCAGCACGAAGGGCCGCGCGGTCGCGGGAAGCTGGTTGCCGGCGATGGCGACCGCCGCCTCGGACGGGTTGAAGGTGATGTAGAGGTCGAGCTCGCCGTCCAGCATCAGCGGCCGCTGCGCCGGCCCGTTCTCCGGGAATTGCCGCCCGCCGCGCCACAGGTTCGGCCGCAGCCGGTCGTACCACGCCCAGAGCGCGTCGGCGGCCGGGCGCAGCGCCTCCTCCGTCGCCGGGCGCAGCAGCGCGGCCGGGTCGGGCGCCAGCTCGTAGAGCGCCTGCTTCAGGAAGGTGACGCCCATGAAGTTGCGCACGTTGGGATGCGTGGTGCGGCCGGGATTGGCGCGTGCCCAGGCGGCCAGCGCCTCCATGCTGCGCGGCGGGTCCGGCACGCGGGCGGCATCGGCGATGAACACCACCTGCGCCATCCGCCAGGGCGCGGCGAGCCCTTCCACCGGCACGGTGAAGTCCAGCATGGTGGATGGCTTGCCCTCGCGGTCGATGAAGCGGGCATTGGGCAGGCGGTCGAGGAAGGGCCCGAACAGCAGCCCCTGCTCCTTCATCGCCAGGAAGTTCGGCCCGTTGATCCAGACGAGGTCCACGCTGCCGCCGCCGGTCCGGCCGGCCGCCTTCTCCGCCACCACGCGGGCCACCGCCTCCGACGTGTCGCGCAGGCGGACATGGCGCAGATCGATCCCGTGGCGCTCGCGCAGCCGCGTGCCGGCCCAGGCGATGAAGGCGTTGGTGCGGTCGTCCCCGCCCCAGGCATTGAAGAAGACCGGCCGGCCGCGCGCCTCGGCCAGCACCGCCTCCCACGGCGCGGCCGCCAGCGGATGGCCCGGCGCTTGCCCTCTTGCGGCGGCAGGTGCGGCGGCAGGTGCGGCGGCAGGCGCGGCGAAGGGCGCCGCGGCCGCGGCGAGCAGCAGGCGGCGGCGGGGCAGGGTCATGGCATGGCCTTCCGGGCAAGTGACGACGGCGGCGGGGCAGGCGGGCGCGGGGCCGCGGGCCGGCACGGGCGCTCAGGCCGCCGGCACGGGCTCGGCGCGGGCGGCCAGGCGCCGCGCCCGCGCGGCCTCGATCCGCGCGCCCAGCACCTCCTCATGGAAGCGGTCGCAGCCGATGCAGAGATTGGCATAGGCCCGGCCCTTCGGGTCGATGGTCTGCGACTTCGCGCGGAACGTCTCCTCCGTCCAGCCATGGGCGATGCCCATGCGCTCCGGCTTGCCGGCGTTGATCGCCTCGTAGACCGGGTCGCCGGCCAGGCTGTCCAGGATGCCGAGCAGCGGCTCCTCGGCCAGGTTGCCGAGCGGCAGCCTGGTCTTGATGCAGCAGGGATAGACGCTGCCATCGGGCTCGATCGAGACCTCGGAGCCGTTGTAGCCGTGGCGCAGGAAGTTCAGCCCGCCCGACCAGCGGTTGCAGAAATTGTCGGCCATCGTGGCGTGCGACAGCCCGTTCTGCCAGGCCCGCCCGCGCGGCCAGAGCTTGCCGATCCAGCTGTCCGGCGTGGCGCCGAAGAAGGAGAACAGCGGCCCTTCCTCCTCGAACCATTTGCGGTGGGTGGAGGACACGCCGGAGGCGCGCATCCCCGCCGCCTCCATCATCGCGGACAGCTCCGCCCGGAAGGCGGCCTGCTTCGCCTCGCCTTCCATGCCGACATGGAAATCGTCCACGCCGGCGACCGAGATCATCCAGATGCCGCGGTCGAGCAGGTCCCGCACGATCCCGGCGTTCAGCAGGTCGCCGGTGGTCTGCACCACGATCTTCACGCCGCCCCGGCCGTGGTAGCGCGCCACCAGCCCCTCGATCACCTTGTAGGTCACGCGCTCGCGCACCGCATCGAGCAGCGCCTCGCCGCCCGAGAGGATGATGCGCCCGGTCTTCTCCGGCAGCGATCCGTCGGGGTTGGGGTCGTCGGCGTCCAGGTAGGTCATGCGCGGCGGCAGGTTCGCCAGCACGCGGGCCGTGTTGCGTTCCGCCTCCGCCACCACGCGCTCGAGATCCGCCCGCACATAGGGGCGGAAGCGATCCTCGTAGCAATGGCGGCATTTCCGGTGGCAGGCCCAGGCCATCACCCAGTAGATCGATTCCATCGAGGCTCCCGGCGGTGCTTGTGCGGGTGAGGGTCGGCGCCAATACGCCCGCTGTCCAGACAAGGTTACAGCTTCGTGGGCGGCGCGGCGCCGCGGGCGCCGCCGCCCGCCCCGGCCCGGCGCCGCGGCGCCCGCAGCGCCACCGCGGCCAGCAGCAGCACCGCGCCCGCCGGCGTCGCCAGGCTGCCGGCCACGAAGAAGCTGCCCGGCGCGAGCAGCCCGGCCACCGCCAGTGCCAGCACCCGCGCATCCCAGCCGCGCAGCAGCCCGTCGCGCAGCAGGAAGGCGGCGGCGGTGGTCAGCACGACGGAATCGTAGATGTAGACATAGGGCGTCGCCAGCGCCGCGGCGGCGGCCAGCGCCGCCGCGCGCAGCTCGGCCGCCGCGCCGCGCCAGCCGAGCCAGGCCAGCAGCGCGATGGCGGCCGCCAGCACCAGCCCTTGCGCGATCCGCGCCGCCGTCAGGCTGCCGCTCAGCCGGAACGCCAGCGCATAGGGCGATTGCAGCTTGGCCCAGCCCGCGCCGCCGGCTTCCAGCACCGCCCCGCTCTGCCCGATCGAGGTCCAGAAGGCCGCGAAGGTCGCGCCGCCGAAGGCCGCCCAGGCCAGCGCCAGCAGGCCCAGCGTCGCGGCGCCGGCGGCCAGGATGACCGCCCAGCGCCGCTCCAGCAGCAGCAGCGGGGGGAACAGCACGCCGAATTGCGGCTTGTAGGTCAGCAGCCCGAGCAGCAGCCCGGCCGCCACCGGCCTTCGCCCCGCCAGCGCCAGCGCGCCCGCCATCAGCCCCGCGGTGAGGAACCCGTTCTGGCCGGGGATGGCGCAGAGCAGCGTCGCCGGTGCCGCCAGCAGCGGCGCCACCAGCACCCAGGGCACCACCAGGCGGAGCATGGCCGCCAGGAATCCCACCCCGGCGAGGATCCAGAGCAGCCAGCCGACCGTGTAGGGCGGCAGCGCGAAGGGGATGACGGCGAACAGGAAATGCGGCGGGTTGTGCCAGCCGTAGAAATCCGCGAAGTCGCGCCCGATGCCGGCGACCTGCACCGCCTTGTGCGCGGCGAAGCCATAGGCCGCCGCCGCCTCGCCCCCCAGCGCCATGCGCCCGGCGCTCCAGAAGGCGAGGAAATCCGCCGCGATGGGCCGTCCCTCGGCATCGACCAGCCAGCGGCCGAGCCCGGCCAGGATCAGCAGGAAGGCCGCGTAGCCGATGACCAGCGCCACGCCATAGGGCAGCAGCCGCGCCCGCAGCGCGGGCGGCAGCGCGCCGGCGCGGCAGGGCGGCCCGGCCGGCGACGGCGGATCGCCGCGCGGGGGCACGCCGGCCGCGGGCGGCCGCGTCGGGGCGGCGGGGTCTGGTGCGGGCAAGGCGAGGGTCCGTGGCTGGCCCGCGATGCTTGGCCGGCGGCGCGCCGCTTGCCAAGCGCGGCGGATCAGCAGGCGTGGAAGCCGCGGCCTGCCAGCGGCGCCAGTTCCAGGATGCCGAGCACTTCGAACCGCGCGCCTTCCGGCGCGACGAACCGCGCGCCTTCCGGCGCGACGAACCGCGCGCCCTGCGGCATGTCCGACCGCGCGCCCTGCGGCGCCTCCGACCGCGCGCCCTGCAGCGCCTCCGACCGCGCGCCTTGCGGCGCCTCCGGCCGCGCGCCTTGCGGCGCCTCCGACCGCGCGCCTTGCGGCGCCTCCGACCGCGCGCCTTGCGGCGCGACGAAGCCCGCGCTGCCCGGCGCGATCACCCGCGCCGCGCCCTCCGGAAAGGCGCGGCCCGCCACCTTGTCGCCGGCCACCATGATCGCCGGCGTCCGGTGCCCGACCAGCACGCGGTTGGTCGCTGGCGGCACCGGCGCGGAGAACAGCCGGCGGTGCTCGTCCAGCACCCAGCCCAGCCGGGCGCCCGCATAATCATCGGCCAGCAGGCTGTCGGTGACGACGACATCGGCGGCGCCGAAGGCGTGTTCCGCCGTGTCGCGCGCGCGGTAGACCGGCCCGGCCAGCACCGGCCGCGCGAGGGGAATGCCGAGCGCGGCCAGCCTCTCCCCGATGCGGCGCGACTGGGCGATGCCGTCGGGCGAGATGTTGCGCTGCCCGGCACGGTCGCCGAGCCGGAAGCTGGCGTCGCAGGGCATGCCGATGGTGTCGGCGTGGCGGAAGAACAGCACCAGCCCGCCCTGGCGCAGACGCGCGACCAGCGCGGCGCCGGCGGGGTGGTCGGCCGCCACCGGCACCAGCCGCGCCTGCGCACGAGCCCGGCCGGGCAGGAGGAGGACGGGCAGGGCGAGGAGCGCGCGGCGGTGCATGGCCGGCGCGATGTCGGGGCGGGGCGCGGCGTTGTCCAGGCGGGCGGATCAGCCGGCCAGCATCGCCTCCACCACCTCCTGCACCTCCAGCGCCTCCCGCAGCGTGGCGAGGTCCACCGCCTGCCCGCGCGTCAGCGCCGCCAGCTTGTCGAGCTGCCCGCGCAGCACCAGCGGGCGCATCTGCGGGTTGGGCAGCGCGGCGGGGTCGGCCTGCCAGGCCCGCAGCGCCCCGCCTTCCATCGCGGCGCGCTCGGCGACCGACCAGTCGCGCAGCCGCATCGCGCCGTGCTCCGCCCACAGCCGCCATTCGTTGGTGTCCTCCGCCGCCACCCCGCCAACCTGCCCGCGCAGCGAGACCGCCACGCCCCCCGCCAGCAGCCCGGCGCGCAGCACGGTCTCCGCCCGTGCCGGGTCCGGCCGGTGCACGAAGGCGTCGCGCAGCCACAGCGGCCCCAGCAGCCGCCGCGTCAGGAAGAGGAAGTGGGAGACGACCTCGCGCGTGAAGCCGCCCTCGGCCGCCCCATCCAGCCAGGACGCCGCGGCCGCCTGCCAGGCGCGCGGCCACGCCGCGAAGCCGACCTCGATCGACACTGCCTTCGCCGCGCCCAGGCCCGGCTGCCACGCCCGCAGCCGTGCCACGGCGGGGGAGGACGCCATCGGGAAGTTCACCGCCGCCCGCGCGCCGGCCGCCTCCGCCGCCGCCACGAAGCGCCGCGCCTCGGCCAGGTTTGCCGCCAGCGGCTTTTCCAGGAACACCGCCCGGCCCGCCGCCAGCGCGGCTTCGGCGTGCGGTATGTGCGATGACGGCGGGGAGGCGATGTAGAGCGCGTCGCAGGCCGCGATCACCTCGGCCGCCGAGCCCAGCATCGGCAGCCCCGGCGCCACCTCGGCCAGCCGGGCGGCGGCGGCGGGGGAGGGGTCCCAGACCGCGACGGCGCGCAGCACGGCGGGATCATGGGCCAGCGCCGCGCGCAGCAGCCGCTCCCCCATGATGCCGAAGCCGACGATGCCGAGTGCCACGGCCATGCCGCGTCTCCTTCTTCCGGATGGCCCGCAGGCGCCCCGCGGCGGCGCCGAGATGCCGGCGCGGCGCCGGCGCGGTCAAGCCGGGCGGCC
Organism: Acetobacteraceae bacterium; assembly: GCA_027487675.1. GTDB lineage: Bacteria > Pseudomonadota > Alphaproteobacteria > Acetobacterales > Acetobacteraceae > Falsiroseomonas. The sequence goes on along the minus strand of JAIYDD010000056.1, from coordinate 18,937 downwards.
GCCTTGCGTCGTGCCTATCGCCGCCGCCGCCGCGCCAGCACCCACGCCGCCACCGCCCCCAGGAACCCGCAGCCCGCCAGGAAGGGCAGCGTCCAGCTCGCCGTCCACGCCACCGCCGCCGCGAACAGCACCGGCGCCACGAGATACCCCACGAAGCAGAGCAGGATCGCGCCCGAGGACGCCTCCGCCACCCGGTCCGGCGGCGACAGCCGCGCCACCTCGGCCAGGAAGATGCCGTTCCAGGACGCCGCGCTGAAGCCGCAGCCGGCGGCCAGCGCCAGCGCCAGCCAGCCCGGCGCCGCCGGCGCGCCCAGCACGAAGCCCGCCGTCAGCACCGCCGCGCCCACCCCCTGCACGCCGAGGCAGAGCATCGCATCCCCGACGCGATCGGCGACGAAGCCCAAGCCCAGCCGCCCGGCCACGCCGGCGACCGTGAAGGCGGCGAACAGCGCGCCGGCCGCGGTCAGCGACCGGCCATGCGCCTCGACCAGCCAGGTGACGATGAAGGTGAACAGGCTGCCCTGCAGCGCCGCATAGGCAAAGGCCAGCAGCACCAGCCCCGGCATCGCCGGATGCACCCTGAGCGCCGCCAGCGGCGCGCCCAGCCGCCGCAGGCCGAAGGCCTCGCGCAGCGGCACAGGGGTCGGGCGCTCGATGTCGAGGTGCCGGCGCAGCGGATGGATGGCGGCCGCCGCCAGGAAGGCGGCCAGCGCGGCGGCGGCCAGCGCCCATTGCCAGCCGAAGGCCGCGGCCAGCGGCGCGCAGGCCAGCCCGGCCAGCGCGCCGCCCGCCGGCGCGCCGGCCTGCTTGACCGAGAACACCAGCACCCGGTGGCGCGGCGGCGCGGTGGCCTGCAGCACCCGGCTGCCGGCCGGGCCGGTCGGGCCGTAGCCGATGCCCATCAGCAGCGCCGCGGCCAGCAGCAGCGCCGGGCTGCCCGGCAGCGCCAGCAGCATCGCGGCACCGGCGGCCAGCGTCCCCCATTGCAGCATCCGCGCCGGCCCGAACCGCGCCACCAGCGGCGTGCCGAACAGCAGGAACAGCATGGCGCCGAGGGTATTGACCGAGGCGAAGCTGCCGATCGTCTCCGGCGGCAGGCCCAGCTCCGCCGTCATTTGCGGCGCCACCACCGGGATCGCGGTGGAGAGCAGCGTGCCCACCGTCTGGACCGTCAGCGTCGCGGTGAGGGCGGCGATCCAGGGCGTGCGCATGCCGATCGGGGAAGGGTGGCGGGGCCAGCCTGCGGCCCCGGGCGGCGCGCGTCCAGGTGGGGGAGCGCCGGGCGCCGCCCGGGCGCGGCGAAGGGCAGGCTCCCCTCGCGACCGCGCGCCTGCCGATGCCGGCGCCGCGCGGAGCGGCGCGCCAAAGGGCGCGCGGGACGCCGCGGATCGGCGGCGGGCGGCCGCGGCGCGGGGTCGCCACGCCGCGGCCCGGATCAGGCGAACAGGTAGTCGCTGCCGTGGATGGCGGGGTTGCCCTGGAAGGTGATGACCTCCGCCACGGCGCCGTCGGCCGAGGTCACGCGCCACGCCCCCCCGCCCAGCGCCTCGAAGCTGGCGCCCTGGGCCGCGAGGCCATAGCCCTCGAACACGATGCGATCGCCCGCCAGGGCGCCGTTGCCGGCGAAGTCGAGCACGGCATCGCCATCGGCCTCGCCGGCGTGCAGGCGGAACACGTCGTTGCCGCCATCGCCCGACAGCGCATCGGCCCCCGCGCCGCCGCCCAGCGTGTCGTTGCCCTCGCCGCCCGACAGCGCATCGGCCCCCGCGCCGCCGAGCAGCCGGTCCAGGCCCTCGCCGCCCAGCAGCGTGTCGTCGCCCGCGCCGCCTTCCAGCGTGTCGTTGCCCGCCTCGCCGGAGAGCTGGTTCGCCGCGACGTTGCCGACGATGCGGTTGGCCAGCCCGTTGCCGGTCCCGGCCAGCGCCGCCGCGCCGGTCAGGGTCAGCTGCTCGACATGCGGCGCCAGGACGTGGCTGATCGAGGCGTTGACCCGGTCGGTGCCGCCATCCGCCGTCTCGATCACCACGTCGCCGGGGTTGTCGACCGCGCAGGTGTCGTTGCCGGCGCCGCCCTCCAGCCGGTCGGGCCCGCCGCCGCCATCCAGCGAATCGTGGCCCTCGCCGCCCAGCAGCGTGTCGCGGTCCGCCCCGCCGGTCAGCCGGTCCGCGCCCGCGCCGCCCTCCAGCCGGTTCGCGCCGGCGCCGCCGCTCAGCGTGTCGTTGCCTTCGCCGCCGGTCAGCGTGTCGGATCCCAGCCGGCCGCGCAGCAGGTCGTTGCCCGCGCTGCCCACCAGGCGGTCCCCGCCGGCGGTGCCGTGCAGCGTGTCCGCCGCGGCGGTGCCGAGCAGGACCGTGCCGTTGGCGAAGGCGCGCGGGTCGCGCGCCTCCCACCAGGCGGGATTGGCGTCGTTGTAGGCCTGGAGCGCGTCCCAGCGCGGCGAGGCGTCGTCGTAGACGGTGTCCAGCATGCCCCAGTGCCCGTAGGCCGACGGGCCGCCGAAGGAGGAGAAGTGCTCGAACAGGGTGCCGCCCGCGTCACGGAACAGCTCCATGTTGCGGGTGTAGAGCTGGCCCATGCGCGGGTCCTCGACCAGCGCGGTGAAGAAGGCGAGCAGCTCCGCGTCCCAGCCGGCCACGAGGTGCTGCCCGCCCTCATAGGCGACGAGGTCGAGCCCATGCGCGGCGGCGACCCCGGCATGGTACTGGTAGAGGAAGGCGGCGTTCTCCAGCCCCCAGCTTCCCGGCAGCAGGTCGGCGTGGCGCAGCTGCTGGAACGCCAGGTCCAGGCCCGCGGCACCCATCGCCGCCCAGGACCGGACGGTGTCGAGATGGGCCGCGTCGTAGAGGCTGCCGTTGAAATAGCCGGTGATCGCGTAGGTGTCGAACAGCGTCCAGGGCTCGGGGTTGCCCTCGGCGACCGAAAGCGGCGCGTGCAGCACGTAGTATTCGAGCCCGAGCCAGGCGGTCTGGCTCGAGATCACGCGGTCGAGCCGCGCCGGCGCCTCCTCGGCGAAGACCTCCGTCCAGATCTGCGCCATCTGCGCCGCGCGCATGCCGTTCCATTGCATCCAGCCATGGTCGGCATACTCCCACGGCTCGATCGCGCCGCTGCCGTCCGCGTCCACCGCCCAGCGCTCGTTGCCGAGCCGCAGCGCGTCCTGCGCCTGCTGGAATTGCCAGTTCCACGCCTCGTTGGAGAATTCGACATGCGCGACCAGCCGCGGGTCGAGGTTGTCGCGCACGTATTCGGCGAAGCGGCGGACATAGTCGTCGTCGGCGAGGTGCGGCATGCAGAACCAGGGATCCGCGCCGACGCGGTTGACGAGCTCGACCATCGCCTCGACCGGCACGCCGTTCCACGCCCAGGAGGCATCGCCGGGCTCGGGCCGGTCGGCCCAGCCCTCGATGGTCGAGTTGTTGGTCTGCCCGAAATCCATGAAGCGGAGCGAGCGGAAATCCTGCACCTGCTCCAGGAAGCGCGGGCTGAAGGTCTCGCCGGCCGCGTGCAGGTCGAGCTGGTCCTCGCGGACCACGCGGATGTCGCGGATCGGGTCGGCCGGATCACTGGCGAGGATGTTCAGGAAGACCGGGTTGTAGTGCGGGTTCGCGGCGGCGGGGTCGCCGGGCGCCCAGATCGTCGCCTGCCCGCCCGTGCCGTCGCCCGCCGTCATCAGCGCGGTCCAGGAGACGCCGATCGTCCCCGTCCCCTCCCAGGTCACGCGGTAGAGGCCGGACGGATTGGCCCCGGACGGATCGGCGCCGATCACCGTGGTCAGGATCGCGCCGGGCGGCAGCTGCAGCGGCCAGTTGTCCGCGCCGAGCGTCACCGGCTGGCCGGTGCCCCACTGCGTCTCGGTGCGCGGGATCCATTCGCGCGCCGTCAGCATCCGGTCGATGAAGGGGAAGTCGCCCGACCAGTCGTGGTTGCCCGACAGGTTGAGGCCGATGGACGGCGTCCAGTTGGCGGCGCGTGCCGGCATGCGTTGGTCCTCCTGCGGCCGCAGCGGTACCGGCACGGCATTGCCGCGCGAAGCCGCAGCGCCGCAGGCGCGCCGTGCGCGGATGCAGGCAGGAAGGCGGCGGGGGCCGCGGGACGAAGCCGGAGCCCGACGGCATCCGGGCCCGCCGCGCGCCGGGTCGGCATGGCGGCTGCGCGCGGGGCGGACGCGGAACGCGGCCTCCATCGGAGAACGGGTTCGTCAGCCGGGCGGGTCGCCGCCCCCGGCCGCCGAGATCATCGCCTGCGCGATGTCCTGGTAGGCGGTGCGCCAGACCGCCTCGGTGCGCGCGTCCCAGGCGGGGCGGACGGACCGCGCGATGGCCCAGATCAGCGCCTCGCCCACCGGGGCGTAGTGGCGCGGCGCCACGCCATAGCCGACGTGCCGCTGCGCGAGGTCCGCCAGCACCGGACGCAGCGCGGCGAAGTCGTGCAGCCTCGCGATGGCGGCGCCGAGCGTGCTGCGCAGCTTCTCGGCCTGGTGGCGCAGGTCGCCTCGGAACATCGGCCGCAGCTCCGGCGCGATCTCGAACAGGCGGCGATAGAACAGCTCCGCGACGTCGGGCGCTTCGCGGCACACCTCCTCGAAGCTGCGGCGCAGCAGGCCGATGTCGTCCTCGCTCAGCGGCATGCCGCCAACCCTCCCCCGCCGCGCCGGGCCGGACCATCCCCCGCGCCGGCCGCGGCGCCGCCCGTGGCCCGGCCTGCCGTTCCCCGCCAGGTGCACGCCCCCCCGGCGGCCCGCCCGCCGGCGATCGCCCCCCCGGCGGCCCGCCCGCCGGCGATCGCGCTGCCGGCTAGCGCGGCGCCGGCCGGAAGGCGGGGGCGGGGCCGAAGATCGCGTCGAAGTTGGCACGCAGGCACTCGATCGTCGCCTGCACGCGCGCGAGCTGGACCGTGTCGGGATGCGTGTGGACATGCAGCCGCCGCACCAGCGCCGGCACCGGCCCGCCGACCCGGCGCAGGCGCGCATCCTCGTCGCCGAGACACATCGGCAGCAGGGCCGAGCCCATCCCGCCGGCCGCCGCCTCGCGCAGGATGAGGCTGTCGGTCGCGGTCAGCGCGAAGCGCTCGCCCGGCGCGATGAAGGATTGCAGGCCGCGGTCCAGCTCGCAGGCCGGCCCGTCCTCGTTGCGGTGCGCCACGCGCGGCAGCGCGTCGCCGGGGGCATCCACCGCCGCATAGAAGGCATAGGGCACGTCGCCGAGGCCGATCGCGAATTCGCCGAACCGCGTCGGGACCTCGAACCAGACCGCGATGGCCGGCTCGCCGCCCGGCAGGTCGATGGGCGGGCGCCCGACGACCAGGCGCAGCTCCAGCTGCGGGTGGGTCCGGCGCAGGATCGGCGCGGCCGCCCTGGCGATGCGCGCGGTGGCCCATGGCCCGCCCGCGACGCGGACGGCGCCGCGGGAGGTGGCGGTGGCGGCGATGTCGTCCTCGATCCGCATCGCCCGCTGCTCGATCTCCGCGGCGCGGGCGATGACGGCCAGCCCGGCGTCGGTCGGCGTCACGCCGAGCTTCGAGCGGACGAACAGGATGACGCCCAGCGCCGATTCGAGCGCGGTGATGCGCCGGCTGATGGTCGCCGGGTCCACCGCCAGCGCCTCCGCCGCGCGCGCCAGCGATCCGCCGCGCGCGACGACGAGCGCCACCCGCAGGTCGTCCCAGCTCAGCCCCGGCGGCGGGCGATCATGCGGCGCAGGCGCTGCGTCACCGCTCCTCGGCGGAACGGCGGCCAGCCTTGCCCTGCCCTGCGCTGCGTGCCGATCCGACCCCATCGCCCCATGCCCTGCCCGGTCCGCGCCTCGCCGGCCGGTCCCGCCCCCGGCCGGCCGCGACCGGACCGGCCGCACCGCCCGGCGTCTACCAGATTCGGTACGCTGCTGCACGATGTCGGTGCGGCCCGAGCCCGCCCAGGCACCCTCCGGGTCGCGGCTTGTCCGGCCCCCGCCACGCCGCCGGCAGGGCGGGCGGCGCCGGGGGCGGGGGGCGGGAGCTTCGGGCGAAGCCGTCCCCCGGCGCGCCACCCCGCCCCGCCCCTGCACGCTTGCCGGATGCACCCCCGCCCGTCCCGGTGTACCCCTGTCCCCCGCGACGGCATGACCACCCCACATCCCCCGCCCCCCGCCGGGCTCGACGCCCTGCTGCGCGCCCCGGTCCGCGACCGCCCGGCCGCGGTCGCCCTGCAGCGCCGCCTGCTGCGCTGGCGCGCCGAGGCGCCCGACGCCATGGAAGCCGCGCTCGAAGCCGCGGTCGCGTCCGGCGAAGCCTCCGCCGAGGCCCGGCTCTTCCTCGCCGAGCATCTCCGCCGCGCCCGCCGCTTCGCCGCCGCCGCCCGGCATCTCCGCGCGCTGCACGCCGCCACCGGCCGCCCGGCGCTGCGCCGCGCCTGGCTGCGCTGCCTGCTGCCCGACCCCGCCGCGCTGGCCCAGGCGATCGCCACCGCCGACCCCGCGCGGGAGGCCGCCGCCCTTGGCGGGCTCGAAGCCGCCTCGCTCTCCGCCCAGCTCGCCGTCGCGCGCGCCGGGCTGGAAGGCACCGCGCCGGAGGAAGCGCCGCTCGCCGCCTTCCGCGCCGCGCTCGCCGCCTTCCGGGCCGCCCCGCCCGATCCCCCGCCCGCCACGCCGGAGGCTGCGCGGAATGCCGCCGTGCTGGACCGCGCCATCGCGATGCTGCGCGCGGCCGGCTCCATCGCCCTGGTCGCCAGCGGGCCGAGCCTTGCCGGCGGCCGGCGCGGCGCGGCGATCGACGCGCATGGCTGCGTCATCCGCATCAACCTGCCGAAGCTCGACGCGCATGCCGAGGCCGTCGGCCGCCGCACCGACCTGGTCGGCTTCAGCGAGGCCGCCATCCAGCCCCCCGGCCTGCCCGCGCTGCGCGCCGCGCTGCTGGCCCGGCCGGAGCTGCCGCACATCCTGGTCAGCGGCAGCATCGCGGAGGCGCCGTGCCTGCCGCCCGGCGCGCTCGCCGCGCTCGACGGCATGGCGGACCGCGTGGCGCTGCTCGCGCCGCGCTGGCGGCGCGGGCTGAAGGCGATCTGCTACGAGGTGCCGACCTCCGGCACCGCCACGCTGGTCTGGGTGCTGCTGCTGCTCGGGCTGGGCTGCACGGCCCATGGGCTCGATCTCTACCGCGGCGCCGACCACCGGCATTTCTTTGATGCCGGCCGCGAGCCCTGGCTGGGCCACGAGACGGACTACGAACGCTGGTTCGTCCACGTCTTCCTGCCGCGGGCGACGGAGGGCCTGAGCTTCGGCACCCCGAGCCTCTATTGACCCCGCTTGCCCGCGCCCGCGCCGGCGCCGTCAGCCCGGCCCCGGCCGGCGGAACCGCAGGTCGAGCCCCCGCGCGCGCCAGCGTGCCTCGATCGCGTCCATGTCCGTCATTCCGGAGGGGTTGAGCCGCCCCGGCTGGTCGGCGAGGAAGGGCGCGCGGTCGCGTTGCCAGACGCCGTACAGCCGCCGCAGCTCCGCCAGCGGGTGCGGATGGTCGTCGACGCGCAGGTCGAGGTCGGGGAAATCCTCCACCGTCGCCAGCTTCAGCGCGGCGGATTGCCGGCCGCGACGGTCGCCGCCCGCCGCCTCGCCGGCTTCCAGCGCCAGCAGCAGCCGCTCGGCCAGCGGCAGCCCGGCATGGGCGACGAAGGCGGCGTAGCTGTCGGCCAGCACCGCCGGCCCGGCGAGCATGTTGCCCGCGAAGCTGGCCTGCGCGGTGGCGATGTCGCCGCACCATTCCACGCAGGCCCCGCCGGTGAAGGCGGCGCTGCGGCCGCGCATGTCCACCGCATGCAGCTGGCGCAGCGCCGCGCCCTCGTCGCCGGCCAGCGCGCCCTGGATGGCCGCCGCCGGCGCCAGGCCGCGCGCCATCCCGTCCAGCACCGCGGGGCCGAGGTAGCGGTTGGTCATCGACTGGGTGGAGACCGCGCCGACCCCGGCGCGCAGGAAGGGGCAATGGGCGCCGACGGCGAAGGCGCAGGTGGTGACCGCGACGGCCACCGCGCCGGTCGCGGGGTCCTGGGCCACGATGGACCATGTCATCGAATGTCGTTCCATCAAATAGAAGGTCATCCTAAAACATTCCGGCCGGTTTGGGAATCCGCCCCGCCCCGGCAGGCGGCCGCGCGCGGGGGTCAGCGCCGCGCCGCCGGGGACCGGCCCCCGCGCCCCATGGACGCCACCTTTTCGCCCACCCGGGCCACCTCGCGCACCGCCGGGCAATAAGCTGGGGTTTATGGGGCAGAGCCCCATTGGCGCCAACTTTGGCTTGGCGACCTTGGTGAATCGCGGCGGCTGAAGGTGCGAGGCTCCGCCTCGCGCTCCGCCAGGGGCGCTGCCCCGTCGGACGCAGTGCGTCCGACCCCGCCAAGGGGCAGCGGCCCCTTGGAACCCCCTCCATGTGTTTGCTCTTGCTGCTCACGCCGGTCCAGGGCGGCAGCCCTGGTGGTGGGGGGGAGTCGAACGCCGAAGGCGTTCGACCGGGGAGGCAACGCCTCCACCCGGGCCACCTCGCGCAGCGTTGGGCGATAAGCTGGGGTCCATGGGGCAGAGCCCGGCCGGAGCGCCAGGCGGAGCCTCGCCGCTGCCGCGATCCCCCAAGGTCGGCAAGCGAAACTCGGCGCCCATCCTGCCGCGCCCCAGCCCGCCGTTGCGCCGGCGTCGCGCCGCCCACATGCTGCCCCCGCGGGCACCGGCGCCAAGCGCCCGGCCGCCCGCCCAGACGGGAGCAACGTCCACCGATGCGCGAGCTTCTTCGCCGCCGCCGGCTGCTGGCCGGCGCCGCGGCGCTCACCATGCCGGCCCTGCTGCCCGGCGCTGCCCGAGGCCAGGGCGGCTGGCCGGACCGTCCGATCCGGCTGGTCGTGCCCTTCGGCGCGGGGGGCGCGATCGACACCCTCTCCCGCACCGTTGCCGCCCGCTTCCCGGAGGTGACCGGCGGCCAGACCCTGGTGGTGGAGAACCGCGCCGGCGCCGGCGGCACCATCGCCGGCCTCACCGTGGCGCGCGAACGCCCGGACGGGCTGACGCTGATGATGGCCGACATCGGCGCCAACGCCATCGGCAAGGAGCTGAACCCGAACCTGGCCTACGACCCGCCGACCGCCTTCACGCCGATCATCCACCTGGTGAACCTGCCGGCGGTGCTGATGGCCCACCCCTCGGTGCCGCAGCGCACGATGCGGGAGGTGATCGAGGCCGCGCGCGCCCGCCCCGACCACTACACCTATTCCTCGGCCGGCAACGGCAATGGCAGCCACCTGTTCATGGCGCTGTTCCTGAAGGAAGCGGGCGTGCGCATGGTGCATGTCCCCTACCGGTCGGGGGCGGAGATGGTCACCGCGCTGATCCGCGGCGACGCGCAGTTCGGCTTCCCCACCGTCTCCTCCGGCATCGGGCAGATCCGGCAGGGCAATGCGCGGGCGATCGGCATCGGCACCACGGCGGGCACGCCGCTGCTGCCGGACGTGCCGCCGGTGTCCTCCGTGCTGCCCGGCTTCGAATGCGCGGTCTGGCACGGCATCGTCGCGCCGGCGGGGATGGACGCGGGCTTGGCGCGGCGCATCAACGAGGTCTTCGCCCGCATCGCGGCGATGCCGGAGGTGCAGCAGCGGATCTTCGAGACCCAGGCCGGCAGCGTGGTCGGCGGCAGCCCGGAGGCCTTCGCCGCCCACATCGCGCGGGAGGTCGCGCGCTGGACCCCCATCATCCGCGAGGGCGGCATCCGCAGCGAATAGGCCGGACGGGACGTCCCGATACCCGGGGTCCGGGAGGCCCCTGCCTCCTGGTGGCGTCGTCCGAAGGGGCGGCGCCCCTTCGGACGTCTCATACTGACCGGCGGAAATGCTGACGCATTTCCCCTCAGGCGCCGGCGCTGCGCCTGGCTCGCCGCACTAGCGGCGGGCGCCATTCGGCGCCTCAGCCGCCGGCGGCGACTGCAAGTCGGGACTTACGCCGTCCAGTATCAAGCCTTCCGCGCCACCATCCCGAAGGCCAGCGCATGGTCCGGCCCGCAGCGGCGGCCGAGCACGCGCATCGCCTCGATGAATTCCGGGTCTTCCTCCAGCGGCCCCATCGCGCCGCCCGCGCCCGGCAGCGCCCAGCCGGGCGACAGGAAGATGCCGTCCATCCGCGCCACCGTCAGCCCGGCGGCGCGCAGCATCCCCGTCACCTCCTGGACGGAAAAGCCGCGTCCCGGCACCGGCAGCGCCAGGCGGCGCAGAGCGCGCAGCGGCAGGCTCTCCCGGTTCGGCGCGGTCAGCAGCAGCCGGCCCCCGCGCGCCAGCACCCGCGCCGCCTCGGCCAGCGCGGCCGGCACGTCGGCCAGGTCCTGCAGCAGGTCCACCAGCAGCACGGTGTCGAAGGTGGCGTCCGCGAAGCCCAGCCGCAGCGCGTCCATCCGCGCGAAGGCATGGCCCGGCAGGCTGGCGTGCCGGGCGCGGGCGCGAGCCAGCGCCGCGGGGTCGAGGTCGATGCCCGTCACCTCCGCCTCCGGCAGCAGCGCGCCCAGCCGCCCGGCGCCGCAGCCGATGTCGAGCACCGACCCCGCGCCGGTGCTGGCCAGGCAATCCAGGATCAGCCGGTCCAGCTCCTCCTGGAAGGCGCGTTCCCGCGCCGCGCCGGGCAGGCCGCCCGGGGCGAGCCAGGGCCGCGCCGGGGCCTCCGCCGCCTCGCGCAGCGGCTGGGGCAGGGCAGGGGCGGCGCGCAGGCCGATGCCGGGCGTGGCGACCGGCAGCCGGACCCCCTGGCCACCCGGCGGCCCCGCGCCCGCCGCGCCCGGCAGCCGGACGGAGGTGACCGCCCCCGGCACCGGCGCCGCCGCCACCTCCGGCGGCAACTGGCCGAGCGCCACCTGGAAGGCGCGGACGTGGTCGCTCTCGGTCAGGTCGATCAGGTCGGCCGGCGGATGCGCGGCGAAGACGACGAACACCTCGTTGGCGAAGACCGGCACCGTGGCGGCCGGCAGGCCGAGCAGGAAGGGGCGGGGGATCCGGTCCAGCTCCCCCTTGTGCACCACCACCCAGTCGAAGGCGCGCGGCTCGGCGCCGCGGGCGCGGTCGAAGCGCTGGGCGCGCGGGATCACCCAGCGGAAGGGGTCGGGCGCCACCAGCCGTTCCGCGCCGGACAGCCGGCCGCGCAGGAATTCGGCCGTGTCGGCCCAGATCTTGTCGTCATGCGGGAAGGACATGCGCGGCCCGTGCTGTCTTGCGGGCGAAGATCGCGGCGGGGGGGGCGGCGATCAAGCCGGCGGGCAGCCGAGCCGATCGGCGAGGTCGCAAAAATCCGTCGCCACGATGTCCCACGGCCCGGCCGGCGCCAGGTCCTCGGTCTGCCCGGGCCCGTGCTCGGCGGGGCGGGGGACGAAGGCGGTGGCCAGGCCGCAGGCGCGCGCCGCCGCCAGGTCGCCATTGTGGGCGGCGACCATCATGCAGGCGGCCGGTTCCAGGCCGAGGATGTCGGCGGTGCGCAGATAGGCCTCCGGCCGCGGCTTGTAGGCGTGGGCGACCTCCGCCCCCAGGATCGCGTCCCAGGGCAGGCCGGCGCGTTTCGCCATGTTCAGCAGCAGCGCGAGATTGCCGTTGGACAGCGGCGCGATGACGAAGCGCGCCTTGAGGCGCACCAGCCCCGCCACCGCATCCGGCCAGGGGTCCAGCCGGTGCCAGGCGCGGTTCAGGTGATCGAGCGTGGCCTGCCCGATCGCGGCCGGGTCGGCGCCGGCGTCGCGCAGCACCGCCTCCAGGTTCTCGCGGTGCAGCGTGTCGAGGCGCGCGAACGGCCGGCGGCCGGCGCGCACCTCCTCCATCGCCGGCTGGTAGCGGGCGCGCCAGGCGTCCGCGAAGGCGTGCGGGTCGAGATGCGGGGCCTGCGCGGCCAGGATGGGGGCGGCGTCGCGGGCGATGCCGGACCGCCAATCCACCACGGTGCCGAAGACGTCGAAGAGCAGGGCGCGGGGCTGGGTCATGCGCGGCAGTATGGCACGGGGCGGGCCTCTGCGGGGGCGCCGCCCCATAGGCGCCAACTTACGGTCTGTGTTGCGCCCGTCGGCCCGGGTGGAGGCTTTGCCTCCCCCGTCGAACGCCTTCGGCGATTGACCCCCCCACCAGCAGGGCTGCCGCCCTGGACCGGCATCAGTCAGAAGAGAACCAAATAAATGAAGGGGGTTCCAAGGGGCCGCTGCCCCTTGGCGGGGTCGGACGCACTGCGTCCGACGGGGCAGCGCCCCTGCCGGAGCGCGAGGCGGAGCCTCGCACCGCCTGCTTCCGCCCCGAGGAGTGAAGTTAGCGCCTATGGGGCGCCGCCCCCCACGGGTGCCCGGGGCCCGACGCAACGGGCCGCGCCTGAGCCCGGGCCCGCCTTCAGGCCGCTGCCACCAGCAGGAAGGGCGCGCCCGCTGCCTCGGCGACGGCACGGATCTGCGCGACCAGGGCCTCCGGCATCGGGATGCCCTGCGCCAGCCGCTCCGCGCGGGCCGCGCGTTCCGGGTCGCCCGGGATCAGCACGGGCTGCCCCGGGTCGGCGGCGGGCGTGGCGCGCAGCACGCCGAGCGCGGCATCCATGTCGGCGGCGAAATCCCCGGCCGGCCGGAAGGCGCCGGGATCGATCGCCAGCATGAAATGGCCGATGTTGTCCGGCTCGTCCTTCGCCTGGGTGCGCAGCCGGATCGGCGAGAAGGACCCGCCGGTCAGCGTGCCTGCCAGCACATGCGCCATCAGCCCCAGCCCATAGCCCTTGTGCCCCGCCGCCGCCCCGCCGAGCGGCGAAAGCCCGCCCTCGGCCTTGGCGAAGACCTGCGCGACCGCGGCCTCGCCCTCCGTCACCGGCGCGCCGTCGGCATCGACGACCCAGCCCTCCGGGATCGGCTTGCCGCGCATCGCATGGGCACGGACCTTGTTGGCCGCCGCGGCGGTGGTCGCGATGTCGAGCAGCATCGGCGGTTCCTCCCCGGCCGGCGCCGCGAAGGCGATCGGGTTGGTGCCGAGCACCGGCATCGCCCCGCGCGGCGGCACCATCGCCAGCGTCCGCGTGCCGGAGGTGACGAGGCCGAGGCACCCGGCCTCCGCCGCCAGCGCCGCATACCAGCCGGCCGCGCCGAAATGGTGGCTGTTGACCACGCCGACCGCGCCGATGCCGGCCTGCCTGGCCTTGGCGATGGCCAGCCGCATGGCGAAGGCCGCCGGCGGATGGCCGAGCCCCGCCCCGCCATCGACCAGTGCCGTCGCCACGCCGTCGCGCAGCACGCGCGGCCGGGCATCGAGCCGCAGCTGCCCCGCCCGGCGCATCGCGTCGTAGGTCGGCACGAGGCCCACGCCGTGGCTGTCGATGCCCGCCAGGTCGGTGTCGGTCATGACCTGCGCGGTCTCGGCCGCCAGGTCGGCCGGCATCCCCCAGGCGAGCAGGATCGCCTCCAGCTGCGCCTGCACGCTCGCCGCCCGCGCCCGCATCCCCCGCCCCCCCGATGACATCGCGGGGGATCGGTGCGGCCGCCGGGCGCCGGCGTCAACCGCCCGGGGCGTGGCGGGACCGGTGCCGCCGCGCCCCGGACAGGTCCTGCCCGCGCTCAGCGCGGCCGGAACAGGTCCAGCGTGTCCTCGTCGATCACGCCCGACACCCAGAAGGCCAGGTCGGCCTTGGTGGCCTTGGTCGTCTCGGGCGGCTGCACCACCACCTCGACGCGGCCGACATCCTGGCCGTTGCTGTCGGTGACCGGCGCGTCGAGCGCCAGCACCAGCGCCTCCGCCTGGTCCACCGGCAGGGCGCCGACGCGGCCCAGGATGCGCGCCAGCACGCCCATCTTCGCCCGGCCGGCGCCATCGCCCATCTTCACGACGATGCCGAGGCCCTTGTCGCGCACCGCGGCCATCACGTAGCCCTCGGCGCCGCCCTTGGCGATCACGTTGCCCTCGCAGAAGCGCAGCAGCCGCGCCACCGGCTCGTCGCGGCCCGCCAGGTGGTCGGGGTGGGCCAGCATCGCATCCAGCACGCGCCGCACCGCCGCGCGCCGGGCCGGCGTCTTCGCCCAGCCGACGCCCAGCTTGGCCGTGGCGCGCGCCATCATGCCGAGCGGCATGGCGATCGCGGGCAGGCCGCAGCTGTCCGCCGCGCGCGGCAGCTTCGACGCATCCTCCCCGACGAACTCCGACAGGATGTCCATGTAGAGCTTCTGGGCCGGGTGCGCCGGGTTCGCATAGTCCAGCCCCGCGCCGAGATGGCGCGAGACGGTCAGGAAGCCGCAATGCTTGCCGGAGCAGTCGTTGTAGATCCGGCTCGGCCCGCCATTCGCCCAGGCCACGCCCTGGTCGGCGCGCGCCGCCGGCAGCGCCGGGCCGCAGACCAGCGCGCTTTCGTCGAGGCCGAGCCTGGCCAGCCAGTCGCGCACCAGGGCCACCTGGAAGTCCTGCGCCTGGTGGGAGGCGCAGGCCAGCGCGATGTGCTCGGACGTCAGGCCGAAGGCATCCGCCGCGCCCGATTCCACCAGCGCGATCGCCTGGAAGGGCTTCAGCGCGGAACGCGGCGTGACCACCCAGCCGGGATTGCCCCAGGCATGCCGGTAGCGGCCCTGCAGGTCGCAGACGGTCACCGCGCCGTGATGGACGCTTTCCACCACCGGCCCGCGCCACACGCGCGCGAGTTCCACCAAGCCATGGTCTGCCATCGAGGGCGCCTCCTGTTGCGCGGGAATCCTTTTACGCCGACGGCTGGCCGAAACAACGGAAATGTCAGCCCAGCCTGACAGATGCGCCGCGGGGCGAACCGGGCCGGGCCCGATTTCGTCGCTGTCGCGGCCACGGGACGGCGTGCTGTGTCAGACGAAGTTGACAGTCGCGCCGCGCGCCTCGTCGGTGTCCCGCCGCTACCCCAGCGCCGCCGCCACCTTCCCGCAGAAGGCGCCGACCACGCCCCGATCCACCCAGCGCAGCACCGCCACCACCTCGCCCGAGGGCCAGATCCAGATCACGTTCTCCCCCGCGCCGATCGCGAAGACGCTGTCCGCCGGCGCCCCCGGCCAGCGCCCGGCGCCGTTCAGCCACCACAGGAACCCGTAGGACGGGTTCAGCGCGCAGGGCGCCAGCGACCAGTCGATCCACTGGGCCGGCAGCACCTGCCGCCCGCCCCAGGCGCCGCGGCCCAGCACCAGCCGCCCGATCCGCGCCTGGTCCTCGGCATGGATGCGCAGCCCCGCCCCCCAATGCGTGCCGCCCGGGACGGAGGGCAGGCGCCGTCCATCCACCTCGACCTGCGCATTGTCATAGGCATGCCAGGTCCAGTCCCGGCTGCCGCCGATCGGGTCCAGGATGCGCTCCGCGAACACCTCCGGCAGCGGCCGGCGGAACAGGCGCAGCAGCGACAGCGACAGCCGGTTCACGCGGACGTCGTTGTATTCCCACCAGGTCCCCGGCGCCTGCAACGTCCGCACCTGGCTCCGCTCCCGCTCGCCCTCCCGCGCCAGGTCCCGGCCGCGGTCGAGCGTGTCGGGCTTGCCGAACAGCTCCCCCTCCCATTCCGAGGTGTTGGTCAGCAGCTGCCGCCAGGTGATGGGGGAATTCTGGTCGCTCTCGAAGCCGCCATCCTGGATGCGGGCGCGCACCGGCTCGTCCAGGTCCGGCAGCAGCCCGTCCGCCCAGGCGATGCCGGCCAGCAGCGACAGGCACGACTTGGCGACGGAAAAGGTCAGGTCGGCCTGCCGCGTGTCGCCCCACGACGCCAGCTGCTCGCCCCGCCGCTCCACCAGCCCGTTCTGGGGGCCGCGCGGGAAGACCGGCCCGATCGGGGTGTTGTGCGGCGGCGGGTCGAAATGCCCGGCTTCCAGCAGCGCGCGCAAATCGCGGGGGAAGGGGCTCTCATGGGCCTGCGCGAAGGCCACCGCCTCGGCCAGTGCGGGATGCGTCTCGGTCATGGCGGGCAGGGTGCGACGCCGGGAAGCGGCGCGAAACCCCCTCCCTCGGCGCGGCGAAGTCACCACATCATGACGCAAGGACGGAGAAGGACGATGGCAATGGAAACCGCGACGCTGGGCGGCGGCTGCTTCTGGTGCATCGAGGGCGCGCTGCGGCACCTCTCCGGCGTGAGCCGCGCCGAGAGCGGCTATGCCGCCGGCCACGTGCCGAACCCCAGCTACGAACAGGTCTGCGCCAAGACCACCGGCCATGCCGAGGTGGTGCAGATCGACTTCGACCCCGCCCAGGTCAGCTATGCCGACCTGCTGCGGATGTTCTTCACCCTGCACGACCCGACCACGAAGGACCGCCAGGGCAACGACATCGGCCCGCAATACCGCAGCATCATCCTGACCCATTCCGAGGAGCAGGCCCGGGTGGCGCGGGAGGTGATCGCGGAGGTGGACGCCTCCGGCGCCTGGGGTGCCAAGGCCGTCACCCAGGTGGAGCCCCTGACGGTCTTCTACCCCGCCGAGCCCGAGCACCAGGACTACTACGCCCGCAACCCGTGGAGCGGCTATTGCCGGGTGGTGGTCGGCCCGAAGGTCACGAAGTTCCGCAAGACCTTCGCGCATCGCCTGAAGCCCGCGGCCGCCTGACGCCCCGGCCGCCCGGCAGCGCCACGCCCTTCCCCCCCGCACGCCCGAAAGCGCTCTGCCCCCGCAGGGGGGAGAGGGTTGGGTGAGGGGGGGGCCACTCCCGGAACCCACGCGCCCCGCGCCCCACCCTCACCCCGACCCTCTCCCGCCCAGGCGGGAGAGGGGGAATATCCCCCCATCCCCAGAGGCCCCCCGCACGTGTTCGGCACCAAGCCCGCCCACCCCCCCGAGACCTTCCCCGTCGCCAAGACCGACGCCGAATGGCGCGCCGTGCTCTCCCCCGAGGCGTTCCGCGTCCTCCGCCAGCACGGCACCGAGCGCCCCGGCACCAGCCCCCTGAACGGCGAGAAGCGCCCCGGCACCTTCGCCTGCGCCGGCTGCGCCACGCCGCTGTTCGAGGCGTCGACGAAATACGAGAGCGGCACCGGCTGGCCCAGCTTCTGGGCGCCCATGGAGGGCGCGGTCGCCACCCGCACCGACCGCAGCCTGTTCATGGTGCGCACCGAGGTGCATTGCGCCACCTGCGGCGGCCATCTCGGCCATGTCTTCCCCGACGGGCCGCGCCCGACCGGCCAGCGCTACTGCATGAACGGCGTGTCCCTGGCGTTCCGCCCCGCCGTGGCGGAATGACCCGTCGGTAAGCGTCGCGGACCTGGACAGGGCAGGGGCGGCGGCGGCACACCAGCGCTTCCCCGCCGCGCCCAGGAATCCCCGCCGGTGCCCCGATTTGTCGCCCTCGCCCTCGCGCTGCTGCTCGCCCTGCCGGCGCGGGCGGATGTCGTCTACGTGCTGAACTCGGGCGAGGCCTCGATCAGCGTGGTGGACCCCGCCGGCCGCCAGGAAATCCGCCGCATCCCGGTGCTGCGCGAACCCCACCACCTGGTCCTCACCCCCGATGGCAGCCAGGTGGTGATCGGCGACAGCGCCGGGAACGAGCTGATCTTCCTCGACCCCACCACCGGCGAGGTCCGCCGGCGGGAACGCATCTCCAACCCCTACCACCTGGAATACAGCCCGGACGGAAGGCACCTGGTCGTCGCCAGCCTGCGCCGCGACCAGGTGGACATCTACGACGCGCAGACGCTCGCGCTGCAGACCCGCTTCCGCCCCGGCGACATGCCGAGCCACATCGCATTCTCCCCCGACAGCCGCCGCTTCTACGTGACGCTGCAGGGCGACAAGGCGATCGCCGCCTTCGACATGGAAAGCCGCACCCAGCTCTGGACGGTGGAGGTCGGGCCGGAACCCGCCGGCATCATCTGGCACCGCGGCCGCCTGGTCGTCGGCATCATGGGCAGCGACCATTTCGTCACCGTGGACCCCGAGACGCGGGAGGTCCGCCGCGCCTTCACCCTCGGCCGCGGCGCGCACACCATCTTCCCCGCCCCCGACGGACGGTCGCTCTACGCCACCTCCCGCGTCGACAGCCGGCTGGCCGAGGTGGACCCGGAGACGCTGGCCATCCGCCGGACCTGGAACATCCCCGGCGGCCCGGACTGCCTGACCTTCGACCCGGAAGGCCGCGTCTGGATGACGCTGCGCTGGGTGGGCCGCATCGCCGTGCTCGACCCGAAGGAGCCGATGGGCAGCACCCAGCCCTGGCAGGTGATCCGCGTCGGCCGGTCCCCGCACGGCATCTTCTTCAAGCCGCGGCGGGAAGGGCTCGCCGGCGACTTCGCCTTCCGCATGGCCGGCGCCACCAGCGGCACCCGCCCGATGCCCGCCCCGCTGACCGCCCCTGGCGCCACCGCGCAAGCCCCGGCGACGCCGCTGCCCGTCACCCCCGCGGCGCTGCGGCCGGCGCGATGAACCGCCTGCGCGGCCGCGCGACCACCCAGGGGCCGGACGAGGCGCGCGGCGGGCGACGCGGCGGGCACGTGGCATGGCGGCCCGGACCTCCCCCTCACCCCAACCCTCTCCCCCTGCCGCGGGAGAGGGAGCAAGCGGCCGCGCTGCCGCGCAGGGCGCTGCTCGGCGCCGCCCTCGCCACGCTGGCGCTGCCCGCCCGCGCGCAAACCCCCGCGCGCTGCGCCGGCCCGCTCTACCTGACCATCGACACGGGCTGGAGCCGCGAGGCGGAGCAGATCGCCGCGACCCTGCAAAAACACCGCGTCAAGGCGACGCTCTTCGTCGCCGACGAGACGACCTTCCGCGGCGACACCACCCTCTCCGACGCCTGGGCCCCCTTTTGGCGCGCCCGCGCCGCCGAGGGCCACGTCTTCGCCAGCCACACCTGGCGCCACTGGTATTTCCGCGGTGACCCCGCGCCCGACCGCGTCACCTTCCGCCCCTTCCGCGCCACCGAGGGCGGCGACGTCCTCGACCCGCCCGCGCTCTGCGCCGAGCTCGCCCGCCCGACCGACACGCTGCGCCGCCTCGCCCCCGCCGCCGCCATCCTGCCGCTCTGGCGCGC
>JAIYDD010000203.1 GCA_027487675.1 Acetobacteraceae bacterium | reverse complement strand
TGCCTTCCTCAACGCAACGGACGGCGCCGTCGATGCGACGCCGCGTTCTTGCCGGCCGCGGCATCCAGGCCCGCAGGACCCGGAGCTTCCGGTCTTGCCGATCCAGTCGCCCGAACCGGCCCGACCGTTGCAGCCGAAACGCGGCCGCCGCGAGCGTGTTAACTATTTTGTGCCGGATGGCTTGAACCGCACCACCCGCACCACCGCCGTCCGCCTTTTCCGCCGCCGAAGCAAGTGACAAACGCCGACGCCGCGCCCCCTTGCCACAGGAGAGAGCAAGCCGATGATGCGCCGCCGCAACCGGCGGGGGATTCATGGCCCGGCACCACGCAACCAGGCGGGTGGGCGCCCGCCGCCGACTGGCACCGCTGCTCTTCGCCCTGGCGCTCGGCGCCTGCGGGGCCGAGGTGGCGGGCCTCGGCCCACCGGTCACCGCCCCGGCCTTCGAGACGGGGTCGCTGCGCATGGCCGATGGCGCGCGCCTGCCGCTGCGCGAGGCCGCGCCGGACGGCCCGCCCCGCGCCCAGCTTCTCGCCCTGCACGGCATGGCGAGCCATGCCGGCTTCTTCCTGGCCGAGAGCGCCCCGCCGCTGGTCGCCGGCGGCCTGCGCGTCCTCGCCTACGACCAGCGCGGCCACGGCAATGCGCCGAGCCGCGGCATCTTCGCGGGGGAAGCCGCGCTGGTGTCCGACGCCATCGCGGCCATTCGCCTGCTGCGCGCCCGCGATCCCGGCCTTCCGCTCTTCGTCATCGGGGAGAGCCTGGGCGCCAACGTCGCGCTGCTCGCCGCCGACCGCCTGCGCGCCACCGGCGAGACCACCCTGGTCGACGGATGGATCCTGCTGGTCCCCGGCCTCTACACGCTGGACGAGATGCGCCCCGGCCGCGCCGGTCCGCTGCGGCTCGCCATCGCCACCATGCCGCGCGCCGGCGCCGGGTCGGGCGCGCCGACGCTCGGCGTGACCGACAACCATGAGAGCATGGCCCGCGCCGAGGCCGACCCGCTGGCGCTGCGCGCCATCCGCGCCGACCTGGTCGCCGGGGTGCTCGGGATGCACGGCACCAGCCGCGCCACCCTGCACCGCTGCTGCGCCGGACCCACCCTGTTCCTGTTCGGCGCCCAGGACGGCGTGACCGAGGAAGCCGCCACCATCCTCGCCCTGCGCACCCTGCCCCCGGGCAGCCAGGCCCGCACCCTGCTCTACCCGGATGGCTGGCACGTGCTGCTGCGCGACCTGCAACGCGACACCGTCGCACGGGATATCCTGGCCTTCACCGGGAACCCTACCGCCCCGCCGCCTTCCGGCACCGACCGGACCGGCCAGGCTTGGCTCGCCCAGGGGCGCGGCTTCGGGATGGGGCGGTAGGGCGCGGCTGCGCGGAAGCGGCGCCGGTCGTAGCGGTTCCGCGGGCGCGCCGGCGAGGCCCCCTGCCCTGGCATCGACCCACCGAAGACGGGTCCAGCGGCCTCAGGCCCCGGCGCCGGGGCCCGGAAAGGCGTTGGCCCGGCTGTCCGTCCGCAGCGCGCCGGCGCGGCCTTGTCTGGCCCGGCCATCCACGCCCTTCGTCGCGCCCGGCTGCGGCGTCACACGCAGGGCGATGGCCGTCTCGCTGCGATGCCTCGCATCGCGGCCGGGCCACGGGCCTGGGGTCCGGGGAAGGCAGCGCCCGCCGCACGCCCGGGCGCGCTGCCTACCCCGAGCCGTCCCGCGTGCCGAGCCGCTTCAGCGCCGCCACCATGCGGCGGGTTTCGCGGGCGGGCAGGGCCGGGCTGCCGAGCACGTCGGTGCCCGCCGGCACGTCGCCTGTGATGCCGGCCTGGGCGCCGGCCTTCGCTCCGTCGCCGAGCGTCACATGTCCCACCACGCCGGCCTGCCCGCCAAGCTGCACGCCATGGCCGAGGATGGCCGAGCCCGAGATGCCGACCTGCGCGACGATGACGCAGGAGTGTCCGGTGCGGACGTTGTGGGCGATCTGCACCAGGTTGTCGATCCGCGTGCCGGGCCCGATCACCGTGTCGCCCTGGCTGCCGCGGTCGATGCAGGAATTGGCGCCGATCTCGACGAAGTCGCCGAGCATGACGCGGCCGAGCTGCGGCATCGTCTCGAACCGCCCGCCGGGGCCGACGGCGAAGCCGAAGCCGTCCTGGCCGATGCGCGCGCCGGGCAGCAGCACCACCCCCCGCCCCGCGATGCAGTGGCTGAGGGAGGCATGCGCACCGATCCGGCAGTCCTCGCCGAGCACCACGCCCTCCCCCACCACCGCATGCGGGCCGAGGATGCAGCCCGGCCCGACCTCGGCGCCGGCGGCAATGACGGCGAAGGGGCCGATCTCGCAGCCATCGCCGATCCGCGCGGCGGGATCGACGAAGGCGGTCGGGTGCGTGCCCGGCCGCGGCGCCGGGCGCGGATGCAGCCGCGCGGCGATGCGGGCGAAGCCCAGATAGGGGTTGTCGGTGACGATGGCGGCCGTGCCGGCGGGCACGCGGTCCAGGAAGGCGCCGCGCAGCACCACGGCGGCGGCGGCGGTCGCCTCCAGCTCGGCGGCGTAGCGCCGATTGTCCAGGAAGCTGATCGCCTGCGGACCCGCCTCCCGCAGCGGCCCGACGGTGGCGACGCTGCGCGCCGGGTCGCCGCCGCGCAGCTCCCCGCCGGCGATGGCGGCCGCCTCCGCCAGCGTCAGCGGCGGTCCGGCGGGATGGAAGCGCGGATCGGCGGCCAAGGCGCGCTCAGTTCCGCCGCGGCGGCTGGGCGGCGGGCGCGGCCGCCGGCGCGGCGGTCTGGCCGGGGCGCGGCGCCTGCGCCTCGGGCGGCATCTGGCCCTCGGGCAGCAGGTTCACCTGGCGCAGCGCGCGGTTGAGCTGGGCGGAGACCTCGTCGGTGATGTCGAAGCCCGGCTCGTTGAAGATCACCAGCGGCCGCGGGAGCACCATGTTGATGCCGCGGCTCGCCGCGACCTGGCGCATCACCGTCCCGAGCGCCTGCTCGATCTCCTGCAGGCCGAGCTGCGCCGCCGCGTCGATGGCGCGGGAGCGGTTGCGGAAGGTGCCCTGCGCGTCGCCGATCCGCTCCTGCAATTCGCGCTCGCGCTGGCGCAGCTGCTCGGGCGGCAGGGTGGCGCGGGCGGCGGCCAGCGCCTGCTGCTCGTCGCGCCAGCGGGCCTGTTCGCGCTGCAGGTCCTCGTTCAGCCGCGCGCGCCGGCGCTCGATCTCCTCCCGCACCTGGTTCCAGGCGGCGGAGAGGCGCTGAACCTCGGGGATGTCCACGATGGCGATGACCGGCGCGGGCGGCCGCTGCCCGGCGGCCGGGCGCTGCTGCGGCTGGGCGGCCGGCGGCCGCGGCGGCTGGGCCGGCTGCGCCTGGGCCGGGCGCTGCTGGTTGGGGACGAACCATTCCTGGCCGCCCTGCTGCTGCGCCATGGCCGGCGCTGCGAGCAGGAGGCACGCGGGAAGCAGGTGACGGAGCCGCATAATGCCGGGATTCCCGTTCGTTCTCAAAAGCGCGTGCCGAAGCCGAAGCGCAGGACCTGGGTCTGGTCGTACTCTTTCTTCACCACCGCCTGGGCGATGTCGATGTTGATCAGGCCGACCGGCGTGCGCCAGGAGATGCCGACGCCGGCGCCGACGCGCGGGCTCGCCTCGTCCCGCACGCCGGTGCCGGTCACCGGCGTGTCGAACAGCGCGCCGACATCGACGAAGGCGCGCCCCAGCAGCCCCACCTCGGAGGGCAGCGGCAGCGGGAAGCGGAACTCCGTCGTCTGCGTCCAGATCACCCGCCCGCCCAGCGGATCGCGCGACGGGCTGCCGATGTCGCGGGGGCCGGCGCCGGCCAGCGCGAAGCCCCGCAGATTGTCGCCGCCCAGGAAGAAGCGGTCGATGATCCGCTCCTCCCGGTCGCCCCAGGGCGCCATCCAGCCGAAGCCGCCCTGCAGGACCAGCACATAGTCCCGGTCGCCGAAGTAGCGTTCCAGCGGGAAATACACCGCCGTGTCGCCGCGGACGCGGATGTAGTTCACGTCGCCACCGAGGCCCGCGAGGTCGGTGCCCAGCCGGATGATGTAGCCCTCGCGCGGCTCGATCCGGCTGTCGCGCACGTCGTAGGCGATGGTCTGCCCGATCTGCGACAGCAGCGTCGATCCGCGCTGTTCCTTGATGAAGCGGCTGGCGTCGTCCTGGATGTCGTAGACCGTCCGGTTCACCAGGCTGTAGGACCAGGATTGCCGCAGCCGCTCGTTGAACTCGTAGCCGGCGCGCAGCACCGTGCCGTAGCGGCGTTCGTTGTAGGAGGCGATGTCGCGCAGGTTGCGCTGCAGGTAGAACAGGTCGAAGCCGGCCGAGAGGTTGCGGTCCAGGAAGGCCGGGTCGGTGACCGAGAAGTCGATCTGGCTGCGCCGCTGCGCCAGCAGGGTCTGCAAACGCGCATCGACGCCGTTGCCCAGGAAATTGCGTTCCCGGATGCCGAAATCGGCCAGGAAGCCCGCATCGGTCGAGAAGCCGCCGCCGAGCGACAACTCGCCGGTCGGGCGTTCCGCGACGGTGGTGTTCAGCACCACCCGGTCCGGCCGGCTGCCCTGCTGGGGCTGGATGTCGACATTGCCGAAATAGCCGAGGTCGCGGATGCGCTGGCGCGACCGGCGCACCTGCGCGGCGTTGAAGGGATCGCCCTCCGCCAGGCGGAATTCGCGGCGGATCACGCGGTCCGCGGTGCGGGTGTTGCCGGTGATCTCGATGCGCTCGACGAAGGCGCGGTTGCCCTCGCCCACCTCGAAGGCGACATCGACCGTCCGTGCCTCGCGGTTGCGGGTGACGCGCGGGCGCACCTCCACGAAGGGCACGCCGCGAAGGCCGATCGTGTCGGATAGCGTCTCGACCGCGCGCTCCACCGCCTCCGCGTCGTACCAGGCGCCTTCCTCGATCGCGACGTCGCCGCGGATGGAGGCGGCGTCCACGCCGCGCAGCGTGCTGGTCACGTCGACGCGGCCGACGCGGTAGCGCGGGCCCTCGTCGATCGCATAGGTCACGAAGAAGCCGCTGCGGTCCGGGGCGAGCTCCGCCGTCGCGGCGGTGATCTGCACGTCGGCATAGCCGTTGCGCAGGTAGTAGCGGCGCAGCAACTCGCGGTCGAAGGCCAGGCGTTCCGGGTCGTAGATGTCGGAGCTCGACAGGATGCGGAACCAGGCCTGTTCGCGCGTCGCCACCACGTCGCGCAGCCGCGAATCGGAAAAGGCGGTGTTGCCGACGAAGCTGATGCGGCTGACCAGCGCGGCGTCGCCCTCGGCGATCTCGAACACCACGTCGACGCGGTTCTGGTCGAGTTCGATGACCTTCGGCTC
Source organism: Acetobacteraceae bacterium (assembly GCA_027487675.1). Taxonomy (GTDB): domain Bacteria; phylum Pseudomonadota; class Alphaproteobacteria; order Acetobacterales; family Acetobacteraceae; genus Falsiroseomonas. Next base: position 14,578 of record JAIYDD010000203.1, on the reverse strand, counting down.
GACGCGCGTGGCGAAGCGGCCGCGGCGGGCATAGAGGTCCAGGATGCGCTGGCGGTCGGCCTGCGCGGCCTGCGGCGTGAAGACGGCGCGTGGCCGCAGCGTCACCTCGGGCGTCAGCACGGTGTCGCCGACGCGGCTGTTCCCTTCGAACTGCACGCGGTTGACGATCGGGTTCTCCCGCACCTCGACGCGGATGCGATCCCCGTCGCGCGCCACGCGCACGTCGCGGAACAGGCCGGTGGCGAACAGGGTGCGCAAGCTGCGGTCCAGCCGGTCCGCGTCGAAGCGGTCGCCGGGCTGGATCAGCATGTAGGAGCGGATGGTGTCCGCCTCGATCCGCTGGTTGCCGGCGACGTCGATGGCGCGGATCACCGGCCCGGCCGCGACGGCCGGCTGGATGGCCGGCGGACGCGGGGCCGGCCGCGGCTGCGCGTCGGCGGCGGCCGGCAGCAGCACGGGGACGAGGCAGGTGCAGGCGAGAAGCAGCAGCCGGGTGGCGACCAAGGCGAATCCCTCGGGCGTGGGAATGGCCGCCACGTCTAGCCCAGGCGCCCCCCGCCCGCCACCCCGCGCCGGCCAGCGGGCCGAGCGGGGGGCCGCGCGAGGGACGGGCCGGTCAGCCGAACAGCCCGCCCACCCACTGCACCACCCCGAAGCTCGACAGGTCGTTCCAGGTGGCGAAGACGAAGAGCGTGATCAGCAGCGCGAAGCCGGCGCGGAAGCCGATCTCCTGCGCCTTGGGCGGCAGCGGGCGGCCGCGGATCGCCTCCGCCGCGTAGAACATCAGGTGGCCGCCATCCAGGATCGGGATGGGGAAGAGGTTGATCAGCGCCAGGTTCACCGACAGCACCGCCATGAAGCCCAGCAGGCTGGCGATGCCGACCTCCGCCACCTGCCCCGAGAGCTGGGCGATGCGCAGCGGCCCGCCGATATCCTCGGTGCCGCGCTGGCCGGTGATCATCCCCCAGACCGCGGACAGCGTCTGCCAGGTGATGTCGGCCGTCTGCACCGAGCCGGCCCAGAGCGCGCTGAACGGATCGAGCCGCTCGAACTGCCCCGCCGCCGCGCCGATGCCGAGCAGGCCGATGGTGCGCTCGCCCTGCACGCGCGGCTCCGGCGTGGCGGTGACGTTGCGCTGGTTGCCCTCGCGGTCGATGGTGACGGAAAGCGGCTGGCCGGCGCGGGGATGCACCAGCCGCTGGATCTCCTCGAACCGGGTCACCGGCTCGCCCTCGATGGCCAGGATGCGGTCGCCGGGCAGGATGCCGGCGCGCGCCGCGGCGGAGGCTTCCTGCACCGTGCCCACCACCGTCGTCGTGCGCGGCTGGCCGATGGTGGCGTAGATCGCGCCGAACAGCAGCGCGGCCAGCAGGAAGTTCGCGAAGGGCCCGGCGGCGACGATGATGGCGCGGTCGCGGACCGGCTTCTCGTGGAAGGTCTCGCCCGGCCGCCAGGCGGCGCGCTGCTCGGGCGTGGCGTCGGCCGGCGTCTCCTGCCCGTGCAGCTTGACGTAGCCGCCGAGCGGCATCCAGCCGATGCGCCATTCCGTGCCGCGGCGGTCTTGCCAGCTGGCGATGGCGCGGCCGAAGCCGACGGCGAATTTCTCCACATGCACGCCGCGCCAGCGCGCGGCGAGGTAGTGGCCGAGTTCGTGGAAGAAGACCAGCGCGCCCAGCACCAGCACGAAGGCGAGCACGGTGCGGACGGGATCGGGCAGGATGTCCAAGGGACTCTCCGGGACCTGGGTTGGCCCGCGCCGACCGGCCGGCCGGCACGGGATGAAGGGCGGCCGCCGGCCGCCCGTGAAGGGCGGAAGCCGGCCGCGGAACCTCGATTCGTGCGCCGCGGGCCCCCCGGCCCCCGGGCTTGACCGTCAGGCGGCCAAGCTTCGCCGCGCGGCCCGCCGGCCGGCAACCTCCCGCGCCGCGGCGTCGAGGGCGAGGATGGCCTCGAGCCCCGTCGCCCCGGCACCCGGCAGGGCCGACAGCGTCTCCTCGACCACCGCCGCGATGTCGAGGAAGCCGAGGCGGCGGTCCAGGAACAATCCGACGGCCGTCTCGTTGGCGGCATTCAATATGGTTGGGGCCCCGCCCCCGGCCTGCAAGGCCTCCCGCGCCAGGCGCAGCGCGGGGAAGCGCACCGGGTCGGGCGCCAGGAATTCCAGCCGCCCGAGCGCCGCCAAGTCGAGTCGCGGCGCCCCGACCGCCATGCGCCTGGGCCAGGCCAGGGCATGGGCGATCGGCGTGCGCATGTCCGGCGTGCCCATCTGCGCCAGCAGCGAGCCATCGGCATACTGCACCAGCCCATGCACCGCCGATTGCGGATGCACCAGCACCTCGATCCGCTCGGCCGGCACGGGGAACAGTCGCGCCGCCTCGATCAGCTCGAGCCCCTTGTTCATCATGGTGGCCGAATCGACGCTGATCTTGGCGCCCATCGACCAGACCGGGTGGCGCACCGCCTCCTCCGGCGTCGCGCGGGCCATGCGCTCGATCGGCCAGTCGCGGAACGGGCCGCCGGAGGCGGTCAGCACGATGCGCTCCACCGATGCCGGGTCGCAGCCGGCCAGGCACTGGAAGATGGCGTTGTGCTCGGAATCGACGGGCAGCAGGGTGGCGCCGCCCTGCCGCGCCGCGTCCAGCACCAGTTCCGCCGCGCAGACCAGGCTTTCCTTGTTGGCCAGCGCCAGCGTGCCGCCGCGCGAGAGCGCCGCGAGCGTGCTGCGCAGCCCGGCCGCGCCGACGATGGCGGCCATGGTCCAGTCGGCAGGACGGGCGGCGGCCTCCACCACCGCCTCCGCCCCGGCGGCGAGCTCGATGCCGGTGCCGCCCAGCGCGTCCTTCAGCGGCGCCCAGGCGGCGGGGTCCGCGACGACGGCCATCCGCGCGCCGGTGCGCCGCGCCTGGGCGGCCAGCGTCGCGACATCGCGGTTGGCGACCAGCGCCTCCAAGCGGAACTCGCCCGGCGGCGCGGCATCGAGCAGCGCCAGGGTGGAGCGCCCGATCGAGCCGGTGCTGCCCAGGATGGATACGCTGCGCCCTGCCATCTCAACCCCAGTTCCAGAGGACCCGGCCATAGCCTAGGGCGAGAGCCGCCAGCGCCGCCACCGGGGCCGCCGCCAGCACCCCGTCCAGCCGGTCCAGCAGCCCGCCATGGCCTGGGATGAGGGAGGAGGTGTCCTTGACGTGGAAGTGCCGCTTGATGGCGCTCTCCAGCAGGTCGCCGGCCTGGGAGGCCATGCCGAGCAGCGTGGCGACGGCGGCGATGGCGATGAAGGAGGCGTGCGGCGTGAAGGCCAGCGCGGTCGCCCCGCCGACCAGCACGGCCGCCCCCAGCCCGCCCAGCGCGCCCGACCAGGTCTTGTTGGGCGAGATGGCGGGCGCCAGCTTCGGCCCGCCCAGCAGCCGGCCGGCCATGTAGGCGCCGATGTCGGAGGCCCAAACCACCAGGAACAGGAACAGCACGTTGGCGCGCCCCGCTTCGGTGTCGTGGCGCAGCGCGATCAGCGCGATGCCGGCGACGCCGATGTAGAGCACGCCGGCGGCCAGCCGCCAGGCCGGCTGCTCGATGGCGCCGAGCAGGTGCCGCGCCACCGCCCAGGTCGCCACGAAGCCCGCCAGCAGCAGGCCGAGCGCCGCCAGGTGCAGGTCCAGCACCGCCAGCGCGCCCGCCGCCAGCACCACCAGCGGCACGGCAAGCCCCGGCAGGGCGCGGATCTTCCGCCCGCAGAGATGCACCCATTCCCAGGCCAGCACCGCGACGGCCAGGGCGAGCATGGCGGTGAAGGGCTCCGCGCCGAGCCAGATGCAGGCGACGGCGGCGGGGCCGAGGATGGCGGCGGAAAGCGCGCGCTTGCGCAGGTCGCCCCAGCGCTTGGCGGCGGCAGCTCGGGTGTCGGTCATGGTCGTGTCACAGGCATAGCCCCGCCGGGGGGGCTTCGCCCAGCCCAGGGCGATCGCCGGCGGCCTCAGCCGAGCCGCACCCCATAGCGGCGTTCGCGCGCCGCGAAGTCGTCGAGCGCCGCGGCGAGGTGCGCGGCCCCGTAATCCGGCCAGAGCACGTCCTGGAAGACGAACTCCGCATAGGCCGCCTGCCAGAGCAGGAAGTTGGAGATCCGCTTCTCGCCGGAGGTGCGGATGATCAGGTCCGGATCCGGCATGCCCGCGGTGCCCAGGAAGCCGCCGAAGAGGCGTTCGTCCACCTCCTCCGGCAGCAGGCTGCCTTCCGCGACGCGCCGGGCGATCTGCCGCGCCGCCGCCGCGATCTCGGCGCGTCCGCCATAGGACAGCGCGATGTTCAGGTTGAGCCGCGCCCCGGCCGCGGTCGCGGCCTCGGCGGCGGCGATGGCGCGCGCGGTGTCCTCCCCGAAGCGCTCGCGCTCGCCGATCACCCGCAGGCGCACGCCGTCCTTCACCAGCCGACCGACCTCGGTCTTCAGGTAGGCGCGCATCAGCGCGGTGAGGTCCTGCACCTCCTCCGCCGGGCGCTGCCAGTTCTCGGAGGAGAAGGCGAAGAGCGTCAGCCAGCCGATCCCGGCCTCGGCCGCCGCCTCGATGCAGCGCCGCGCGGCTTCCGCGCCCGCCTTGTGCCCCAGCGCCCGCGGCACCCCGCGCGCGGCGGCCCAGCGGCCGTTGCCGTCCATGATCACGCCGACATGCGCCGGCACCCGTGCGGGCGCGGCCGGCGCCAGCGGTTTCGCCGCCGCGCTCATCGCAAGCCCCCGGCCATGCCCCCGGCCCTTGGCGCGCGCCGTGCTCAGCTCGTCCGGATGTCCTTGTCCTTCTCGGCCAGCGCGGTGTCGATCTGCTTGATCTGGGCGTCGGTCATCTTCTGCACCTCGTCGGACCAGCGCTTGACGTCGTCCTGGCTGGCCTCGGACTTCTTGTCCTTCTCCCAGCCCTTCACCGTCTCCATCCCGTCGCGGCGCACCGCGCGGACGGCGACCTTGGCGGCTTCCGCGTATTTCGACGCGGTCTTCACCAGGTCGTTGCGGCGTTCCTGGGTCAGCGGCGGCAGGGGCACGCGGATCACCTGGCCCTCGGCCATCGGGTTCAGTCCGAGGCCCGAATCGCGGATCGCCACTTCCACCTGCTTGGTGATCGAGCGGTCAAAGACCTGCACCGACAGCAGCCCGGGCCCGGCGACCGAGATGTTGGCCACCTGGTTCAGCGGCTGGTTGGTGCCATAGGCCTCGACCCGGATCGGCTCGAGCAGCGCGGGGCTGGCGCGGCCGGTGCGCAGCCCCGCGAATTCCTTCCTCAGCGTCTCCATCGCGCCGTCCATCCGGCGCTGCAGGTCGCGCTTCAGCGCGGCGAAATCGGCGGGCATGCCCCCTGTCCCCTGTCAGAGATCCACCACGGTCGTGAACTTCCCCTCGCCCTTCATGACGGCGGTGAAGGAGCCCGGCTCGTGGATGTTGAAGACGACGATCGGCAGCTTGTTCTCCCGCGCCAGGCTGATGGCGGCGGCGTCCATCACCTGCAGGTCGCGGGCGAGCATATCCAGGTAGGTCAGCGTCTCGTAGCGCTCGGCCTTCGGGTTCTTGCGCGGGTCGGCGGAATAGACGCCGTCCACCTGCGTGCCCTTCAGCAGCGCGTCGCAGCCCATCTCGGCCGCCCGCAGCGCCGCGGCGGTGTCGGTCGTGAAGAAGGGGTTGCCGGTGCCGGCGGCGAAGATCACCACCCGGCCCTTTTCCATGTGGCGGATGGCGCGGCGGCGGATGAAGGGCTCGGCGAGCGAGGCCATCGGGATCGCCGACTGCACGCGGGTGCTGACGCCCTGCTTCTCCAGCCAGTTCTGCATCGCCAGCGCGTTCATCACGGTGGCGAGCATGCCCATGCCGTCGGCCTGCGCCCGGTCCATGCCGGACGACGCGCCGGCGACACCGCGAAAGATGTTGCCCCCGCCGATCACCAGGCAGACCTCGACGCCGAGGGCGACCACGTCGCGCACATCCTCGGCGATCTGCCGCAGCACGCCGATGTCGAGCCCGTAATCGCGCGAGCCCATCAGCGCCTCGCCGGAGACCTTGAGCAGAACGCGACGATAGCGGGGCGTGTCGGTCATGGGGCTCCGTCGGGCGGGCGGTTCGGGCTGGCGCGGGCGGAAGATAGGCGCCGGGTCGTGGCAACGGCAAGGCAGGCGGGGGGCGCCGGCGCGGCTCATGGCCAGTCTGGCGCGCGACGGGGCGGGCGGAAAGCTCAACTGGGCGTGTGCGGCGCGACCGGCCGGCTCGCGCGGAGGCTGCGCGCCCCGCCCGACCGGCAGGGCAGCCGCGCCGGCGGCGTGGGGGATGGCGGCTGGCGCGCTCGCAGGCGCCGCGCCCCGGCCGCGATCGCGCGGCGCGGCCCCCCTCACCCGGCCTCTCCCCCCGCCGGGGGAGAGGGGAAGCACGGCCCGGCCGTCAGCCCTTGCCGGCGACCGCGGCGACCTCGGCGGCGAAGTCGGTGGTCTCCTTCTGGATGCCCTCGCCGAGCTGGAAGCGGGCGAAGCCGGTCAGCGTGCCGCCGGCCTTCCTGACCACTTCCTTCACCCGGCTCTCGCCGTCATGCACCCACATCTGCTCCAGCAGGACCACTTCCTCGTAGTACTTGCGGATGCGGCCCTCGATCATCTTCTCGATGATCGCCGCCGGCTTGCCGGAGCCCGCGGCCTGCTCGCGCAGCACCGCCTTCTCCCGCTCCAGCTCCGAAGGCTCGACGCCGGTGATGTCGAGCGCGGTCGGGCGGGCGGCGGCGACATGCATGCCGATCTGCCGGCCCAGCATCTCCATCGCCTCGATCTCGCTCGCCGCTTCCAGCGCCACCAGCACGCCGATCTTGCCGAGGCCCGGCTTCACCGCGTTGTGCACATAGGTCGCGACATTGCCCGAGGCCACGGTCAGCACCTTGGCGCGGCGGATCGTCATGTTCTCACCGATCGTGGCGATCAGGCGGGTCAGCTCGTCCTGCGTGCTGTGCATGGTGCCGGGATAGGTCGCGGCCTTCAGCTTCTCGACGTCGTCGCCGACCGACAGCGCCAGCCCCGCCACTTCCGCCACGAAGCCCTGGAAGGCCTCGTTGCGGGCGACGAAGTCGGTCTCGGCGTTCACCTCGACCATCGCGGCGACGTTCGGGCCGCTGGCCACGCCGACCAGGCCTTCGGCGGCCACGCGGCCCGACTTCTTGGCCGCGGCCGACAGGCCCTTCTTGCGCAGCCAGTCGATCGCGGCCTCCATGTCGCCGCCGGCCTCGGCCAGCGCCTTCTTGCAGTCCATCATGCCGGCGCCCGTGCGGTCGCGCAGCTCGCGCACCATCGCCGCGGTGATCTCGGCCATCGTGATTGCTCCCACTCGTGTCGTCGGGATCGGATCGAAGTCTGGCGCGGCGCCTGCCGTTCCCGGCGGCGCCGCGAGAGGGGACGGGCCGGGCAGCGCGCCCGGCCCGCATCGGTGTCGCACCCGGCCGCCAGGGCCGGATGCCGCGCCTCAGACGGCGGCGGGCTGCTCGGCCGGGGCCTCGGCGGCCGGGGCTTCCGGCAGCGCCTCCTCCGGCAGCTGCTCCATCGCGCCGACATCGGCGCCGGAGCCCGACAGCTCGGCCGAGATGCCGTCCAGCACCGCGCCGGCCACCATGTCGCAATAGAGGTGGATCGCGCGGATCGCGTCGTCATTGCCCGGGATCGGGAAGGCGATGCCGTCCGGATCGGCGTTGCTGTCCACCACGGCGACGACCGGGATGCCGAGCTTGTTGGCCTCCTCGATCGCCAGCTTCTCCTTCACCGTGTCGATCACGAAGATGATGTCGGGCAGGCCGCCCATGTCCCTGATGCCGCCCAGCGCGCGGTCGAGCTTCTCCTTCTCGCGCGTCAGCATCAGGACCTCCTTCTTCGTCAGGCCCTGGATCTCGCCGGACAGGCGCTCGTCCATCTGCTTCAGGCGCTTGATGCTGCCCTGGATGGTCTTCCAGTTGGTCAGCATGCCGCCCAGCCAGCGATGGTTCACGTAGTACTGGCCGCAGCGCTTGGCGCTTTCCGCCACATAGTCCGCCGCCGCCTTCTTGGTGCCGACCAGCAGCACGCGGCCGCCGCCGGCGACCACGTCGCGCACCGCGCGCAGCGCACGGTCCATCATCGGCACGGTCTGCTGCAGATCCAGGATGTGGACCTGGTTGCGCACGCCGAAGATGTAGGGCGCCATGCGGGGGTTCCAGCGGCGCGTGTGGTGGCCGAAATGCACGCCGGCCTCGAGCAGGCCGCGCAGGGTGACCTCGGGCATCGCCATCGGGTCAGGTATCCTTCTTCTTCCAGTGGTCCGGTTCAGCCTCCGCGGCGCTGCCCCCGGATATCCCGGGGACCGGACCCCCCCAGGCGGCAGGCCCCCTTGGGGGACGGCCACGGCGGAAGGACGCACCGCGTGCGGATTTGCCGCCCGCAGGTGCCCCCGCGGCCGGCGGCGCCCCTATGCCCCAGGCGCGTGCCGGCCGCAAGGGCGCGGCGCCCGCCGGCCCGCCGGGGCGGAGGCTGGCCGCCCGCGATGCCTGGGCGGGCGTCGCCCCGCCGCGCCAGCCGGCGAGGACACCGGGGGCAGCCGCGTCAGTTCACCCGCCCCAGGAAGCCGCGGGCGATGATGTGGGCCTGGATCTCCGCCGCGCCTTCGAAGATCGACAGCACGCGCGCGTCGCAGAGCACGCGGCTGACCGGGTATTCCAGCGCGTAGCCGTTGCCGCCGTGGATCTGCAACGCCGCGTCGGCATTGGCCCAGGCGATGCGCGCGGCGAGCAGCTTGGCCATGCCGGCTTCCACGTCGCAGCGCCGGCCCGCGTCCTTCTCGCGCGCGGCGAAGAGCGTCAGCTGGCGGGCGAACATGGTTTCCGTCGCCATCATGGCGAGCTTGGCGTGCACGCGCGGGAAGGCCAGGATCGGCTTGCCGAACTGGCTGCGGTCCTTCGCGTAGGCGAGGCCGAGGCGCAGCGCGTTGCGCGCCACGCCGACGGCGCGCGCCGCGGTCTGGATGCGCGCGCTCTCGAAGGTTTCCATCAGCTGGCGGAAGCCCTGGCCCTCGACGCCGCCGAGCAGGCCGTCGGCCGGCACCTCGAAGCCCTCGAAGGCGATCTCGTATTCCCGCATGCCACGGTAGCCGAGGACGGGGATCTCGGTGCCGGTCATGCCGGGGGCGGGGAAGGGATCGGCCTCGGTGCCGCGCGGCTTCGGCGCCAGCAGCATGGACAGGCCGCGATGGCCGGGCGCCTCGGGGTCGGTGCGCACCAGCAGCGTCATCAGGTCGGAGCGCGCGCCATGGGTGATCCAGGTCTTCTGGCCGAAGACGCGCCAGACATCGCCGTCGCGCACCGCGCGGGTGCGAAGGTTCGCCAGGTCCGAGCCGGTGTTGGGCTCGGTGAAGACCGCGGTGGGCAGGATCTCGCCGCTGGCGATCCCCGGCAGCCAGCGCGATTTCTGCGCGGGCGTGCCGTTCAGCCCGATCAGCTCGCCCGCGATCTCGGCCCGCGTGCCGAGCGAGCCGACGCCGAGCCAGCCTTCGCTCAGCAGCTCGGAGACCAGGCACATCGCGACCTTGCCGAGGCCGAGCCCGCCATGCTCCTCCGGGATGGTCACGCCGAACACGCCAAGCTCGGCGAGCTTGCGCATCAGCTCCATCGGCACCAGCGCGTCCGCCGCGTGCCAGGCCTGGGCGTGCGGCGCCACCTCGGCCGCGGCGAAGCGGGCGAACTGTTCCTCCAGCACTTCCATCGCCGGGTCGTCGAGGCCCGCGGCGCCCAGGTCGCCCGCGGCCAGCGCCTCGTGCAGAACGGCGCGTGCGCGATCGGCCAGCGCGGGCGCCAGCAGCGGCGCCGCGGCGCGGCGGAAGGCGGCGACGGCGTCCTCACCGATGCCGAGATCGGCGGGCCGCGCCACCTCCACCTGGCTCATCGCGATGCCGCCGGCGAGCTGCGCGCAGTATTCGCCGAAGCCGAGGCCCAGCATGGCGCGCTCCGTCGCGCCGAGGCGCCCGGCATCCTCCAGCCGCCCGGCCCAGCCCAGCGCCTGGCGCAGCGCCTCCACATAGGTCGCCATCCAGGCCAGGCCATGGGCGGCGAACTGGCCGGCTTCCAGCGCCTCGGCGTCCAGGCGCCCGTCGCGCGCCATCCGCCCGGCCAGCGCCGCGCGGCCGGTGGCCAGCAATGCCTCCGCCCCGTCCAGCGCGGCGCGGCAATCCCGCAGCAGATCCATTCTCATCCCAGATCCCATAGGTCACGGCCTGCGCCCTGGCGGGCGCCGCCGCTGATGCGGCCAAGCCAGGCGCGCGGATGCGCGCGCCGGCGGTCGAGGGCGGACCGGTCACGATCCGCAGCGCGCGGGCTCATGCCTCGTCCTGGCTGCCGGCCTGGCGCAGCGCGGCGATCGCCGCGGGCGCCATGCCCAGCATGTCGCGCAGCACCCGCGCCGTGTCCTGGCCGAGCACCGGGGCCGGCGCCGGCGCCAGCCCCGGCCGCAGCGGCGACCCGGCCGAGAGGATGCGTCCCACCCCCGGCTGGTCGACCTCCGCGAACAGCGGGTTGGCCGCTGAGCAGCGCGGGTCCTGCCGCACCAGCTGGCCGAAATCCTGGTAGGGCCCCCAGAGCACGCCGCTGCCCTCGAAGGCGGCGCGCACCTCGGCGAGCGTCCGGCGGGCGAACCAGGGCGCCAGCACGGCGGCGATGGCGTCGCGCGCGGTGTAGCGCCCGCCCTCGTCGTCCATGTCCACCTCCATCAGCTCGCCGACCAGGGCGAGCTTCTCGGCCAGCCCGGTGGCGCGCCCGATCGCCCGCCACTGGCGCGGCGAGATGGCCGCCAGCATCAGCCGCCTGCCGTCCTGCGTCGCGAAGTCGCGGCCGAAGGCGCCGTAGAGGTGGTTGCCGATCGGCGGGCGCACGGACCCGTTCACCTGCACGTCGGCGACGTAGCCGAGGGACGCCACCGTCCACAGCATGACGTCCGACAGCGCCAGCGTCACCTCGCCGCCTTCGCCGGTCAGGCGGCGGCGCCGTTCGGCGCCCAGCAGGCCGGTGGCGAGATAAAGCCCCGCCGTCACGTCCCAGGCGGGCAGCACGTGGTTGATCGGCGCCTCGTCATGGCCGGTGGCGGTGGGGAAGCCGCTGGCGGCGTTGACGGTGTAGTCGATGGCGGTGCCGCCATCGTGCTGGCCGGTCAGGCGCAGCATGATCAGGTCGGGGCGGCGGGCGGAAAGCGCGGCGAAGGACATCCAGCCCTCGGACGCCGGCAGGTTGGTCAGCAGGATGCCGGCTTCGGCGACCAGCGCGGTTGCGGCCTCCCGCCCCTCGGCGGTGTCGAGCGGCAGCACGACGCTGCGCTTGCCCTTGTTCAGCCCGGCCCAGTAGAGGCTGGCGCCGGAGGGCGCGAGCGGCCAGCGCGCGATATCGATGTTGCCGCCCGGCGGGTCGATGCGGATCACCTCCGCGCCCAGCTGCGCCAGCGTCATGCCGCCCAGCGGCGCGGCGACGAAGGCCGAGACCTCGACGACCGTCAGCCCGTCCAGCAGCGCCGTCATCGGTCCGCCGCCTGCCCGCCATGGCGGCGCAACGGCGGTGCAGTATCCTCTGGCGAGCGGTGGAGCCGGGCCTGGTACGCGCCACGCGCGGGCTCCACGGTGAGACCTTCCGTCCTCATGAATTCCTCGTTACCACGGCATCAACCTCGCAGGGGCTCGACCATGATCCGCGGTGCGATCGAGCAGGTCACCCACAACCGGGTCACCGGATGGATCTGGTCCCCGGATGTGGACCTGGCCGGGCGCACCGTCCTTGCTTTCCTGGATATGGCCTGCATCGGCGCCGGCAAGGTGGACGGCTTCCGCGGAGACCTCAAGGCGGCGGGGCTCGGCACCGGGCGGGCGGGGTTCAGCTTCAACCTCACCTACCGCAATCCGGCGGATGCGCCGCGGGTGGTGGTGAAGCTGGAAGGCAGCGACGCGGTGCTGATCCAGGCGGGCAGCCGGGTGGCGCCGCCGGCCGGGCGGCAGGCCGGCGGCGCGGCGGCGCCGGCGCGCGACCTGGCGGCGCTGAACTGGATGCGCGCGCGCGGCTGGATCGGCCAGCCCGACCACGATTTCCTGCGCTTCATCCGCCAGGTCGGCGCCTATGGGCGGACGCTCGCGCCGGGGCAGGAACCTGGGGTGATCGCGCGCCACCTGCTCGGCCTGCACCGGATGCGGGACGCGGAGGTGACGCGGGAGAAGGTGCCGACGATCCGCGACCTGCGCCACCTGGCGGTGACGCGGGAAGCCGCGTCCGGCCCCGGCGAGGCGCTGGCGCTGTGGTCCGCGGCGCGCTTCAGCCTTCCGGTGGTGGAGGGCAGCCACGCCGCGGACCAGCCGGTCCGGCCGGACGAGGCGCTGCCGCCCGGAATTGCCTATCCGCTGGGTCCGGACCGGCTGCTGGTCCTGGATGCGCGGGTGGCGCTCGGCCCCGGGGCGGCGCTGCCGGCCGAGGGCGTGGAGGCCTTCGGCTTCGCCGCCTGATGCCGGCCGGCGCTGCCTGAGACCCGATGCCGGCCGGGCCGCCGCCACGGCCCATGCGGGAAGATGCGGCCGGCACGGGACCGGGCGCGGATGCCCCGGCCTTCCCGCCGCCCGACACGGGGGCTGGCGCGGCCCGCCGCCTCGGCGCCGGGACGGCGGCGGGTTCCGGCGCCGCGCCCGGTGGTGGGCGGATGGCCTGCCGCGGCGGCGGCTGGATGCCCTGCCGCGGCGGCGGCCGGATGCCCTGCCGCGGCGGCGGCCGGATGCCCTGCCGCGGCGGCGGCCGGCCCGTCCGCGGTCGGTGACGCGGGCCACGGCCCGGCCCCCGGCCGGCGGATCGCCGCCGCACGGTGCCGGCCTCCGCGACGCGGGCGAACGCCGGCAAGGGGCACCGATCGGCGCGCCGGCGTGTCGCGCAGGCCCTGCGGGGGGTGGCTCGACCTCAGCCCGGCGGGCCGGCCGGGGTGCCGCGGGGGCCGGCGCGGGTCTCGGCCACCGACTCGGCCAAGCGGGCGGCGCGGCGGCGCCAGGCCTCGGCCTCGGCGGGCGGCAGGGTGGCGGCGGCGGCGGCGGCGCTCGCGACCTCGGGCAGCACCTCCATCAGCGCCGCGATCAGCGCGCGGTCATGCGGGGTGGCAAGCTGGGCCAGGGCCTCGGCCGGCGCCTCGGTCTCCAGCCGCCAGAAGGGGCCGAACCCGTCGCTGCGGCCGGCCGGCCAGACGTCGAACATCTGGGGCCAGCCCTTCATCTCGCGGAATTCCAGCCCGGTCGTGCCGCGCCGGTCGAACAGCTTGAGGCGCACCTGCCGCCAAAGGCCGGAGGGCGCGACGAGCCCCGACAGCGTCACATCCAGGTGCCGGTAGCCGCCATCGGCGCTGGCCATGTGCTGGTGCAGCCGGATCTCCCGGAAGGCGGTGCCGCCTGGGACCGCGGCCATGGGCGCGGCGGTCGGGGGCGGCAGCGGCGCGGCCTCGCCCAGGCCGGGGCCGGCGGCGGCCAGCTTCGGCTGCGGCGGCGCGGTGCGGAAGCCGGGCCAGGCGGGGGCGGCCGGCGGGGCCGATCCCCGCGCGCCGGTCGCCTCGGCCGTCCGCGCGCCTATCGTCTCGGCCGTCCGCGCGCCCATCGGCGCGACCATCCGCGCGCCGATCGTCGCGGCGGCGCGCGCCGGCGCGCCGGCCGGGGCGCGGCGGGGCTCGCCGGCGGCGCCGGCCATCAGGACCAGCTGCGTCACCTCGACCAGCGCCGCGGCCCCGGCGCGCAGCGCCAGCGTCGCCTCCACCATCGGCCCGGCCGGCAGCGGCAGGGCGAGGGAGAGCGGCGCCGCGCCGTCCATCCCCCGCCAGCCGGAGGCGACGGTGCCGCCGGCCGAACGCAGTTCCGCCATCGCCTCCGCCGGCCCGCCGGCGCGCAGGACCAGCCGCGCCCGCAGCAGGTCCAGCGCCCCGGCCGGCAGGGCGGGCAGCGTCACCCTCGCCTGCCCGCCCGCCGCGATGTCGAGCATCAGGCGCGGCGCCTCCTCCCCGGCCGCGACCAGCGTGGCGCCGGCGCCGGTGACGCGGGCGGCGGCCCAGGCCGAAGCCGGCCAGGCATGGGCCACGCCCGGCGCGGGGCGCGGCGCGCCGAGCGCCGCCCAGTCGCAATGCCGCGGCACCAGGTGCAGCCCGGGCCCGGCGGTCCAGAGCCGGACCGCCAGCGGCGCGCCCTCCCCCGGCTCGGCGGCCGAGACCAGCAGGATGTCGCCGGGCGCGGTTTCCGGCGCCAGTTCCAGGATCGCCTCCTCCGGCCCCGGCGGGACGGGCTCGGGGAGGTCGAGGGCGAGCCAGCCCTCGGCGAGGGCGCTGCCGGGCAGGGTCCAGGCGCCGCGCACCACCTCGCCGGCCAGCAGGCGGATGCGCAGGCGGGGGGGCGCGGCGGCGGCGGGCGCGTCCCGCAGCGCGTCGGCCAGGGCGGCACCGGCGGATGCGGCGCCGGCGCGCCCGGGCTCGGCCTCCGGCTGACCGGCGGCGTCGGGGCGCGGCGCGGCGGCGGCCGGCGCGTCGGCCAGGGCGGCACCGGCGGATGCGGCGCCGGCGCGCCAGGGCTCGG
>JAIYDD010000233.1 GCA_027487675.1 Acetobacteraceae bacterium | reverse complement strand
GGCGGGGGTGCGGGCGGCGGGGCGGCCTCGGGCGGGCGCGCGGCCTCGGCGGCGCGGGCGGCGGCCTGCTCGGCGCGGCGGCGCGCTTCATCCTCGCGGCGGGATTCGGCATCCTCCTCCGCGCGGCGGCGATCGTCTTCGGCGCGGCGCGCCGCTTCCTCGGCGGCGGAGCGCACCATCAGCGCCTGGCGCTCGCGCTCCTCCCGCTCGCGGGAGGCCTGGACCTTCCGCTGCTCGTCCAGCACGCGCTGGCGGATCTGCTGCTCGTTCGCCGTCAGCGGACGGCCGGCCTGCGGCGCGCGCTGCGCCGGCTGCGGGCCGGGCTGCGTGGTCTTGGCCGGCGAGGCAGCGGCCTGCTGCGGCGCGGGCGCGCCGCCGGCCGGCCGCGGGGCCGCCTGCGGCGCCGCGGGCCGTGCCGCAGGGGCTGGCGCCGGTGCGGGCGCCGGTGCGGGCGCCGGCGCCTGCCCGGGCCGCTTCTTCAACACCTCGACCTGCACGACCTTGCTGCGGCCGTGGCTGAAGGACTGGCGGACACTGCCCGCATCCACCGTCTTCCCCAGCTCCAGGCGACCGCCCGGCCGGAGCGAGAGCCGGCCCTTGTTCGCGTCCTGGTCGTTCTGGTCGCTCATCCGCCGATCCGAACCCGATCTTTCGTCCGTCATTCCGCGCCGCGCGAGCGGCACCCCATCATGTCCCGCCCGTGGGCGGGGGATTGCGTTCCGCGTCCTGGCAGGATGCGGCCTTCACTCCGCGCGGCCCGGGCCATCGCCCGCCGCGCTGTCGCCTCGGCCGCCGCGCTGGGGCGCGGCGCCCTCCCTCCGGCCGGCAGGGGCGACCCCCGCCAGACGCGCGGCTTCCACCGCGATCCGATCCGCCAGCCGCCCGGGGGCGATGGCGACGTGCACCGCCCGGTCCCGGCCGAACAGCGCACCAAGCTCCGACGCCGGCAAGGGCGCCACCGCAGGCACCTGGCGAAGGCCGACGAGACGGGCCCTTTCGGCCTCGCTCCCGTCCGAGGCCTGCACGACCAGCCCGACCCGGCCCGCCTGCAGCCATTCCCGCGCCGCCTGCCACCCGCTCACCGCCTGCCCCGCGCGACGCGCGAAGCCGACAAGGTCCCGGATGCGCGCCCGGAGGCCATCCTCGATCATCTGACGAAGGTCGGGGGGCACGTGCGCCAAGCCACGGGCTGCCTTCGCAAAGGCCCCGCGGCTCATGGCCCTTTCTATCACATCGGCTTCCGCGCTCAACCACATTCCCCGCCCCGGCAGGCGTTCCGCAAGATCCGGAACCACCTCACGCGACGGTGACAGCACGAAGCGCAGCATGCGTTCCTTCGCCAGCCGCTCGCGCGTCATCATGCAGCGGCGCAGCGGGCCGCGCTCCTCCGCCTCGTCCGCCGCTGCGTCAACCGCGGCGGGAACAGCGGCCGCGTCGTCAACCGGCCCGGTCGTCACCCGCCTCCCCGGCCTCCTCCGCCGTCGCTTCGCCCGCCTCGTCGTCGCCTTCGGCGGCCGCCTCCACGTCATCGGAGACCGCCTCGGCCAGCGGCTCGTCGCCGAACCAGCCGGCGGATTGGCGCGCGGCCATGATCACGGCGTTCGCCGTCTCCTCGTCCACCGCCTCCGCGCCCAGGATCTCCACCAGCTCGTCGCCGGCGAGATCGGCCAGGTCCTCCAGCGTCTTCACGCCCTTCTCGCCCAGCGCCACCAGCATCGCCGGCGAGAAGCCGCCGACCTCGGCCACCGCGTCATCGACGCCCATCTCGCGCCGCTTCTCGTCCAGCTCGATGTCGCGCTTCTCCAGGAAGGCGCTCGCGCGGCGCTTCAGCTCGGCGGCGATCGTCTCGTCGAAACCCTCGATCTCGGCCAGCTCGTCGTCGGGGACGTTCGCGATCTCCTCGATCGAGCCGAAGCCCTCGGTCACCAGCAGGCCGGCGATCACGTCGTCCACGTCCAGGCCCTCGACGAACAGGCCGCTGCGCTTGCGGAAATCCTCCTGCCGCCGCTCGCTCTCCTCGGTCTCGGTCAGGATGTCGACGTCGAAGCGCGTCAGCTGGCTGGCCAGCCGCACGTTCTGGCCGCGGCGGCCGATGGCCAGCGAAAGCTGGTCGTCGGGCACCACCACCTGGACACGGCGGTTGTCGTCGTCCAGCACAACCTTCGTCACTTCGGCGGGGGCCAGCGCGTTGACGATGAAGGTCGCGACGTCGGGCGACCAGGGGATGATGTCGATCTTCTCGCCCTGCAGCTCCGCCACCACCGCCTGCACGCGCGACCCGCGCATGCCGACGCAGGCGCCGACCGGATCAATGGAGCTGTCGCGGGAGATCACCGCCATCTTGGCGCGGCTGCCGGGGTCGCGCGCCACCGCCTTGATCTCGATGATGCCGTCGTAGATCTCCGGCACTTCCTGCGCGAACAGCTTGGCCAGGAAACCGGGGTGCGTGCGGCTGAGGAAGATCTGCGGCCCGCGCGGCTCCTCCCGCACGTCGTAGATGTAGGCGCGCACGCGGTCGCCGTTCTTGAAGGCCTCGCGCGGGATGGTCTCGTCGCGGCGCAGCAGGGCCTCGGCCTTGCCGAGTTCGACCATCAGGTTGCCGTACTCGGTGCGCTTGACGACGCCGTTGATGATCTCGCCGACGCGGTCCTTGTATTCGTGGAACTGCTTGCTGCGCTCCACCTCGCGCACGCGCTGCACGATCACCTGCTTGGCGGTCTGCGCGGCGATGCGGCCGAAATCGATGGGTGGCAGCGGGTCCACGATGAACTCGCCCACCGCGATGCCGGGCTTGATCTTCAGCGCGATGCGATGCGGGATCTGCGTCGCCTCGTTCTCCACCGGCTCGGCCTCCACCACCTCGGTCCAGCGCGAGAGCTTCACCTCGCCGGTCTTGCGGTCGATGACGGCACGGATGTCCTTCTCGTGCCCGTACTTGGCGCGGCCGGCCTTCTGGATGGCCTGCTCCATCGCCTCCAGCACCTCCTCGCGCTCGATCATCTTCTCGCGCGCGACGGCGTCGGCGACCTGCAGCAGTTCGGGGCGTGCGATGGCGACGTCGAGGGCCATTGTCGTCAGTTCCTCTTGGCGTCCGCCGCGGTGGCGGCGATCAGTTCATCGGTGAGCACGAGCTTCGCCTTGCGGATGTTGCCGCGCGGGAAGGCGGCCTCGGTGCCGTCCTCCAGCTTCAGCCGCGCCACCTCGGCATCCGCGCCCAGCGCGATGCCCTTGAAGCGCTTGCGGCCATCCTGCGGGATGGCGAGTTCGATGGTCGCGACATGGCCGGCATAGCGGTTCCAGTCCTTGGCGCGGGTCAGCGGGCGGTCGATGCCGGCGGAGGAGACTTCCAGCATCCATTCGCCCTTGATCGGGTCCTCCACGTCCAGCACGGCGCCGACGGCGTGGCTGATCGCCTCGCAATCCTCGACCGTGAAGGGCGCCTCGTCCGCGCGGTCGGCCATGATCTGGACGACCGGGCGTTCCTTGCCGCTGACCTGCACGCGGACCAGCTCGTAGCCCATCTGGCCAAGGCTCGGCAGGATGGCATCCGCGATACGCGCCTCCAGCCCCTCATGCCGGGGCAGGTCGGCCTCGGCGGCGGCGGGCGTGGTGGCAGGCTCGGGCGGGGTCTCGGGATCGGTCATGCGCGTGGGTCGGGGCCTTCGAGGCTGGCCTGAACGGGCCCGGGCCAACAAAAAAGGCGGCCCTTTTGGGGCCACCTTCCGGTCGGCTCGGAAAGCGAAGTCACAACTCAACATAGCGCGCGGGTGCGCCATCGGCAAGGCGGCCGCGTGGCCGGCGCAGGGCCCGCGCCGTGGCGAGGCCGCGGGGCGTCAGGACGGCGGGGCGGGCGCCTTGGGCGAGCCCGTCGGGCCGGCCGGGCGGGACGGGGCGGCGCCGAAGGGCTGGGTCGCCGGCGTCTCCCGCGGGGTGGCGCGGGCGGTGCCGGGGGGCGTCACCTCCGCCACGCAGCGGGCGAAGGCGGCGGCGACGGGGCGGGTGCCCGCCAGCGGCAGCAGCCATTCGCCCTCGTCGCCATCCGCGAAGGCGATGCGCAGGCGCTGCCCCTCGCCGAGCCGGCGGACGAAGCGCAGCCCGGCCTCCATCTCCGGCAGCGGGCGGACCAGCATGTCGGTGCGGCCGGTCTGCTTGGTCATCGGTCCGGCCAGCGCCGGCTGGCCATCGACCTCCAGCGCCACCTCGGCGCGGGCGCGGGCGGGGATGCGCCAGCTGCGGCTGGCCAGCTGCACCCAGAGCCCGGGATCGCCCTCGCCGTGCTTGACCAGGAAGGCACGCGTGCCTTGCATGTGCGACAGGCCGCAGAGCGGCTGGCCGCGGGTGGTGGTGGTGCGATAGGCGCGCCAGGGACCGGCCTCCGCCAGGGTCTGCGTGGTCGCGGGGGCCTGCGCCTGTGCCGGCGGCTGCGCCAGCAGCGCCAGCCAGGCGCCGATCCCCGCGATCCGGGCCATCCGCATGCCGAGCCTCCCCACCCGCGTCACGAAAGCGCCGGCGATCCGCGCCCGCGCGCCAAGCGGCAAGGAGGTTAGGATTTATCAACCAAGACGCGCAACGGATGCTTCGCGGCGCCGCGCCCCATACCGGGCTCATGAAGTCCCGACCTGCGGCCGCCGGAGGCGGCCGAGGCCGCGACTGCGGCCCGCCGCACGTCCGGCGGGCCAAGCCACCGAATGGCGGCGCCGGAGCTTGAGGATGAAATGCGTCAGCATTTCATGCGCCCGGTGTCACTCCGCCCCGGGCGGCGCCGGCAGGGCGGCGAGATGCGTCACCCGCCGCCTGCCATGCGCCCGGGCGGAAAGCGGCGCGGCGTGCAGGCGGTTGTCGTAGACCCGCGCCACGCCGCCGCGCGCCGTCTCGACCAGGCAGAAATGGTCGGTCACCCGCGCCAGCCACCAGCCCTCCGGCAGGCCCTGCCGCACCGCCTGGCAGAGCGTCGGCCGGCCCTCCACCGGCCGCGCCTCGGCCCGCACGCCGGCCAGGCCCAGCGCGGCCAGCAGGTCGCGCCACCAGGCGGTGACGATCTCCGCCCCCGGCGGGTAGCGCAGCGGCGAGACCAGGCCCAGCAGGCGGCAGGCGGTGGCGTAGTCGAGCCCCGCCGCGGTGGCGACCGCCGCCGGGCCGCACCAGGGGGCGAAGCCGCCGCGCTCGCCGGCGAAATCCTCCGGGCGTCGCAGGCGGCGGGGGCGGTCGTCATTCGCGGGCGGGAACATGGTGCGGAGACCCGGGAGAGGATGCGGGCCTCACTTTAGCGTGATGTCTACAATCACACAATCGAGATCGACGCTCTGCGCCTCACCGGCGCCGGAACACCCAGTAGATCGGCGTGCGCCCTTCGCGCCGCGCCTTCGCCTCGTAGCGCGTGCCCGGCCAGCCTTCGGGACGCGCCAGGTCGCGCGAGGCGAGGGCGAAGTCCGCCGCCCCCGCCATCACCTCCTCCACCCAGCCCTGGTAGGTCGGGTCGTCGGAGGCGATGCGCCATTCGCCCCCCGGCCGCAGCGCGCGCGCCACCAGCGGCAGCAGCGAGGGATGCACGAAGCGCCGCTTGGCGTGGCGGGCCTTCGGCCAGGGGTCGGGGAACATCAGGAACAGCCGGTCGAGCCCGCCCGCCGGCAGCGCGCCCAGCAGGTGCCGCGCATCCTGCGGCCAGAGGCGAAGGTTCGGGGGCAGCGCGCCGGTGGCTTCCTCGCCCTCCGCCACCAGGCGGGAGAGCAGGGAGCAGAGCCCGTTCTCGAACACCTCGGAGGCGATGTAGGCGACGGCGGGGTTCGCCGCGACCTGGTCCAGCGCGTGCTCCCCGCCACCAAAACCCACTTCCAGCCAGGCAGGCGCGCCCGGCATGCCGAAGGCGGCGCCCGGGTCGGCGGCCTCCGCGGCGGTGATCCGCAGCCGCGGCAGCGTGACGTCCAGCAGCCGCTGCTGGCGGGGCCGCAGCGGATGGCCGCGGCGGCGACCATAGAGCCGGTCGGGGACGCCTTCGGCGAGGGGCGGTCGATCGGCGGTCATGGGCGCGCCTGAAGGGACAGTGAGGGCCGCGCCGCACGCGCGGGCGGTGACGCCATCGGCGGCGGCAGGCAGCGGATGCCGGCCGGTCGCCATGGCCGGGCGGGGGCACGCCTTCGACGATGCCCCCACCCCGCCCAGGCTTCGGATCGGGCGGCGGCGCCGCCCCGGCTCCGGCGCATGACGCCCCTGGCGTCCCACCCCCCGCAGGCGCGGGGGAGGGAGAGGCAGCTCAGCGGCCGAAGGCGCGCTTCAGCTCGTCCACCAGGTCGGTGCGTTCCCAGGTGAAGGTGCCCTTCTCCGGGTCCGGCGTGCGGCCGAAATGGCCGTAGGCGCTCGTGGGGACGTAGATCGGCCGGTTCAGGTGCAGGTGTTCGCGGATGCCGCGCGGCGAGAGGTTCACCAGCCCGTCCACCACCTTGGCCAGCTTCACCTCGTCGACGTCGCGGCCCGTGCCGTGCAGGTCGAAATAGACCGACAGCGGCTTGGACACGCCGATCGCGTAGCTGACCTGGATGGTGCACTTGTCGGCCAGGCCCGCGGCGACGACGTTCTTCGCCACGTAGCGCGCCGCATAGGCCGCCGAGCGGTCCACCTTCGTCGGGTCCTTGCCGCTGAACGCGCCGCCGCCATGCGGCGCCGCGCCGCCATAGGTGTCGACGATGATCTTGCGCCCCGTCAGGCCGCAATCGCCGTCCGGCCCGCCGATGACGAACTTGCCGGTCGGGTTCACGTAGAACTCGTTGTCCGGGCACATCCAGCCCTTGGGCAGCGTGCTTTCCACGATCGGGCGCAGCAGGCGCTTGATCTCGGCCTGCTCGAGGCCTTCGACATGCTGGGTGGAGACGACGACGGAGGTGGCGCCCACCGGCTTGCCGTCCACGTAGCGCAGCGTGACCTGCGACTTGGCATCCGGCAGCAGGCCCTCGACCGAGGTGTCCTTGTTGCGGCGCATCTCGCTGATGCGGCGCAGGATGGTGTGCGCGTAGTAGAGCGGCGCGGGCATCAGTTCCGGCGTCTCGGTGCAGGCATAGCCGAACATGATGCCCTGGTCGCCGGCGCCCTCGTCCTTGTTGCCGGCGGCGTCGACGCCCTGCGCGATATGCGCGGACTGGGCGTGCAGGTGGCATTCGATGCTGGCGTTCTGCCAGTGGAAGCCGTCCTGCTCGTAGCCGATGTCGTGGATGGCCATGCGGGCCAGGTGCATCAGGTAGTCCGGCGTCACGCTGCCGGGGCCACGCACCTCGCCGGCCAGCACGACCCGGTTGGTGGTCACCAGCGTCTCGCAGGCGACGCGCGAATAGGGATCCGCCGTCAGGAAGGCGTCAAGCACGGTGTCGGAGATCCGGTCGGCCACCTTGTCGGGATGGCCTTCGGACACGCTTTCGGAGGTGAAGAGGTATTCACCGGTATCGCGCATGGCGTGATTCGGCCTCTTGTCGCGGGAGGATGCCGGTGGACCCGGCCGGGGATGGGCCCGGCGGATCCGGGACGGGGGCGTATCGCAGCGGAGTGTGACGGGGTCAAGGCAGGCGATGGATCGGGCGCGCGCTCAATCCATCCCCAGCACGTCCCGCATTGCATACATTCCCGGCCCGCGCCCGCGCAGCCACAGCGCCGCCCGCACCGCCCCCGTCGCATAGGCGCGGCGGTCGAAGCTGCGATGGGTGATGGCGATGTGCTCCGTCGCCGCGGCGAAGATCAGCGTGTGCTCCCCCACCACCTGGCCTCCGCGCAGCGCGGCGAAGCCGATGGTCCCTGTGCCGCGCGGGCCGGTGTGGCCGTCGCGGCCGCTCTCGACCCCCGCCGCCTCCAGCGTCGTGCCGCGGCCGGCGGCAACGGCGCGGCCGAGCGCGATCGCGGTGCCGGCCGGCGCATCCACCTTCTGGCGGTGGTGCATTTCCACGATCTCGGCGTCGTAGCTCTCGGCCGGCAGGGCGGCGGCCATGCGCTCGGCCAGCGCCAGCACCAGGTTCACGCCAGGGGCGAAGTTCGCCGCATAGACCACCGGCACGGACCGCGCGGCGTCCGCCACCGCCGCCTCCTGCGCCGCCGACAGGCCGGAGGAGCCGAGCACCAGCGCCTTGCCCGCCGCGACGGCGGCGGCGGCATGCGCCTCGGCATTCGCCGCATGGGTGAAGTCGATGACGACATCGGCGGCGGCGAACAGCGCGGCGGCGTCCGGCAGCACGGCGACACCTTCCGGCGGCGCCTTGCCCGAGCCCGGGCGCAGCGTGCCGCCGGCCGGTTCGGCGCCTGCCGCGCGCACCTCCTCCACCAGCAGCCGGCCCATGCGGCCGGCGATGCCGGCGATCCCGATGCGCATGCGCGACTTCTCCCCCGCGGAACGGGGCAGGCTTCGCGCGCAGGGCGGCACGGGTCAAGCCGCGGCCGGGCATGAAAAAACCCCGCTTGCGCGGGGCGGGATGGGGGGGCGGGCGGCGGCGCGGGTGGGACCGTCTCCGCGCCGCCGCCTGCCTGGGCCGCCGCTGGGGGGATGCGACGGTTGCGGGGGGAACGTGGGCCCGCGGCGCGGGTTGCAGCGGCGCCACCGCCACCGATCACGGATGCGGGGGGGGGCGGCGCCCCTATCGCCCCAGCCCGTCGAAGAATTCCTTCACCTTGGCGAAGAAGCCCTCGCTCTCCGGGCTCGATTTCCCGGTCTTGTCGCATTCGCGCTCGAACTCGGCGAGCAGCTCCTGCTGGCGCTTCGACAGGTTCTGCGGCGTCTCGACCTTCACCACCACATGCATGTCGCCGCGGGCGGCGCTGCGCAGCACGGAAAAGCCCTTGCCGCGCAGCCGGAACTGGTCGCCGGTCTGGGTGCCGGCGGGAATCTGCACCTTCTGGCGGCTGCCATCGATGGTCGGCACCTCCACCGCGCCCCCGAGCGCCGCCTGCGTCATCCGCAGCGGCACTTGCACAAAAATGTTGGCGCCGTCGCGCTGGAAGATCGGGTGCGCGCGCACGCCGACATCCACGTAGAGATCGCCCGGCGGCGCGCCGCGCAGCCCGGCCTCGCCTTCCCCGGACAGGCGGATGCGCGTGCCGTCCTCCACCCCGGCCGGGATGCCGACGGACAGCGTCCGGTCGCGCTGCACGCGCCCCTGGCCCGCGCAGACCTTGCAGGGGTTCTTGATGACGCGCCCCGAGCCCGCGCAGGTCGGGCAGGTCCGCTCGATCAGGAAAAAACCCTGCTGGGCGCGGATCTTGCCCGACCCGCCGCAGGTGCCGCAGGTGGCGGCCGCCTGCTGGGCGGGGCCTTCCGCGCCGGTGCCCTTGCAGGCCTCGCAGGGCGCGAAGGAGGAGACGCGGATGGTCTTCTTCGCGCCCGCGAAGGCTTCCTCCAGCGTCACCTCGATGCCGGTCCGCAGGTCCGAGCCCCGCCCGACCGGCCCGCGGCCGCGCGCGCCGGCGCCGCCGCGCAGGCCGCCGAACATCTCCTCGAAGATGTCCTCGAAGGCGCCGCCGAAGGGGTTGCCGCCGGCGAAGCCGCCGCCGCCCGGGCCGCCGCCGCCCTGTTCGAAGGCGGCATGGCCGAAGCGGTCATAGGCGGCGCGCTTCTCGGCGTCCTTCAGCACGTCATAGGCCTCGTTCAATTCCTTGAACCGGGCCTCGGCTTCCTTGTCGCCCGGGTTGCGGTCCGGGTGGTATTTCATGGCGAGCTTGCGGAAGGCCTTCTTCAGGTCCTCCTCGCCCGCGTCCCGGGCGGCGCCCAGGATCTCGTAATAGTCGCGCTTGGCCATCGGCCTTCAGGTCCCCGCCTGGCAGCGATCCCGACAAGGCGACGCCCGACCCCCTTCCGGAAGCCGGGCGCGGCCGCGATCCCCGATCCCCGAAGCCCCGGTCAGGAGGGCTTCTTCTTGTTGGGATCGACTTCCTCGAAATCGGCGTCCACCACCTTGTCGCCGGGCTTGGCGCCGGGGCCGGCGCCCGGGCCGGCGGCGCCGGCCTGCGCCTCGCCCGCCTGCTGGGCCTTGTAGAGCGCCTCGCCCATCCTCATGGCGACCTGGTTGAGACGGTCCGACGCGCCGCGGATGGCCTCCGCGTCCTGGCCTTCCATGGCGGTGCGGGCGGCGGCAATCGCGGCCTCGACCTCGGTCTTCTCGGCGGCCGGCACCTTCTCGCCGTTCTCGCGCAGCGTCTTCTCGGTGGAATGCACCAGCGCGTCGAGCTGGTTGCGCGCCTCCACCGCCTCGCGGCGCTTCTTGTCGGCGTCGGCGTTGGCCTCGGCGTCCTTCACCATCCGCTCGATGTCGGCGTCCGACAGGCCGGACTTGGCCTGGATGCGGATCTGCTGTTCCTTCGCGGTGGCCTTGTCCTTGGCCGAGACGCTGACGATGCCGTTGGCGTCGATGTCGAAGGTCACCTCGATCTGCGGCACGCCGCGCGGCGCGGGCGGGATGCCCTGCAGGTCGAAATTGCCGAGCTGCTTGTTGTCGGCCGCCATCTCCCGCTCGCCCTGGAAGACCTTGATGGTGACCGCGTTCTGGTTGTCGTCGGCCGTCGAGAACACCTGGGACTTCTTGGTCGGGATGGTGGTGTTGCGGTCGATCAGGCGCGTGAAGACGCCGCCCAGCGTCTCGATGCCGAGGCTGAGAGGCGTCACGTCCAGCAGCAGCACGTCCTTGACGTCGCCCTTCAGCACGCCGCCCTGGATGGCGGCGCCGATGGCCACGACCTCGTCGGGGTTGACGTTGCGGGCGGGTTCCTTGCCGAAGAACTGCTTCACCACCTCGATGACCTTGGGCATGCGGGTCATGCCGCCGACCAGGATCACCTCGTCGATCTCGCCGGCCGAGAGCCCCGCATCCTTCAGCGCCTGGCGGCAGGGCTCGAGCGTCTTCTGGATCAGGTCGTCGACCAGCGCTTCCAGCTTCGCGCGCGTCAGCGTCAGCACCAGGTGCTTGGGCCCGCTGGCATCGGCGGTGATGAAGGGCAGGTTGATCTCGGTCTGCTTGCTGGACGACAGCTCGATCTTCGCCTTCTCGGCGGCTTCCTTCAGCCGCTGGAGGGCGAGCTTGTCGCCGCGCAGGTCGATGCCCTGCTCCTTGCGGAACTCGTCGGCCAGGTAGTCGATGACGCGCTGGTCGAAATCCTCGCCGCCCAGGAAGGTGTCGCCGTTGGTCGACTTCACCTCGAAGACGCCGTCGCCGATCTCGAGGACCGACACGTCGAAGGTGCCGCCGCCGAGGTCGTAGACCGCGATGGTGCCGCCCTTCTTCTGGTCCATGCCATAGGCCAGGGCCGCGGCCGTCGGCTCGTTGATGATGCGCAGCACTTCGAGCCCGGCGATGGAGCCGGCTTCCTTGGTGGCCTGGCGCTGGGCGTCGTTGAAATAGGCGGGGACGGTGATGACGGCCTGCGTCACCTTCTCGCCGAGATAGGCCTCGGCCGTCTCCTTCATCTTGGTCAGGATGTTCGCGCTGATCTGCTGCGGGGCATAGGGCTTGCCGTCCACCTCGACCCAGGCATCGCCATTGGCGGCGCGGGTGATGGTGTAGGGCACGAGGCCCTTGTCCTTGGACACCATCGGGTCGTCGAAGCGGCGGCCGATCAGGCGCTTGACCGCGTAGAGCGTGTTCAGAGGGTTGGTCACCGCCTGGCGCTTGGCGGACTGGCCGACCAGGCGTTCGCCGCTCTTGGCGAAGGCGACCATGGAGGGGGTGGTGCGGGCGCCTTCCGCGTTCTCGATGACGCGGACCGAATCCTTGGCCCCCGAGGGGCCTTCCATGATGGCGACGCAGGAATTCGTCGTGCCGAGGTCGATGCCGATGACCTTGCTCATCCGTCAATTCTCCTTCGCGGCGGACGGGGGCGGCCCGTGACGGCGCCGCGCCCGCCCCCTTCCTCGCGGATGTGGTGATGGGATGGCCGTGACATATTCACCGCACCGCGGCGCGGCAAGGGGTCGGGGGACGCCGCCGGCTGCGCCGCATGCGCAGCCGGCGCGGCGGCGCCGCGTCTCGCTGGCCGCGGCACCCCGCGGGCCGCTATGCTGCGCGCCGCATGATCCGCTCCCTCCCCGTCCACCCGGACCGCGACCTGCTGTCCGGGGAACTCCATGCGCGCCCGGCGCTGCCGGTCAGCACCCCCGTGGCCATCAGCCGCCTGGCCCAGCTGCACGCGCCCGGCGCGGATCGCGGGGCGGCGGTGGAACATCTGGCGGTGCTGTGCCGGCGTTACGGGGTGACGCCGCCGGCGCCGCGCGCCGATTTCGCGCTGGCCGATTTCGGCCGCTTCTCGCTGCGCTACGAACGGCACACCGAATTCGACGGCTGGACCTTCTTCCGCACCCCCGCCGCGCCCTCGCCCGAGGCCGCGGCCGATCCCTTCTTCGACCCGGCGATCGGGGCGGTGCCGACCGACTGGCTGGGGGCGCTGCCCGGCCGCACGCTGGTCGCCTGCCACCTTGCGGTGGTGCGCACGGCCGGCGAGGACGAGCCCCCGCCCCCCGGCTGCTTCGTGCCCGACAACCTGGCGGGCGCCATGCTGGTGGGCGGCATCGCCACCGCCTGGACCGATTTCCGCCCCGGCCCGGACGGCTTCACCCGCCTGCTGCTGCAGGACCACGGCATGACCCCGGCGCTGGCCGGGCGGCTGGCGCAGGCGCTGTGGGAGATCGAGACCTACCGGATGCTGGCGCTGCTGGCGCTGCCCTCGGCGCGCGCCGCCTCCGCCGGGCTCGGCCGGGCGTCCGAGGAGCTGGCCGCGCTGACCGCGCGCCTGCCCGGCCTGACCGAGCTTGAGGATGAGCGCCGCGCGCTCGAGGAGCTGACGGTGCTGGCCACCGCCATCGAGCAGCAGGCCGCCGCCACCGCCGACCGCTTCTCCGCCGCCCGCGCCTATCACGCGCTCGTCGGCCGGCGGCTGCAGCTGCTGCGGGAGGAGCGGCTGGGCGGGCAGCCGACGCTGGCGGAATACCTGGAGCGGCGCCTCGATCCCGCCATCGCGACGGTGGAGGCGACGGGGGCGCGCATCGCCGCCATGTCCACCCGCTGCGCCCGCGCCGTGGACCTGCTGCGCGCCCGCGTCGCGGTGGCGCAGGAAGCACAGACCCAGAAACTGCTGGCCGCGATGGCCGATACCGGCCGGGCGCAGCTGCGGCTGCAGGAGACGGTGGAGGGCCTGTCGGTCGCCGCCATCAGCTACTACGTGCTGTCGCTGCTGGGCTATGCGATCAAGCCCTTCGAGTTCGGCGGCTGGCTGCGCGGCGAGATCATCGTGGCGGCGCTGGTGCCGGTGATCGCCGCGCTGGTCTGGACGCGGATGCGCCGGCGCCGGATCAAGCCGGAACTGCTGTAGGCCGGGCGGCGGCGCAGGGCCCGGGGCGGCCGGGCCGCCGGGGCGCGCGGCGCCGCCCCATAGGCGCGAAGTGATGCCCTTTTTGGTGACTGTGCCGCTTCTCGGCGCGGCGAGAGGCTGCGCCTCGCGCTTCGGACGGGGCCCTGTCCCAGAGGCGCCAACTTTGGCTTGGCGACCTTCGGCAATCGCGGCGGCTGAAGGTGCGAGGCTCCGCCTCGCGCTCCGG
The DNA here is from genome assembly GCA_027487675.1 of Acetobacteraceae bacterium. Classification (GTDB taxonomy): domain Bacteria; phylum Pseudomonadota; class Alphaproteobacteria; order Acetobacterales; family Acetobacteraceae; genus Falsiroseomonas. The sequence goes on along the minus strand of JAIYDD010000233.1, from coordinate 141 downwards.
CAGGGGCGCTGCCCCTGCACCCCGCCAAGGGGCAGCGGCCCCTTGTTGGTGTGGACGGCCCCACGGCATCTTGTGCCACGGTTGGGTTGTCGAGACACCAACCAGGAGCCGTCCGCCATGGAGCTTAAGCGCATAGCGATC
>JAIYDD010000208.1 GCA_027487675.1 Acetobacteraceae bacterium | reverse complement strand
GGGGCGGCAGGTGGAAGGCCGGCGGGCGACCCGCGCGAGAACTCGTTACGGCTGCTTCCTTCCGGACCTGACCGGGTTGGCGAGGGGCACGTCCGTCGCCGACCTTCCGCCCCCAATATCGGGCCTCCGGGGCCGCGGGGCAATGGTGGGGGGCGTCATCGGGGCGCGAGGCGGGCGATCAGCACGTCGGGTTCCAGCGCCTCGTCCAGCAGCTCCGCCAGGGTCAGGTCGGTCGCCTCGGGCAGGGGCAGGGCGGGGCGGCGCATGTCGAGCCACAGCACGTTGCGCCGGGCATCGCGGTGCAGGGCGACGACATCCAGCGGCTGGGCCATGCTGGGCGCGAAGCGGCGCCTGGCCTGGGAGAGGAAGCCGTCAATCTCGTTGCGCCACTTGCGGGCCGCCATGTGGTCCGGCCAGGCGGCGGCCTTCAGGGCGTGCAGCAGGGCCTGACAGAGGAAGGTTTCCACCGCCTGGGTCTCGCCGAGCCCCACGCTCTCGACCTCCTCGATCACGTTGGCCTTGTCGATGTCGTTCACCTTCTCCCCGGCCGCGAGGCGGCGCAGGCGCTCGGCCTGGGCCTTGGCCTGGCTCCAGGCGAGGATGTCGTGGCGGTAGAGGTCGTCGGGCATGCGGGGGCTCCGGCGCCGATGATGGGGCAGGGGGGGTGGCGCACCGCCACGCCCTCGGTTGCCCGCCACCGGGGCGCATGGCACACCAGGGACGCATGCTCTCCATCCCCGCCAGCCGGCCGAATGCCTATACGGGCAGCCCGATCGACCGCGCCTCCAACCGCCGCGACGACGCCGATTTCATCGCCCAGGCGCTGGCCGACCCCGAGACGCTGTTCGCCCCGGTCTGGCGCAGCCGCAGCCTGATGAAGGGCGTGGCGGAGGGCCGGCCGGAGGCGGTGCTGGTCACCGGCGCCGCGGCGGAACGGCTGCGCCTGGCCGGCGGGCCCTGGGCCTTCCTGGGCTTCTGGGCGGAACGGCCGGTCTTCGCGGTCGATTGCTCCGCCGCCGAGGACCCGATCCCGCTGCTGCCGGACGAGACCGCCGGGGGCCCGGTGGCGTTCACGGATATCCGCAGCGTCGCCGGCCTGCTGCCGCCGGGCGAGGCGAGTGTGCTGGCGCATGCGCGCGGCCTGATGCACTGGCGCACCCGGCACCGCTTCTGCGGCGTCTGCGGCGCGGGCTGCGAGCCGCGCAGCGCCGGCAACGCCATGGCCTGCACGGGCTGCGGCGCGCAGCATTTCCCGCGCACCGACCCGGCCGTGATCATGCTGGTGGTGAAGGACGATCGCTGCCTGCTCGGGCATTCGCACCGCTTCCCGACCACCGTGATGTATTCGACGCTGGCCGGCTTCGTGGAGCCGGGCGAAAGCCTGGAGGAGGCGGTGCGCCGCGAGGTCGAGGAGGAGACGGCGGTGAAGGTGGGGGAGGTGCGCTACCATTCCTCCCAGCCCTGGCCTTTCCCGGCCTCCATCATGCTGGGCTTCCATGCCGAGGCGCTGAGCGAGGAGATCCGCATCGACCCGGAGGAGCTGCGCGACGCGCGCTGGTTCAGCCGCGCCGAGCTGCGCAGCCCGGAGGCGCATGGCTTCTCCCTGCCGCGGGTCGACTCGATCGCTCGGCGGCTGATCGAGGATTGGATCGAGGCCGGATGATGCGCGGCGCCGCCCTGCTTGCCCTGCCGCTGCTGGCGCTGGCCGCCTGCGGCACTCCCGCGCCGGCCCCCGAGGCGCGGGCGATGTCGGCGATGGAGGCCGAGTGCCGGGCGGAGGCGCGGGCTTCCGTGCCGGCGCGCGAGCTGGGCCGGGCGTCGAATTTCTCCAACTACACCTACACGGACCAACTGCGCGTGGCGCAGCAGGATGCCGAGAATCGCGCGACGATGGATTGCCTGCGCCGTCGCGGCGCCATTCGCGGCGGCGGGGTCGAGCCCGTCCGCCGATAGGCCGCCCGGCCGCCCCCGTCGCGGCGCAGCCCGGACGCGCGCCCGGGTCGAGGGGTCCAGGGGCCTTTCGGCCCCTGGCCGGGGGGTATCGGGGGGCGCGGAGCGCCCCCCGGGCAGTTGGCCCGGGTATCGGGGGGCGCGGAGCGCCCCCCGGGCAGTTGGCCCGGGTATCGGGGGGCGCGGAGCGGCCCCGCGCAAATGGCCCTTGTATCGGCGGGCGCGGAGCGGCCCCGGGCAGTTGGCCCGGGTATCTGCGGCCGCCCTACCCGTTCCGCCGCAGCACTTCCGGGTTCACCACCGTGTCCGGGTCCAGCCGCCCCTCAAAGCAGGCGACGACGGAGGCCGCGCTGTGCAGCGCCATCCGCCGCAGCCCTTCCTGGGTGCTGGCCGCGATATGCGGCGTCATGATCAGGTTCGGCGCGTCCAGCAGCGGGATCGGCGCCTCGACCGGCTCCTCCTCGAACACATCCACCCCGGCCGCGCCCAGATGCCCCGAGCGCAGCGCCACCTCCAGCGCCGCCTGGTCCACCAGGCGGCCGCGGGCGGTGTTCACCAGGATCGCACCCGGCTTCATCCCCGCCAGGAAGGCGGCGTCCACCATGCCGCGCGTCTGCTCGTTGGAGGGGCAGTGGAGCGTGACGATGTCGGCCTGCCTGGCCGCCTCGGCCGCGTCGTCCACCGGCTCGAAGCCCAGGCCCCGGATCAGGCCCTTGGACACCGCCGGGTCGCGCACCAGCACGCGCATGCCGAAGGCGGCGCAGAGCTTCGCCACGCGCCCGCCGATGCGCCCGAAGCCCACCACCAGCACCGTCCTGCCCGCCAGGTCGAAGGCCGGCAGCGAGCCCTGCGCGCCCCAGACCGGCTTGCGCATCAGCGCGTCATAGGCCGGCAGCTTGCGGGCGCAGGCGAGCATCATCATCAGCGCATGCTCGGCCACCGAGACGGCGTTCGCCTCTGGCGTGATGGTCAGCACGATGCCGCGCTCGGTGAGCGCCGGGACATCGATGATGTCGTAGCCGACGCCATGCCGCGCCACGATGCGCAGCCTGTGGCAATGGGCGATGAAATCGCCGCCGATCGGGAAGGTGCGCGCGATCAGCCCGTCCGCCTCCGGCAGGCGCGCGGCGAGGGCGGCGGGGGAGAGGTCCTGCAGCACCTCCACCGTCACGCCCGGCGTGCCGGCGAGCCAGGCGATGGCCTCCTGGTGGATCGGGCGGAGGACGAGGACATGGGGCATGGCGCGGCTTCCGGTGCGGCCGCGCGGGACCGCCCGCCGGCCTGAGCCGGGCCAGTTGGGGGCCGGCGCCGCTGCCGGTCAACCTGCGGGCCGCGCGGAACGGGCATGCCCGTGCCCCGTTCCGCCCGGGTCGGACAGGGGAGGCGCGGCATGCCGATCGGCTGGCGGGGCGTGGCGCCGGTGGCGCTGGCCGCCCTGGCGCTGCTGGGCGCGGCGCTGGCCGGCGATCTCTCCCCGGGGCCGATGCTGCGCTGGTATGCGGGGCTGCGCCGGCCGGCGTGGCAGCCGCCGGACTGGGCGATCCCGCTCGCCTGGGGGGCGATCTACGTGCTGATCGCCCTGTCCACGTGGCGCGCCTGGCGCGCCGCGCCCGAGCGGCGCGGCCGCGACGTGCTGGTGGCGGCGCTGGCGCTGAACGTGTTCCTCAACCTGCTCTGGGCGGTGCTGTTCTTCGTCCATCGCCGGCCGGACTGGGCCATGGCGGAACAGCCGGCGTTGATCCTCTCGACCCTGCTGCTGATCGCGGTGGCGGGCGGGCATGACGGCCGCGCGGGCTGGCTGCTGCTGCCCTACCTGGCGTGGCTCGGCTTCGCGGCGGTGCTGAACCTTGCCATCCTGCGCCTGAACGGATTCCTGGGATGAGGCGCGATGGAGGCCTTCTTCGCCGGCGGCCATGTCGCCGACCTGATCCTGGCCGTGCTGGTGGCGGAAGCCGCGTGGCTCGTCGCGCGCCATCGCCGCACCGGCCAGGGCCTGGCGCCGCGGGCGGTGATGCTGGCGACGCTGCCGGGCGTCGCCTTCGTGCTGGCGCTGCGCCTGGCGCTGACCGGCGCCTGGTGGGGCTGGATCGCGATCGCCCTGGCGGGCGCGGGGATCGCGCACCTAGCGGATCTGCGCGAGCGCGGCGCACTGCCGCGGCGCTGACCCGCCCCGGGCCGCGCCGGCTTCAGCCGAAGATGTCGGCCGGGCTGTCGCGGCGCAGGCCGCGCGCCAGCTCCACCCCGATCCGGGCCGCGTCGGCGACGCTGCCGGACAGCCGGCGCTTCAGCAGGAAGGACCCGTCCGCCCGCGCCACCAGCCCGGTCAGCTGCATCGTCCCGCCCGGCAGCAGCCTTGCATGCGCGCCGATCGGCGTGCGGCAGGACCCGTCCAGCTCACCCAGCAGCGCGCGTTCCGCGGCGGCGACGGGCGCGCTGTCGCGGTCCTCGATGACGGAGAGCAGCTCGCGCAGTTCCACGTCGTCCGCGCGGACGGTGACGCCGACGATGCCCTGGCAGGCGGCGGGGACCATGATCTCCTCGTCCAGCACGACCGAGGCCTCGTGCGCCAGCTCCAGCCGCCGCAGCCCGGCGAGCGCCAGCAGCGACGCCGCCGGCCCGTCATCCGCCCGCACCTTGGCCAGCCTGGCGCCGACATTGCCGCGGATGATCTCCACCTGCAGGTCCGGCCTGGCATGCAGCAGCTGCGACTGCCGGCGGACGGAGGCGGTGCCGACCAGCGCGCCGCGCTTGAGGCCGCCGAACGGATCCTCCGCGCAGGGGGCCTCGCATTCGGGGCCGAGGATCAGCGCGTCCCGGCTGTCCTCCCGCCGCAGGGTGCAGGCCAGCACGATGCCAGGGGGAAGCTCGGTCTCGAGGTCCTTCAGACTGTGGACGGCGAAATCCACCCGGCCATCGGCCAGCGCCTCATGGATCTCCTTGGCGAAGAGCCCCTTGCCGCCGATATCGGCCAGGCGCCGGTCCTGCACCTTGTCGCCGGAAGTGGCGATGATGTGCTCCTCGAAGGCGTTCACCTCCCGCAGCAGCGGGCAGACGCGGGTGATCAGCGACAGGAAGTGCCGCGTCTGCCACAGCGCCAGCGGCGAGCCGCGCGTGCCGACCTTGAGCGGCAGGGCGCGGGTGCTGCCCTGCCGGTGCGGGTTCGCCGGCCGCAAAGCCTGCGGTGCGCCCGCGCCATGCGGGCTGCGCATCCGCTCCAGCGGCGCGTCGAGCGAGGAAAGCTTCATCTTGGGGCAGCTCCGCAGTCTTGGGCCCGGGCCGGTCCGCTCATGCGCGTACCAGCCCGAAAAGATGGGCCAGGTCCTTGAAGAAGATCTTGACGTGGGCGAGGGGATCCCGCCGCACGAGTTCCTTGTTCATGTAGGATTGCCAGGTCAGCGACTGGACGTCCTTGTCCTGGCAGATCGAGACGAAGCGTTCGCGGCGCTTGTCGGACGAGTACCAGAAGTACTGCATGATCCCGAGCACGAGGAACACGCGCCCGTGCTGCTTCATGAAGCGCTTGCGCGCGAGGCCGAGCGCCTTCGCATCGCCGGTCTTCAGGAATTCCGCCGCCGCGTCGGCCGCCAGCCGCCCGCCGAGCATCGCGTAGTAGATCCCCTCGCCGGAGGCCGGCGCGACCACGCCCGCGGCATCGCCCGCGAGCAGCACGTCGCGCCCATTGTCCCAGCGCTTCAGCGGCTTCAGCGGGATCGGCGCGCCTTCGCGGCGGATGGTGCGGACCCCATCGAGCCCCACCTTCGCGCGCAGTTCGCCCACCGATCCGCGCAGCGCAAAACCCTTGTGCATCGAGCCCGTGCCGATGCTCACCGTCTTCCCGTGCGGGAAGATCCAGGCGTAGAAATCCGGCGACAGCTTCCCCTGGTAGAACACGTCGCAGCGCGTGGCGTCGTAGCGCGGCGTGCCGGGGGGCGGCGCTTCCACGATCTCGTGGTAGGCGAAGACGCAGGGCACCTTCTCCGCGCCCGGCACGGCCTGCTTGCCCACCTGGCTGCGCGCGCCATCGGCGCCGATCACCATCCGCGCGCGCACGACCTCCGGCGGCGCGCCATCGGGCGCGCCCTTGGGACGATAGGCCACGGTCGCGGTGCCGTCGGCGTCGCGGCCCAGCGTCTCGAAGCTGCCGGTGCGGCGTGTGGCGCCCGCCTCCGCGGCGCGGGCGCGCAGGAACTCGTCGAAGACGTCGCGATCGACCATGCCGACATAGCCGCCGGTGTCGATCGGCATGTCGACCTCCTTGTCGGAGGGCGCGATCATGCGGGCGGAGGTGATGCGCGCGCAGATCAGGTGCGCGGGGATGTCGAAGTCGCGGATCAGCCGCGGCGGGATGGCGCCGCCGCAGGGCTTGATGCGCCCCGCCTTGTCCAGCAGCAGCACGCTGCGCCCCTGCCGCGCCAGGTCATGCGCCGCGGTCGCGCCCGAGGGCCCGCCGCCGACCACCACGACATCGAAGGTTTCGGTCATGCTCGTGCGCTCCCCAACGCCCTACCCGCCCGTGGCCGCCGGCGCGGCAGGCCCGAACCCGCCGCGCGCGCGCGCTGCCGGCCGGCCGATGCCGACCGCCAGCGCGGCCGCGGCGACGAACAGCGCCGCATCCACCAGGAACACCACCACGTAGCCGCCCTCCGCGCTGCCCATCGCGAGCCGCCCGAGGTCCAGCACGATCGTCCCGAACAGCCCGCCGAGCCCGAAGGCGATGGCCTGCGCGGCGCCGAACATGCCCATCCGCACGCCCTCGCGCCCCTCGCGGCCTTGGCGGACCAGCTGCATCATCGTGGCGATGGCGGCGGCGGCGAAGGCGCCGTTGGCCAGCCCCAGCACGAAGAAGGTCGGCCCCAGCGGCACGCGCTGCCCGGCCATGGTCGCCAGCGCCAGCGCCGTCAGCACCGCGAAGGCGGCGACGCAGCCGCCGACCGTCCAGGCCCGCAGCACCGCGATGCGCCCGCCCATCAGGCTGCCCACCACCGCGATCAGGATCATCCCCGCCAGCACGCCGCCATGCTGCATGGAGGAGAGCTTCGTGGTCTCGCCGAGCGTCATCCCGAAGACCGCGCCGGCATAGGGCTCCAGGATCAGGTCCTGCGCGCTGTAGGCCAGCATCGAGACGAAGACGAAGATGGTGAAGTGCCGCGCCACCGGCTCCGCCCACACCTCGGCCAGCGCCGCGCGGAAGGGCGCCTTGGCGATCTGGTCCGCCGCGCGATGGCCGCGCGCGCCCTCCACGCCCGCCACCGCGAGCAGGCTGACCAGGAAGGCGATGACGGAGACGCCGGCCGAGACGGCGACCAGCCGTTCCGGCGAATAGGGATCGAGCATCCGGCCCGTGGTCGCGGTCGTCACCACGAAGCCCGCGATCATCATGATCCAGACGATGGAGGCCGCGGCCGGCTTGCGCGCCGGGGACACCCGATCGGCCAGCAGCACCAGCAGCGAGGTCCCCGCCGCGCCGACGCCGACGCCGACCAGCAGGAAGGCGATGACGGCCAAGGCGATGCCCGGGATCAGCGCCGTGCCCATCCAGGCGGTGGCCGCCGCCGCCAGCACGCCGCCCACACTGAGCACCGCCATGCCGCCGATGATCCAGGGCGTGCGCCGCCCGCCCTGGTCCGAGCCATGCCCGAGCCGCGGCCGCAGCATCTGCACCGCGTAGTGCAGCCCGACCAGGATGCCGGGCAGGGTGGCCGGCAGCGCGTGCTCCACCACCATCACCCGGTTCAGCGCCGCGGTCGTCAGCACGACGATCGCACCGAGCGCGGTCTGCACCAGGCCGAGCCGGACGATGCCGAGCCAGCCGAGGGGAGCGGGCGCGTTCACGAGGCACCTCCCGGCGCCAGGTTGGCGGCGCTGATCATCATGCCCGTCACGTAGAGCGTCACGCCGACGCCGTTGTACCAGGGCGCGAGGCCGCGCGGGTCGCGCAGCATCTTCCGCATCGCGAGCAGTTGCGCCGCCAGCACGCCGGCGATGGCGAGTGCTGCCACTGGCATCTCCCAGGCGAGCAGCAGCGCCACGACGACCGCCTGCGGCACCGCCATGAAGGCGCAGGCGACAAGGCCCGCGCGCTCCGCCCCCAGCATCACCGGCAGGGACCGCAGGCCGAAGCGCCGGTCGCCCTCGATCGACTTGAAGTCGTTCAGCGTCATGATGCCATGCGCGCCGATCCCATAGAGCAGCGCGACGATCGTGATCTCGGCGCTCGGCGCCGCGGCCGACAGCGCGGCCACCGCCGTCAGCCAGGGCAGCGTCTCGTAGGACAGCGCACAGGCGGCGTTGCCCCACCAGCCGTTCCGCTTCAGGCGGAGCGGCGGCGCGGAATAGGCCCAGGCCAACACGCAGCCCAGCGCCGTGCCGGCAAAACCCCAGGGCCCGAGCAGCGCGCCGACGGCCAGCGACAGCGCCGTCCAGCCGATCGCGACATAGAGCCCCCACCGCCCCGGCATCCGCCCCGAGGGAATCGGCCGGTTCGGCTCGTTGATCGCGTCCACATGGCGGTCGAACCAGTCGTTCACCGCCTGGCTCATCCCGCAGACCAGCGGCC
>JAIYDD010000282.1 GCA_027487675.1 Acetobacteraceae bacterium | reverse complement strand
GCACCGGCGCGATTTTTGGCTGCCCCGGCCATGACGAGCGCGACTTCGACTTCGCGACGACATACGGCCTGCCCATCACGCCCGTGGTGCTGCCGCCCGGGGCCAGCCCGGAGAACTTCGCGCTCGACGGCGCGGCCTATACGGGCGACGGCACCATCTTCAATTCGGGCTTCCTGGACGGGCTGGCCGTGCCGGCCGCCAAGCGCCGCGTGATCGAGGAACTGGAAAAGCTCGGCCAGGGCCAGGGCGTGGTGAACTGGCGGCTCCGCGACTGGGGCATCAGCCGCCAGCGCTACTGGGGCTGCCCGATCCCGGTGATCCATTGCGAGGCCTGTGGCGCCGTGCCGGTGCCGCAGGTCCAGCTGCCCGTGGTGCTGCCGGAGGACGTGGATTTCTCGCGCCCCGGCAACCCGCTGGACCATCACCCGACGTGGAAGCACGTCGCCTGCCCGCGTTGCGCGGCGCCCGCGCGGCGCGAGACCGACACCTGCGACACCTTCGTCGATTCGTCCTGGTACTTCGCCCGCTTCTGCTCGCCGCGGGCGGCGGAGCCGGTGGTGCGCGGCGCCGTCGATGGCTGGCTGCCGGTGGACCAGTATATCGGCGGCATCGAGCACGCGATCCTGCACCTGCTCTACAGCCGCTTCTTCACCCGCGCGATGCGCGCGACCGGGCATCTCTCGGTGGAGGAACCCTTCGCGGGCCTGTTCACGCAGGGCATGGTCCAGCACGAAAGCTACAAGGGCGCCGATGGCCGCTGGCTCTACCCGGAGGAGGTGGAGTTCTCCGTCGCGGCCGACGGCACGCGCAGCGCGACCGTGAAGGGCTCGAACGAGCCCGCGACGATCGGCCGCGTCGAGGCGATGTCGAAGTCGAAGCGCAACACCGTCGATCCCGGCGCCATCATCGGCAAGTACGGCGCCGACACCGCGCGGTGGTTCATCCTGTCCGACAACCCGCCCGAGCGGGACATGGAGTGGACGGAAAGCGGCGTCGCCGGCGCGTACCGCTTCACCCAGCGCGTCTATCGGCTCGCGGCCTCCGCCTTGCCGGCGCTGCCGGCGGCGGGCGCCCCGCCCGAGGGCGCGGAAGGCCCTGCGCGCAGGCTGCGCCAGGTGACGCACCGCACCATCGTCGCGGTCACCGAGGCGCTGGAGAGCTTCGCCTTCAACGTCGCCGTGGCGCGCATCCACGAATTCGCCAACGCGATCGCCGAGGCCGAGGCGCAGCCCGGCGCCCCCGGCATGGGTGCCGCCCGGCGCGAGGCGCTGGAGACGCTGGCGCGCCTTGCCGCGCCGATGATGCCGCATCTGGCGGAGGAGGTTTTTGGCATGCTCCGCCCCGGCGAGGCTGCGCTGGTCGCCGAACTGCCCTGGCCGGAAGCCGATGCGGCGCTGGTGCGGGCGGAGACGATGACGCTGGCCGTGCAGGTTCTCGGCAAGCTGCGCGCGACGCTGGAGGTGCCGGTCGGCGCGGCGGAGCAGGACATCTTCGCCCTGGCGGAGGCCGATGAGAACGTGCAGCGTGCGATCGGCGGCAAGCCGGTGAGGAAGCGCATCCATGTTCCCGGCCGGGTGGTGAACTTCGTCGTCTGAGGCGGGCGCGCGGGGCACCTCGCCGGGCGCAAGGCGTGGATCGCGGGCAGGAGGCAGGCATGCAGGTCGCGCGGGAACTGGTCGGGCGGGACGGGCGCGCCGCCGCGCCGGGCAGCGGCGAGGGCCCGCGCAGCCCCGGCGTGCCGGCCACGCGGCGCGGCCTGCTGCGCGGCATGGCGGGGCTGCTGGCGCTCGGCGCCGCGGGTTGCGGCTTCCGGCCGGTCTATGGCCCGGGCGGCGGCGCGGCGGCGGAGGATGCGGCCATCGCGCGGGAACTGGCCGCGATGCGCGTGCCGGTCATCCCGGAACGCTTCGGCCAGCTGATGCGCCGGCGGCTGGAGCAGCGCCTGACCACGGCCTCCGATCCGGTGCCGGCGAAGTGGGAGCTGCAGGTGGCGCCGGTGGTGCAGGCCGATGCGCTCGGCGTGCTGCGCACCGGCGAGGCGACGCGGGTGCGCTACATCGCCACCGCCAACTGGTCGCTGGTGCGGCTGACCCCGCGGGAGACGGTGGCGAACGGCTTCGAACGCGCGGTCGATGCCTACAACATCGAGCGCAGCCAGTTCTTCGCCGCCGATTCCAGCCGGGAGGCGGCGGAGCGCCGCCTGGCGGACCAGCTGGCGGAGGAGGTGGTGCTGCGGGTGGCCATGCGGCTGCGCAGCATCCAGGAAGGCCACAGCCTGCCCGGGCTGATCGACCCGGTGGCGGTGCCGCCGCCGCTGCCCGATACCTCCACCCTGCCGCCGGCCCGCGGCGGGCTGCTGGACCCCGCGCTGCCCGGGTCGCTGGGCGGCGGGCTCGGCGGCGGGATCGGCGGCGGCGGGGTGCTGCGCTGAGCGGCCGCGCGCCCAGGGCGGGCGCGGCACCGGGGCAGGCGGGCCCTCGCGCGCCGGGCCGGCACCGCGGCCGGGCGCCGCGCCGGGTCGGCCCTGGTCCGGCCTGAAGGAGGCCAGGCGTGGCGAAGGTCGATGCGCGGCGGCTCTCCTCGGTGCTGGCCGATCCCTCCGGCTTCCGCGCGGTGCTGCTGCATGGCGAGGATGCGGGGCTGGTGCGCGAACGCGCCGAGGCGCTGCTGCGCGCCGTGCTGGGCGGCGCGCTGAGCGACCCCTTCCGGCTCGCCGAAATGACCCGCGACGAGGCGATGCGCCCCGGCGCCCTGGCGGGGGAGGCGGCGGCGCTGGCGATGACAGGCGGGCGCCGCGTGGTGCGGCTGCGCGACGCGACCGATGGGCTCGCCGGGCCGCTCAAGGACGCCGTGTCGGGGGCCGGCGACGCGCTGATCCTGCTGGAGGGCGGGGAGCTGGCCAGCCGGTCCAGGCTGCGGGTCTTCGCCGAGGCGGCCCCGGAGGTGGCCTGCATCGCCTGCTACCGCGAACGCGGCGATGAACTGGCGCGCAGCATCTCGGCGCTGCTGGCGGCGGAGGGCGTGGCGGTGGACGCCGCGGCGGCGTCCTGGCTGGCCTCGCGCCTCGGCGAGGACCGGATGCTGCTGCGGCGGGAGATCGAGAAGATCGCCCTCTATGTCGGCCGCGGCGGCCGGGTGGGCGAGGAGGCGGCGATGGCCTGCGTCGCCGAGGCGGCCTCGCTCGACCTGGACGAGGCGCTGGTGGCGGCCACGGCAGGGGATGCCGCGCGGGCCGATGCCGCGCTCGACGCCGCCTTCGCCGAGGGCGCGGCGCCGGTGATGGTGCTGCGTTCCGCCCTGCGGCACGTGCAGCGCCTGCACGAAGCCTGCGCGGCGGGCGGCGACGCCGGGGTGCTGCGCCCGCCGGTGTTCTTCCGCCACAGGACGGGCTTCGACCGGGCGCTGCGGCTGTGGTCGCTGCCGGCGCTGGAAGCGGCCGGGGCGTCGCTGCTGGAGGCGGAGCGGCGCTGCAAGACCAGCGCCTTCAGGCACGCCGACGTGGCGCTGGCGCGGGCGGGGGTGACGGCGCTGGCGCGGCAGGCGGCGGCGCTGGCGCGGCGGTGAGGGGCCGGGCCGGCGGGGAAGGCGCCGGCCGCTTGCCTGTGGCCTGACGGCGAGGCTCCGCCTCGCGCTCCGGCAGGGGCGCTGCCCCTGCACCCCGCCAAGGGGCAGCGGCCCCTTGTAACCCCGTTCTTTTATTTGGTTCTCTTCTGACTGATACGCCCGGCGCCGATCGCTGACTCGTTAGGGATTCCGGCGCGGCGCGAAGGGTGATTCGCTGGGCTCCTGCGGATGCGGGAGGCGGCGATGGTGGCGGCGGTGGCGAGCACCCGGGTGGAGTTGGACGCGGCAGGTCTGCGTCGCGCGGCGGGTCGCGAG
>JAIYDD010000152.1 GCA_027487675.1 Acetobacteraceae bacterium | reverse complement strand
TACGCCTTCGGCATCCTCGGCATGGCGGCCAGCGAGGGGCTGCCGCTGTTCACCTTCTTCGCCGGGCTGGTGATGGGGGTCGCGGTCTCGGCGGCGGGGATGCCGGTGATCATCGCCTCGCTGACCCGGCTGCTGCCGGAAAGCCAGCGCGGGCGGGCGGTCGGGCTCGGCACGGCGGGGTCGTCCTTCGGGCAGTTCCTGGTGGTGCCGGCGGCGGGCTTCGGCATCGCGGGCTTCGGCTGGGAATGGGCGCTGTGGCTGATGGCCGGCGCGGCGCTGCTGATGATCCCGCTGGCGATCCCGCTGGCCGACCGGCCGGCGCCCAAGGCCGTGGCCGGCACGGAGGAGACGGCGGGCCAGGCGCTGAAGCGGGCCTTCCGGACGCCGACCTTCTGGTACCTGTTCTTCGGCTTCTTCGTCTGCGGGCTGCATGTCTCCTTCCTGACCGTCCACCTGCCGGGCTTCGTGCATTCCTGCGGGCTGCCGGTGGCGGTCGGCGCGGGGGCGATCGGGCTGATCGGCCTGTTCAACATCGCCGGCTCCCTGGCGGCGGGCGAATTGTCGCAGCGCTGGCGGCGGCGGGAATTGCTGGTGGCGATCTACGCTGCGCGCGGCGTGCTGATGGCCGGCTTCGTCATGCTGCCCAAGACGACCGAGACGGTGCTGGCCTTCGCGGCGCTGATGGGCATCCTGTGGCTGTCCACCGTGCCGCCGACGGTCGCGCTGGTGGCGCGCAACTTCGGCACGCGCTGGCTGGCGACGATCTTCGGCCTGGTGTTCCTGGGCCACCAGATCGGGGGGTTCACGGGGGCCTTCCTGGGCGGGTTGGTCCTGGACCGCACCGGCAGCTACGACCTGATGTGGACCATCGGCATCCTGGCCTCGGCCTTCGCGGCGCTGGTGCATATGCCGGTGAAGGATCCGGCGCCGCCGCGGCCGGCGACGGCGCCGGCGTGACGTGTTGCGGGCGCCGCGCTTTGGGACTTTGGCGCTTTGGCGCTGAGCACACTTTATTTTCGGGTTTTCGCGCCGGAGCGCCGGACTTCCGGTGCCCGGCATCCGGTATCCCTCTGATTCAGAACACCATTGTGCGGTAAATCCCTGTGCCACTTTGGCTTTTTGGCCCTTTGACACCGAATCGGGGTTTTCACCGGTCCTGGCAGTGTCCCCTCGGTCGGATACACGGTTTGCGGATGCGCGATTTGCGGATGCACGGTTTGCGGATGCACGGTTTGCGGATGCGCGGTTTGCGGATGCGCGGTTTCAAGGAGCAGGGTCGCCTGGCAGCGACCCCGTTCGCATTATGTTCCATCATCCGCCGGAAAGTCCAGCGCCAACCGGACGCCGCCGCGGGCCCCGCCCCGTCCCCTCCTGCCGCGCAGGGCCGCGCCGCCGGCACTCGCCGGTCGCCCTGGCGCCCCAGTGCCCCTTCCCGCGGGATCTTGCCAGCCGCCGCCGCCGGGCCGGATGGATGCCGCGCCCCCGCCCCGGTAGGATGGCGCCGCCGGACCGGGAGAGCGACATGCGGCGCAAGGCGATGATGGCGGCGGTGGTCCTCGGCCTGGCGGGGGGCCTGGCCGGCAGCCCGACGGCCCAGCAGGCCGACCCGCCGCATGCCTGGGTGTTCGGCACCTGGACCGGCGGCATCTTCCCCGCCGGGGAGACCGAGGGCGCGCGCTGCACCGGCAGCCCGGCCGTGATCTTCACCCGCGACGTGGTGCTGCGCGCCTCGCCCTTCGACGCGGTCTACCGGCAGCGGCTGGTGGAGACGGTCTCGGGCGGGCCGGAGGCGCTGGAATTCCGCTTCGCCCCCGCCCCGCCCCAGGCCTCGGCCTTCGGGGCCCGGCTCCCGGCGGATTTCGGCTTCGGCTGCCCGGCCGGGCCGAACGCGCTGCGGGTGGAACGCCGCGGGCCGAACGAGATCGCGTTCCCCAATTGCGGGGAGTTCCCCCTGCCGCTGCGCCGCTGCACCGGACCCTGAAAGCCGCCGGATCGATCAGGCCAGGCGCCGCCGGCGCCGCCCGGGCCGCGGCAGCGCATCGGCCCGGACGCGGCGGCCCGGACGCGGCGGCCCGGACGTGGCGGCCCGGTCGGCCCGCCGGGCGGCGCCGGGATCCGGGCCAGGACGCGAAGCGGATCGGCGGGCATTGCCGCCGGGCGCGGATTGCGCCACACGCCCCGACGCCCGACGGATTCCCGACCGCCATGCGCATCGCGCTGTTCCACGCCCTTCGTCATTCCCCGCCGCCGATCGAGGCGGCGATGGCCGAGCTCTGGCCGGAGGCCACGGCCTTCAACCTGCTGGATGACAGCCTCTCGGCCGACCTGGCGCGGGAGGGAAGGCTGACCGGGGCGATGACGGACCGCTTCCTGGCGCTGTCGCGCTACGCCGCCGGGACGGGGGCGCAGGCGATCCTGTTCACCTGTTCCGCCTTCGGCCCCTGCATCGAGGCGGTGCGGCGCGACCTGGCGCCGCTGCCCGTCCTCAAGCCGAACGAGGCGGCGATCGACGAGGTGACGCGGCTCGGCCGGCGGATCGGGCTGCTGGCGAGCTTCCCGGGCACGCTCGCCTCGATGCCCGCCGAATTCCCGCCGGGCGTCGAGGTGGTGCCCTGCCTGGCCGAGGGCGCGCTGGCGGCGCTGGATGCCGGCGATGGCGCGCTGCATGACCGGCTGGCGGCCGAGGCATCGAAGGCGCTGCGCGGCTGCGATGCGGTGCTGATCGGCCAGTTCAGCCTGGCCCGGGCGGCCGGGGCGGTGGCCGAGGCGACCGGGCTGCCGGTGGTGACCACCCCGGGCAGCGCGGTCCGGCGGCTGAAGGCGCTGCTGGCGGGCTGACCGGCGCGGCCGTCAGGCCGCGAGGGCACGTTGCACGGGCCAGCCGCGCTGGAGGCGCTTGCAGAGCACGTCGTAATCCACCCCGAACCGCCCGGCGGCCTCCTTCAGGGTCAGCTCCTTGCCGCGCACCGGGATGCTGCGGCGCGGCACGCCGCGGCGGGGGACGCCGGTTTCCCAGCCGCAATTGGTCGGCGAGAAGGGGCGGCGCGGGTCGGGGCGCACCAGCCGGTGCCGGGGCGAGGGACGTTCCCCGACATCGTCCAGGAAGCGGCGGAAGCCTTCGCCATTCGCCGCCTGCCAGCGGCGGCAGGCCTCGCCGGCCTTCAGGATGCGCTGCCAGGCGCCGTATTCGGGGGTGCGCGACTCGTTGGCGCGGCCGCCATGGCGGGTCTGGCGCTCGCGGGTCAGCTCGTTGCGCAGGCAGCGGCAGCTGCGGGTATGGGCCTGGCGGAGCGAATCCTCGCGAACCTCGGACAGGCCGCCGCAGCTGCATTCGCAGACCCAGCGGCGGCGGGCGATGCGGCCGCGCCAGATATAGGGATCGGCTTCCTCGACGACCTTGAGCAGGCCGTAGCGGCGCCCGGGGCGCACCTCGGCGAGGCGGGGGACCGTGGCCTTCCGTCCGGCGGCTGGTCGCACGCGACGTCCTTTGCGCTGTTCACGGTATACTAAACACGACATCGACGCCGTGTCGCCAGTCGAGTTCCGGTGATTCATGACGAGCGGGATGGCGCGGCCGGGCCCGTCCGGAAGCGGGGCGAGGTGTCCGGACGGGGCCAGGGGCGGCGCGGTGGGCGCCTCCGGGCGCGGGGCCGGCCGCGGCGGGGCGTGGCCATCCCGTCATCCGGCCTGCTTCGGCGATGGATGCGGGTCCGGCGCGGCAGTCCTGGTGGCGGGGCGGGGTCGGGGGGACGGCGAAGCCGCATGCGCGCGAAGCCGGGCGCATCGCGGGCGAGACCCCGCCCCCCACGGCGCGTCGCGCCGCGGGCCCCGGCCGACGCCGTGCGCCCGGCTTCGCGGGACAGGGCGGGAGGGCGCCCGGCTCTCCCCCTGCGCCGGGGGGCCGCGACACTGCCGCGGCGCCGCAGGCTGGGCGGGGTGGCGGCCTTGCCCGGTTCCCGACCCTGGCGTGCCGCCTGCGAGGCCTTGCCTCCCTCCCTCCGGCCGCGTTGCCGCGGACGTCGGGGCGGGTGGACCGGGCCGATCAGCCGGCCGCCGCCTCGCGCTCCGCCAGGATCGCGTGGGCGCGCCGGAACGACTCGGCCATCCGGGGGCCGGGCATGGCGCCGCTGAACAGCAGGTGCCGGTCCATCAGGAAGGAGGGCACGCCGGAGATGCCGGCGCGGCGCGCCGCCAGGTCCTCGGCCAGCACCAGGTCGCGCAGCGCCTCGCCGTCCAGCAGGTCGGCGACCGCGGCGGGGTCCATGCCGGCCTCGCCGGCGACCTCGGCCAGCGTCGTCGCGTCGCCGATGTCGCGGCCGTCCTGGAAATAGGCGCGGAACAGGGCCTCGGCGACGGCGTGCTGGGCGCCTTCCTCCTCGGCCGCGCGGATCACGCGGTGGGCGGCGACCGTGTTGGGGGTGGTGGCGATGCGGTCGTGCTGGAAGTCGAGCCCGGCGGCGCGCCCGGCCTCGGCCACCTGGGCGTCGAGCTGGCGGGAGCGTTCGAGGGAGCCGAACTTGGCGGCGCGGTAGGCATCGCGCGGCAGGCCTTCCGCCGGCATGTCGGGGTTGAGCTGGAAGGGGCGCCAGCGGATGCGGAAGGCGAGCCCGTCCTCGGCGAGCTCGGCCAGCGCGGCGTCGAGATGCGCCTTGCCGATCCAGCACCAGGGACAGATGGCGTCCGAGATGATGTCGATGGTGCGGACCACGGGGGTCGCGGGGCTTGCCATGGCGTTGCCTCCCTGGGTGCGGGCTGCCGCACAGGCTGCGCCGGTGGGGGCGGGCGGGCAAGCAGGCGGCGGGACGGGGAGACCGGGCCGAGGGCGGGCGCTGGGCGGGCGCGCTGGATGGCGGTGTTTTTCGTGCGGGGAGAGGGAGGGTTCGGCGTGGGGGCGGGGGGCTGGCGGCGCGCCGGGCTTGGCTTGGCATCGGCGTCGCGCGGCCCCCCTCACCCCGACCCTCTCCCCCCAAGCGGGGGGAGAGGGAGGGTTCGGCGTGGGGTGGGGGGCCGGTGGCGCCTGGGGCTTGGCTTTGCACCGGCGTCGCGCGGCCCCCCTCACCCCGACCCTCTCCCCCCAAGCGGGGGGAGAGGGAGGGTGCGGCGTGGGGGGCGGTCAGCGCAGCGTGGCGAGGCGGGCGGGGACCTGGCGCAGCACCTCCTCGGCGGCGTTGGCGAAGGCGAGCCGCAGGTGGCGGTCCTGGCCGGGGCCGAAGAAGGGGCCGGGCAGCGTCATCAGCCCGGCCTCGGCGGCCAGTCGCTCGGCCGAGGCCATGGCGTCGGGCGCGTCATCCGGCAGGCGAAGATAGGCGAAGTAGGTGCCGATCGCGTCGAGCCGCCAGCCCTCGAGCGGCGCCAGCGCTTCCCGGAAGGCGCAGGCGCGGGCGGCCATGAGAGCGCGGTTGCCGGCGCGCCAGCCGCGCAGCGCGTCGATCGCCCAGGCGACAGCGGCCTGGGCGGGGCGGGCGGGGCAGATCTGCAGCGTGTCGAGCGCCTTGTCCAACTGCCGCTGCAGCTTCGTCCCGGCCACCACCGCGCCGAGCCGGTGGCCGGGGATGCAGTAGGCCTTGGAGAAGGAATAGAGATGGACCAGCACGTCCTGCCAGTGCTCGTCCTCGAACAGGGCGTGCGGGGGGGTGGGCCAGCCGTGATCGTCGGGCCGCCACGGGGCGCCGGGGGTGGCGGCGTCGGGCGCGGGCGCCGGGGCGGGCAGGAAGTCGCGATAGGTCTCGTCCAGCACCAGCGCGGCGCCGTGGCGGCGGCACGCGGCGGCCACCTCGTGGATCACCGCGGGCGGGTAGATCGCGCCGGTCGGGTTGTTGGGCGTCACCAGCACCACGGCCCGCGCCCGGGTCTCGGCGAGCAGGGCGGCGATGCGGGCGGGATCGGGGACGAAGCCGTCCTCGGCCCGCGTCGGCACGGGGATGGCGCGCACGCCCTGCATGGTCAGCGCCATGTGGTGGTTGAAGTACCAGGGCGTGGGCAGCAGCACCGCCTCCCCCTCCCCGGCCAGCACGGTCATGACCATGGCGAAGGCGAGGTTGCAGCCGGCGGTGATGGCGACCTCGTCGTCCATGACCGGGGCGCGGTAGAAGGCGGCGGTCTCGGTGGCGAATTCCTCCACGAGGTCGAGGTCGCCGCCGATCCGGCCATAGCCGGCCGAGGCACGGCTGCCGGCCGCCTCGGCCAGCCGCGCCAGCAGCTCCGGCGGCGGCGGATAGCCGGGCACGGCCTGGGTCAGGTCCAGCGCCGGGCCGGCGCGGCCGTCGTAGCGCGCGGCCCAGGCTCGGGCGGCGGGGATCGGCGGCGCGCCGGTGGCCAGGATGCGCGGCGAGAAGCGGAAGGTCATGGGGCCTCGAGATCCTCCGGCAGCAGGGTGGCGCGCTTCGTGTGGTGCAGCCAATGGTGCCAGAGCAGCCGCGCCGCGACCGACCGCCAGGGCGCCCAGTCGCGCGCGATGGTGGCGAGCTCCGCGGGCTTCGGGCGGGCCGGCAGGGCGCGGAGCTGCGCGACGGCCGCGGCCAGCGCGATGTCGCCGGCGGGGAAGATGTCCGGCCGGTCGTGGCCGAACAGCAGGTGGACCTCGGCCGTCCAGCTTCCGATGCCCTTCACCCGGACCAGGGCGGCGATGGCGGCCTCGTCGGGCAGCGCGTCGAGCGTCGCGAGGGGCAGGCTGCCGTCCAGGATCGCCTCGGCCAGCAGGCGGGCGTGGCGCACCTTGGCGCGCGTCAGGCCGCCCGCCGTGCCGATGAGCGCCGGGTCGAGGGCGAGGAACCCGGCCGGGTCCGTCGCGCCGGGCAGCGCCGAGACGCGGCGCCAGATCGCGGCCGCGGCCTCGTTCGAGACCAGCTGCGCGCAGATCGCCCGCAGCAGGCCGGGGAAGCCGCGGGCGCGGCGCGGCCAGGGCAAGGGGCCGGCGCGGTCCTCGATGCCGGCGAAGGCCGGGTCGCGCGCCACCAGCGCCGCGATGGCGGGCCGGGCCCAGTCGGGGGGGTGGGGGAAAAAGGGCGGCGGGGATGGAGGGAGAGCGGTCATCCCCGCCGCCATGACACGGGGCCGGCCCCTGGTGCAGGGGGGAGTTGCACCGCGGGAGGGAGGAAGCGGTCCGCGGCAGGGGCCGGCCCCCGACGCGCTTTAGGATGGGGTGCGCACGTAACCGGCCGAACCCCCTGCGCGTGAGCAAGTGCAACGCTTCGTTGCAGCGGGCCCGCCCGTCACGCCGCGCAACATGGCGCGCCGCGCGCCGCTTCGGCCGGGCCGCCGACGCGCTATGTTGCGGGCATGGAGACCCCCGCCCCGCATATCCTGGTCGTGGACGACGACCGCGAGATCCGCGACCTGCTGTCGAAGTTCCTGGAGAAGCAGTCCTTCCGCGTCACCCAGGCCCGCGACGCGCGGGAGGCGCGGAAGCTGTGGCCGCTCGGCCGCTACCACCTGGTGGTGCTGGACCTGATGATGCCGGGCGAATCGGGGCTGGATTTCGCGCGCTGGCTGCGCGGGCAGTCCGAGGTGCCGATCGTGATGCTAACCGCGATGGGGGAGGAGACGGACCGCATCGTGGGCCTGGAGCTCGGCGCCGACGACTACGTGGCCAAGCCCTTCAACCCGCGCGAATTGCTGGCGCGCATCCGCGCCGTGCTGCGGCGCGCGACCGCCGACAGCTCGACGCCCGGGGGGAAGGAGCCGCCGACCAAAGCGCTGCGCTTCTCCGGCTGGACGCTGGAGCCGGCGCGGCGGCGGCTGCTCAACCCGCAGGGCGCCGAGGTGCCGCTGACGGGGGGCGAATACGAATTGCTGACCGTGCTGGTGGAACGGCCGAACCGGGTGCTGACGCGCGACATGCTGATGGACCTGCTGCGCGGCCGCCAGGCGGGGCCCTTCGACCGGGCGATCGACGTCGCCGTCTCACGCCTTCGGCGCAAGCTGGAGGATGACGGGCGCAACCCGCAGCTGATCAAGACGGTGCGTGGCGGCGGCTACGTGCTGGCCACCACCGTGGATGCGGGCTGAGGGCGCGCGGAGGTGCCCCGCCGCATCCTGCCGCGCTCGCTGGCCGGGCGCACGGCGCTCGTGCTGCTGGTCGGGCTGATCCTGGTGCAGGTGGCGGGGCTGACCATCCATGCGCTGGACCGCGTGGATCTGCAGCGCTTCCAGCAGGCGCGGGAGGTCTCGCAGCGCGCCTTCACCCTGTGGCGGACCATGCTCGCCACGCCGCATGACCGGCGCGGCCAGGTGCTGGCCGATATCGAGCTGCCGCCCGGGCTGCGCGCGGCGCTGGACGACGAGCCCTCGGCCCGGCCCGGCTACCCGCCGCCGCCGCCGCCGCTGGTGCGGCTGCTGCGGGTGGAGGCGATCATGTCCGCCCCGCCGCGGATGCGCCCGCGGGAGGCGCTGATCTCCGGCGGGCCGCGGCCGGGCCAGATGCTGGCCAGCCTGCGCTTCCCCGATGGCGACTGGCTGAACCTGCGGATCGAGCTGCCGCCGCCGCGGCCCTGGCATTCCGAGACCTTCCTGTTCGCCTTCGCGCTGATGACGCTGACGGCCGCCGCGCTGACCATCTGGGCGGTGCGGCGGATGACGCGGCCGGTGGTGGCGCTGGCGGCCGCCGCCGACCGGCTGGGGCGCGACGTGAACGCGCCGCCGCTGCCGGAGAACGGGCCGTCGGAGGTCGCGACCGCCGCGCGCGCCTTCAACACCATGGCCGAGCGCATCCGCCGCTTCGTCGGCGACCGCACGCAGATGGTGGCCGCGATCAGCCACGACCTGCGCACGCCGATCACCCGGCTGAAGCTGCGCGCCGAGCTGCTGGACGACGAGGAGGCGCGGCGGAAGATCCTGGCGGACCTGGACGAGATGGAGGGGATGATCGCGGCCACGCTGACCTTCGCGCGCGACGACGCGGCGGCCGAGCCCTCCGTGCCGCTGGACCTGGCGGCGCTGTGCCGCACCGTGCTGGACGAGACGGCGGATGCGCGGCCGGAGGCGGCGGAGGCGATCGCCTATGAGGGGCCGGAGCACCTGACCATCACCGCGCGGCCGGTGGCGCTGAAGCGGGCGCTGGCGAACCTGGTGGGCAATGCGGTGGCCTATGGCGGCGCGGCGCGGCTGTGGCTCGACCCGCCGCGGGAGGGGCTGGTGCGGCTGCGCATCGAGGATGCGGGGCCGGGCGTGCCGGAGGACCAGCTGGAGCAGGTCTTCGCCCCCTTCCGGCGGCTGGAGGCGAGCCGCAACCGGGAGACGGGCGGCGTCGGCCTCGGCCTGCCGATCGCGCGCAACATCCTGCGCGCGCATGGCGGGGACGTGGTGCTGCGCAACCTGCCGCGCGGCGGGCTGGCGGCGGAGGTGACGCTGCCGGCCTGACGGACGCGCGCCTCACCGCTCCGCGAAGGCGCTGTCCAGCGCGTTGCGCACCGGCTTGGCCAGCCAGGACAGCAGCGATTGCCGGCCGGTGACGATCTCGGCCACCACGCTCATCCCCGGCAGCGCCTCCATCCCCAGCGCCGGGTCGCCCAGGAACCCGCTGTCCAGCGCCACGCGCACGCGAAAAAAGGCGCTGCCGTCGGCGCGGCGGAAGCTGGCGGCGGAGACCGATTCCACCCTGCCCGCCAGCACGCCGAAGCGCGCCTGGTCGAAGGTCAGCACCCGCACCCGCGCCGGCAGGCCGGGGCGGACATGGCCGACCGCATGGGCCGGCAGTTCCACCTCCGCCAGGCGCGGGCCCTGCTGGGGGACGATCTCGGCGGCGAGCCCGCCCGGTTCCAGCACCGCGCCCTGGCCGCGCGGGGCGAGCTGCTTCACCACCCCGGCCACCGGGGAGAGGATCAGCAGCCGCGCCAGCCGCGCCTCGGCGCGGCGGCGGGCTTCGCGCACCTCGGCCAGCTCGGCCTCCACCCGCACCAGCTCGGCCAGCGCCTCGTTGCGGGCGCGGGCGGCGAGTTCCTCCCGCCGGGCGCGGGTCTCGGCGGCAGCGAGCCGCGCAGCGGCGAGGTCGGCGGTGGCGCGCGCCAGGTCGGCATCGCCGCGAAGCTGCGCCTGGCGCAGCTGGTAGACCTCGTTGCGCCGCGCCAGACCGCGCTCGAGCATCCCGGCGACCACGCCGAGCTCCTCCGCCGCCGCGTCGCGCGCGGCGCGCGTCGGCACGGCAAGCTGGGCGAGCCCGGCGACCGCCGCCTCCCGCCCCGCGATCTCGGCATCCAGCACGGCAAGCTGCGCCAGGCGCAGCCGCGCCGTCGCCTCCGCCATCGCCGCCTGGCTGCCATGGATGGCGGCCAGCGCCACTTCCTCAGGCGGGTCGAGCGCGGCGAGCCGGCCATCCGCGGCGGCGGAGAGGCGGGCGGCGGCCAGCGCCAGCGCCGCTTCCCGCGCGCGGGCGGCCGCGGCGTCGGAGGCGGCGGCGGTGCCATCGAGGCGCAGCAGCGGCTGGCCCTCGGCCACCGCCTCCCCCGGCCGGGCCAGCAGCTCGGCCACCCGGCCGCCATCGCTGGCCTGCACCGGCTGGACCTGGGCGGCGGGCACGATCTCGCCGGCCGCGGCGGCGCGTTCGCTGACCGGGTAGTGCATCGCCCAGGCGCCGAAGCCGAGCAGCACCGCCGCGCCCAGCAGCACGGCGGCGCGGGCGGCGCGCGGCGGCGGGCAGTCCTCCAGCTCCTGCACGCTCAGCACGTAGCGCGGCGCGGTGCGGCGCAGCGCCGGCGCGGGCGGCGCGGCGGGGATGATCTCGATGACGGGCTGGGTGCGGTCGATGGAGCGCGGCATCGCGGCCTCGGGGCGGGGTCGGCGGGGGCGGGGTCAGCGGGGGCGGGGTCGACGGGGCGGGGTCGGCGGCGGCGGGGTCAGCGGGGGCGGGCGGCGGGGCGCGGCGGCGGGTCGGCGGCGGCCAGCAGGCCGCGGTCCAGCACATGCACCGCGTCGCAGCCGCGGATCAGCGCGGCGCGCTGGGTGGCGATCAGCACCCCGACCTGGCCGTGCAGCCGGTCCAGCAGGGCAGCCAGCCGCGCCTCCCGCGCCGGGTCCAGGGCGCGGCTCGGGTCGTCCAGCAGCAGCAGGTCCGGGCGGCGCAGCAGCGCCTGGGCCAGCGCGATGCCCCGGATCAGGCTGTCCGGCAGCCGGTCCTTGGCAAGATCGTCGATGCGGGTGTCGAGGCCCCCGGGCAGGGCGCGCAGGTCGGCCAGGATGCCGACTTCCGCGCAGGCTTCCGCCAGCTCGGCATCGCTGGCGGCGGGCGCGGCCAGCCGCAGGTTCTGCGCGATGGTGCCGTAGATCAGCCCCGGGCGCTGCGGCAGGTAGCCGATGCGCGCGCGCAGCGCCGCCGGGTCGTATTGCGCGATGTTGACGCCGCCGAAGCTGATCGTGCCGGCCTGCGGCTGCACCAGCCCGATGGCCAGCCGCAGCAGGGTGGATTTCCCCGCCCCCGCCGGGCCGGTCAGCGCCACGCGCATCCCCGGCTCGACCACCAGCGAGGCGCCGGCCAGCACCGGCGGCGCCTCGGCGCGCGGGCGGAAGACCACCGCCTCGAAGCGCAGCGCGGCGCCGCGCGGGGCGGGGGAAGGCGCGTCGGGCGGCGGGCGCGGTTCCTCCCGCAGGGTCTCCAGCCGGTGCAGCTGGCGCACCGCGTCGGCCACCTGGCGGCCGCGGCTGGCGGCGACGAGTGCGGATTGCATCGGCACCAGCGCGCGCCAGGACAGCATGATGGCGGCGACCAGCGCGCCGGCGGTGATGCCGCCGCCGATCACCTGCGCGGCGCCGAAGGCGGCGATGCCGGCGGCGGCCAGCGGCAGGCCGGCGGCGGCCACCAGCTCCACGCCATGCGCGCGGCGGGCGGCCCGGGCATGCGCCGCGGCGGCCGCGCCGGAGACGCCGCGGAAGCGATCGAGCCAGCCGCCCTCCAACCCCGCCATGCGCAGCGTGCCGGCATGGGCGAGCGTCTCCAGCATCATGCGGCGGCGCTCGGCGGCCAGCGCGGCGGCCTCGCGCTCGGCGGCGCGGGCGCGCGGCACCAGCATCAGCGCGGCCAGCAGCTGCAGCGGCAGCAGCGCCAGCGGCACCAGCACCACCGGGCCGGCCACCGCCCAGATCGCCAGCAGGAACAGCCCGACCAGCGGCAGCTGCAGCACCAGATGGGGCAGCGGGCCGCCGAACAGCTCCCGCACCGTCTCCAGCTCCCGCATCCGCAGCAGCTGCACTTCCGGGTCCTGGGCGGCGATGGCGGGCCAGGGCAGGCGCATCACCTTGCCGAAGACGGCGGAGAGCACGCGCCGCTCCGCCCGTTCGCCCAGCCGGCCGAGGCCGCGCGCCAGCAGCAGCCGCGCCGCCACGTCGAAGCCGAGCGCCAGGGCGACGCCGGCGGCCAGCGCCGGCAGCACCCCGGCATCGCCGCCGGGAATCACCAGGTCGAAGGCCACCATCACCACCAGACCGAGCAGGATGGAGGCGAGGCTGGACAGCGCCGAGAGCGCCAGCAGCCCGCCCACCGCCGGCGCGTCGGCGGCCAGCAGCGCGTGCAGCAGCGGCCGCCCGGCGGCCAGCGCGGCTTCCCCGGGGCCGGCGAAGACATGCAGGCTGCCGGGCAGCGCGGTGGCGTGCACCAGCCGCGGCGCGGCGCCCGGGGCGTGCTCGATGGCCAGGAAGCCGCGGGTGCGGGCGGTGACCAGACCGACATCGCCCTGTGGCCCGACCCAGAGGGCGGGCAGCAGCGCCTCCGGCAGCGCCGCGCCGCCCAGTGTCCAGGGCCGGGGGGCGAGGCCGAGCCGCTCCGCCGCGCCCAGCAGCGCCCGGGGGCCGAAGCCGTCCACGGCATGGGGCAGCGCGTCGCGCAGGCGGCGGGGCGGGATGCGCTGGCCGAGCAGCTCGGCCAGCCGCGGCAGCACCCAGGGCAGGTCGGCCGGCGCGGGCGCGGCGGGCGCGGAGAGCGGCGCGGCGGCGGGGGCGGGCGGGACGGGGCCGAAGGTCATGCCGCCGGCTCCAGCCGGCCCTGGGCGACGCGGCAGCGGCGATCGGCCAGCGCCAGCCATTCCGGGCGGTCGGTCACCAGCACCACCGCGGCGTCGGCCCGCAGCCGGGCGATCAGGCCGCGCAGCCGGGCATCGCCGGCGCGGTCCTGCGCCGCGCCGGGATCGTCGCAGAGGATCAGCCGCGGGCGGCCGAGCAGCGCGCGCACCGCCGCCACGCGCTCCACGATGGAGGGCGGCAGGTCCTGCGCGTCGCCGCGGCCGACCACCGTGGCATAGCCGGCCGGCAGGCGGTTGAAATGGACGTCGAGGCCGAGCTCCTCGGCGAGGCGCATCGCCTCGCCCTCCTTGGACGGGTCGAAGCCGGTCAGGTTGTCGATGACGCGGCCGGGCAGCAGCGCGGGGCGCTGGGGCAGCAGCGCGATCTGGCGGCGAAGCAGGGCGGGGTCCAGCGCGTCGCGGTCCACGCCGTCCACCAGGATGCGCCCCTGGTCGGGCGGCAGGAGGCCGGCGATGGCGAGCAGCAGCCGCGTCTTGCCCGACCCGCCCGGCCCCTGCAGGGCCAGGCATTGGCCGACCTCGATGCGCAGCGACACGTCCTGCAACAGCGAACCGCCATGCGGGCGGCAGATGCGCAGCGCCTCGATCGAGAGGCGGCGCAGCGGCGCCGGCGCGCGGCCGCCCGCCGGCTCCCGCGGGAGCGCCAGCAGCGCGCCGATGCGCCGCCGCGCCACGCCGGCGCGGGCCAGGGTGGGCGTGGCGGCGGCCAGCCGCGCCAGCGGCTCCATCCCCCGGCTGGCCAGCAGGATGGCGGCGGCCACCGCGCCGCCGCTCAGGCTGCCGGCGATGACCTGCGCGGCGCCGACCAGCGCGACGGCGGCGATCACCGCCTGCCCGCCGGCGGCGGCGAGCGCCTGGCAGGCCTGCAGGGCGAGGGTGGTGCGGCGCCCGGCGGCGGCGGCGGTGGCGGCCAGCCGGTCGTGCCGGCGCAGCAGCAGCTCCTCCGCCGCCATCGCCTTGATGGGCTCGATGGCCGCCAGGGCTTCCTGCGCCAGGCCATGGCGGCTGGCCTCCGCCGCCAGCCGGTCGGCGATGGCGCGCGCGGCCAGGGGGGCCAGCGCGGCGGCGGCCAGCAACCCGGGCAGCCCGGCCAGCAGCGCCGCCCCGGCGAGCAGCGGCGAGACCCAGGCGAGGAAGCCCAGGAAGAGCAGCGCGAAGGGCAGGTCGGCCAGCGCATGGGCCAGCGGGCCGGTGCGGTGGGCGCGCCATTCGGCGATCGCCGCCATCGCGTCGGCCAGCGCCGCCGGCCGCCCGGCATGGCGCGGATCGGCGTGCAGGACGCGATCGAGCGCGGCGCGGGACAGCGCGTGCTCCTCCTGCGCCGCCACCCAGGCGCCGATGGTCGCGCGCGCCTGGCGCAGCGCGACTTCCAGCGCGACGGCGACGGCGACGCCGATCAGCAGCGCCGCCAGCGTGCCATAGGCGGCGTTGGGGATCACCCGGTCGTAGAGCTGGAGCAGCAGCACCGGCACGGCGAGGCCGGCCAGGTTCAGCATGGCCGAGGCCAGCAGCGTGTCCGGGCGCGTCGAGAGCAGGCCCGACGGCCGCGGGGTCAGGGCATCGGCCCGCATCGTCGCGTCCCGCGCATGTCGCGGCCCGGGCGCAGCTTCGCACCCGTGCCGGGCCGCTTGCGGGCGGCCAAGGCGCAAGCTGCGCCGGCAGCCGTTGACGCGCGGTGAACGGGCCCGCCGGAGCGCGCATGCAGGGCGGCGGGGCGCGCCCTCACGCCGGGGGCTGCCAGCTCAGCCGCTCGACGTCGCGGAATTCCAGCGTCGAGGCATCGGAGAAGACGATCCGGCCATCGGCGCCTTCGGAGAGCAGCAGGCTGTTCGCGCCGCCCCAGCCGACGACGGCGGAGCCGGCGGAGAGTTCCAGCACCCAGCCGCCGGGCTGGCCGGCGCCGGGGCCGAGCGCCACGGTGTCGAAGCCCTGCCCGGCGAAGAACCAGTCCGACTGGCCGTCCGGCGTCAGCGCCAGCACGTCGTCGCCGAAGCCGCCCAGCGCCGTGTCGGCGCCCTGCCCGGGGTCGATCCAGTCGGCGCCGCCGCCGCCATCGATGCTGTCATGGCCGGTGCCGCCCCAGAAGGTCTCGGCATCGCCGCCGCCGAGCAGCGTGTCCCGGCCTTCCCCGCCGGAGAGGCTGTTGGCGCCGGCGCCGCCGAGGAGCCGGTCGTCGCCCTCGTCGCCGCGCAGCAGGTCGGCATCCGCCCCGCCATCCAGCGTGTCGTTGCCCGCGCCGCCGTCCAGCGTGTCGCGGCCGGAACCGCCGAGCTGCCGGTCCGCGCCGTCGAGGCCGCGCAGGGCATCGTCGCCGCTGCCGCCGGCCAGCGTGTCATCGCCCGCGCCGCCATCCAGCGTGTCGCGGCCATGGCCGCCGAGCAGCCTGTCGTCGCCCTCGTCGCCGAGCAGCAGGTCGTCCTCCGCGCCGCCATCCTGGGTGTCGTTGCCCGCGCCGCCGTCCAGCGTGTCGCCGCCGGCGCCGCCCAGCAGGCTGTCCCCGCCGGCGCCGCCGAGGAGCGAATCCTCGCCGCTGCCGCCATCGGCGGTGTCGGCGCCCTCCCCGCCGTCGAGCGTGTCGCGGCCGCTGGCGCCGGCGAGGCGGTCGGCGCCCGCCTCGCCGCGCAGCACGTCGTCATGCGCGCCGCCGTCCAGCCGGTCGTCGCCCTCGCCGCCTTCCAGGGTGTCGTCGTCGTCGCCGCCGGACAGCAGGTCGTGGCCCGACATGCCGCGGATCACGTCGCGGCCGGTTCCGCCATCGGCCGTGTCGTCGCCTGCGCCCCCGCCGAGCGTGTCGCGGCCGCCGCCGCCGGACAGGCGGTCCGCGCCATCGCCGGCGTCCAGCAGGTCGGCGTCGTTGCCGCCGGAAAGCGTGTCCGCGCCCTCGCCGCCGTCCAGCGTGTCGTGGCCGACGGAGCCGGACAGGCGGTCATTGCCGTCGCCGCCGGCGAGCAGGTCGTCATGCCTGCCGCCATCGAGCGTGTCGTTGCCCGCGCCGCCGTCCAGCGTGTCGTTCTGGTCGCCGCCGGACAGGCGGTCGTTTCCGTCGCCGCCGGCGAGCAGGTCGTCATGCCTGCCGCCATCGAGCGTGTCGTTGCCCGCGCCGCCGTCCAGCGTGTCGTCCTGGTCGCCGCCGGACAGGCGGTCGTTGCCCTCGCCGCCGGCGAGCAGGTCGTCATGCTTGCCGCCGTCCAGCGTGTCGGCGCCCTCCCCGCCCTGGAGCGTGTCGTTCTGGTCGCCGCCGGACAGCCGGTCGTTGCCCTCGCCGCCGGCGAGCAGGTCGCCATGCCTGCCGCCATCCAGCGTGTCGTTGCCCTCCCCGCCTTGGAGCGTGTCGTTCTGGTCGCCGCCGGACAGGCGGTCATTGCCGGTCCCGCCGGCGAGCTGGTCGGCGCCCCTGCCGCCATCCAGCGTGTCGTTGCCCGCGCCGCCGCGGAGCGTGTCGTCCTGGTCGCCGCCGCTCAGCCAGTCATTGCCGTCGCCGCCGGCAAGCAGGTCGGCGCCCCTGCCGCCCGAGAGCCGGTCCTGCCCCGTGCCGCCCAGCAGCACATCGGCGCCGTCGCCGCCCGCCAGCGTGTCGTCGCCGGCGTCGCCGAACAGCCGGTCGTCGCCGACGCCACCTACCACGCTGTCGGCGCCGGCGCCGGCCTGGATGTCCTGGCGCTCGGCGCCGGCCTGGAGGCGGTCGCTTCCGGCGGTGCCGGCGAGCTGGCGTTCGGCGTCGTCCTCCACGCGGATGACCAGGTCGTGCCGCGTGACCTCGCCGCGCGCGTCGCGGGCCAGCACGGTGAGCGGGTGCGCCGCGGCGACTTCGTGGTCGAGGGCGGCGTCCTCGCGCAGGCGCAGTTCGTTGCCGCGCAGTTCGAACAGCGCGGCGGCCGGGCCATCGGCCAGGCTGTAGGCGATGCCGGCGGCCTCGCTGGCCGGGTCGCTGCCGGAGAGGGTCCCGACCAGGCTGCCGGGGGCGAGGCGCTCCGCCACCGAGGCGTTCGACAGTGCCAGGCTGAGCGGCGGCGCGGCCGGAGGTGAAGAGCCCGGCGGCAGTGCGACGGCCTGCGCCATCGTGTCCGACGCAGGATCGGACGACGGCCCCGCCGCGGCCGGCGCTGCGTCGGGGGTCTGCGAGGCGTGGGGCGGCGTGCCGGCTCCGGTGTCGGCGGCGGCGTCGGGGCTGGCTTCGCCGCCGTCCTCGCGGCCGTCGCGGTCGTCGTCCGCTTCGCGGTCGCCGCCGGCCTCGGCGGCTTCGGTCGAGCCGGGCGGATATGGCGGCACGCCGACCTGCGGCGGCGCGTCGGAGGTCGCCGGCGCGGGGTCGTGCGGCGCGGTGTCCTGAGGCGCCGGTGGCGCCGGCAGGTCGGGCGAGGCCGACGGTTCGCCGGGCATCGCGAGGTCCTCGCGCGGCGCGGGCGGCTGTTCGGTCGCGGCCGGCGGCGCCGGGAGGTCGGGCGAGGCCGACGGTTCGCCGGGCGAAGCGGGGTCTTCGGGCGGCGCGGGCTCCGGCGCCACCTGCGTCTGCGGCGGCGCCGGATGGTCGGGCGAGGCCGACGGTTCGCCAGGCAGCGCGGCGTCCTCGGGCGGCGCGGGCGGCTGCTCGGTCGCGGGCGGCGGCGCCGGCTCCTCAGCTTCGGCCGGCTCCTGCGACACCGGTGGCCGCGCCGGGGCCGGCAGGTCGGGCGAGGCCGAGGCTGCGCCGGGCGACGCGGGGTTTTCGGGCGGCGCGGGCTCCTGCGCCACCTGCGTCTGCGGCGGCGCCGGCAGGTCCGGCGAGGCCGACGGTTCGCCAGGCAGGGCGGCGTCCTCGGGCGGCGCGGGCGGCTGTTCGGTCGCGGGCGGCGGCGCCGGCGCCTCAGCTTCGGCCGGCTCCTGCGACACCGGCGGCTGCGGCGGCGCCGGCAGGTCGGGCGATGCCGACGGTTCGCCGGGCGTCGCGGGGTCTTCGGGCGGCGCGGGCGGCTGTTCGGTCGCGGACAGCGGCGCCGGCTCCTCAGCCTCGGCCGGCTCGTGCGACACCGGCGGCTGCGGCGGCGCCGGCAGGTCGGGCGAGGCCGAGGCTGCGCCT
>JAIYDD010000199.1 GCA_027487675.1 Acetobacteraceae bacterium | reverse complement strand
CCGCGCGACCGGCCGGGCTTGGGCAGCGCCAGCAGCCGGTTGCGGGTGGAGAGGTCGAGCAGGCCGCGGCGGGCGTCCTCGATCCGGGCGGCGAGCGTGGCGGTGTCGGTCATGACACGGAGTTAAGCCGTCGCCGGCGCGCCGAGAAGCCGCAGGATGCGCAGCTCCTCCAGGTCGAATTCCGCCTCCAGCGCCGCCAGCGTCTCGTCCGGCAGGCCGTCGGTGCGGTGGTGGTCGAGCAGGGCGCTCCGGCCGGCGCGCAGCGCGGCGAGGCGGATGCGCAGCCGCGCCTCCAGCTCCGCCTGGCCGCCGCCGCCGGCGACGCCGTGGAAGATGCGCGCCTTGTCGCGGTATTCGCCGACCAGGTCCTGGGCGACGGGGCCTTCCAGGATGTCCTCCGCCCGGCGTTCCACCTCGGCCAGCGTGGCGCGGGCGACGTGACGGCGCGCGGCGGCCTCGGCGGGCGGCATGCCGGGGGGGCGGCGTTCCTCCACGCCCGATCGCCGGATCACCAGGCCGAGGGTGGTGCCCTGCACCACCAGCGTCGCCAGGATGGCGCAGAAGGCCAGGAAGATCAGCAGGTCGCGCTGCGGGAAGTCGAGCGGCAGGGCGAGTGCCGCGGCCAGCGACACCACGCCGCGCATGCCGGCCCAGGAGATCACGGTCGCCTCCGCCACCGAGGTGGCCGCGACGCCGCGCCGCGCCGCCGGGATCAGCCGCGGCAGGAACTCCACCGGAAAGACCCAGAGGAAGCGCGACAGGATCAGCGCCGCCGAGATGCCCGCCGCCAGCCCCGCGAGTTCCAGCGCGCCGCGATCCGCCAGCCGGTCCAGGATGCCGCGCAGCTGCAGCCCGACCAGGATGAAGACCAGGCTGGTCAGCACGAATTCCGCGAATTGCCAGACCGCGCGCGAGACGATGCGGGTCTGCGGCGACAGGGTGCGGTGCTGCAGCTGGCCCATGACGAGCCCGGTGGTGACCACGGCGATGACGCCCGAGACCGCCATGGCCTCCGCCGCCATGAAGGCGCCGAAGCAGGCGATGAAGCTGACGGCGGTTTCCAGCAGCGGGTCGCGCAGTCGCAGGAAGGACCAGATGGCGGCGCGGGCGACCGCATAGCCGACCGCGACGCCGCCGGCGGCGACCAGCAGGAAGCTCAGCGCGGCAAGGCCCGCGGACATGCCGCCGGCCGAGGCATCCCCCGCGGCGACCCCGGCCGCCACCGCCAGGATGGCGAGGCGGTAGAGCACCAGGGCGGTCGCGTCGTTCACCAGGCTCTCGCCTTCCAGCACGGCGACGAGCCGCGGCGGCACGGGCAGGCGGCGCAGCACGGCGGAGACGGCGACCGCATCGGGCGGCGCGACGATGGCCCCCAGCGCGACGGCGGCCGCCCAGGGCAGGCCGGGGATCAGCAGCTTCGCCACCACGGCGATGCAGGCGGCGGTGAACAGCACGCAGCCGACCGCCAGCAGCAGGATCGGGCGGAGATTGGCGCGGAAGGCGCGCCAGTCGGTGCGCCAGGCGCTGGCCTGCAGCAGCGGCGGCACGAAGAAGGCCAGCGCCAGGGCGGGGTCGAGCGTGACGGTGGGCAGGCCGGGGATGAAGGCCAGCAGGATCCCGCCCACCACCAGGATCACCGCATAGGGCAGGCGGGAATGGCGGGCGAGCAGCGCGAAGCCGACGCAGGCCGCGATGAGGGCCAGGACGGCCTGCACGATCTCCATGCCCGCAGCATAGACCAGGCGGCGCGCGCGCGTTGAGGGGCGGTTTCGTGGCGCGCTTGCCGTCGCGCAGGGCGAGCGATGCGGCGCGAGGCCATGCGGCCGCCGGCGGGGCGCACAGCGTACGGCCCTTCCCGGCGTGGCCCGCCGCCGCCCTGGCACCGCCCTGGACGGCTTCCCATCTTGGCAGGGCGAAAGGACTTCCCGCGATGCTCGATGCCCCGATCCCGCCCGATGGCCCCCTGCTCGACGCCTATTCCGCCGCCGTCACCGCCGCGGTGGAGCGCGCCGGGCCCGCGGTGGTGAATGTCGCGGTGCGCGGGCCGCGCGGCGGCGGGGCGGGGTCGGGGGTGGTGGTCTCGCCGGACGGGCTGGTGCTGACCAACAGCCATGTCGTGCACGGCGCCACGGCGATCGAGGTCGCCACCGCGGAGGGCAGGCGCTGCCCGGCGCGGCTGCTGGGCGACGACCCGGACACCGACCTCGCCTTGGTGCGGGCGGAGACGGGGGCGGCGCTGCCGGCGGCCGGGCTCGGCGATTCTGCGGCGCTGCGCGTCGGGCAGCTGGCGGTGGCGATCGGCAATCCGCTCGGCTTCTCCTCGACCGTCACGGCCGGCGTGGTCAGCGCGGTCGGGCGGACGCTGGCCGGGCGCGGCGGGCGGCCGATCGAGGACCTGGTGCAGACCGACTCGGCGCTGAACCCCGGCAATTCCGGCGGCGCGCTGGTGGACAGCCGCGGCGAGGTGATCGGCATCGCCACCGCGATGATCGGCGGCGCGCAGGGGCTGTGCTTCGCGGTGGCGTCGAACACGGCGCGGCTGGTGCTGGGGCAGCTGGTGCGCTTCGGGCGGGTGCGCCGCGCGCGGCTGGGCCTGTCGGGGCAGAGGGAGGCGGTGCCGCGGCGGCTGGCGCGGGCGCACGGACTGGCGCAGGGCTCCGGCGTGCTGGTGACGGGGATCGAGGCCGGCGGGCCGGCGGCGCGGGCGGGGGTGGAACGCGGCGACCTGCTGCTCTCGGCGGGCGGGGCGGCGCTGCGGGGCGTGGACGACCTGCTGCGCTGGCTGACCGGGGAGCGGGTGGGTGTGCCGACCGAGCTGGCGCTGCTGCGGCGCGGGGATCTGCGTCGGCTGATGGTGGTGCCGGAGGAGCGGGGGTAGGGGGGCGCTGTCCCGGGAGGGCGCGGCCCTCCCGGACCCACCCCGGGCACCCAGCCCCGATGCTTCGCATCGTGGCTGGGACCCGGACGCCGGGGACCGTGGCGGTCCCCGGACCCCAGCCGTGAATTTGGCCATTGGTCGGGGAGGGTTCCGGAAGGGCGGCGCCGCTCCCGAGGACCCGCCCCTCACTTCCGCCGCGCCAGCGCCACCGCGATAACCGCCGCCGCCAGCAGGGCCAGGGCGACCATGCCCTCCACCACCGGGAAGTTCGGTGCCGTGCGGTCCAGCATCAGCGCGGCGATGCCGCCGGCGGCCAGCAGCAGGGCGCGGATCGCCCAGGCGATCATGGCCGCTTCTCCGCTTCCAGGGCGTCGATGCGCGCCAGGGCGCGGCGCAGCATCTCGGTCATCTCGGCCAGTTGGCGTTCGCGCATCAGGTCGATCTTCTCGTGCAGCAGCGTGATGTCGGCCTCCGCGCGCAGGTTGACCTGGTAGTCGGCGACCGCGCGGTCGCGGTCGATCTCCGCCTTGCGGTTCTGGCTCATCATGATGATGGGCGCGGTGTAGGCGGCCTGGAAGGACAGCATCAGGTTCAGGAGGATGAAGGGGTAGGGGTCCCAGGCGCGTTCCCCGATCGCCGCGTTGGTCGCGATCCAGGCGAGCAGCAGCCCGGACTGGATGCCGATGAACCGCCAGGAGCCGACGGTGGCCGCGACCGCGTCGGCCAGCCGGTCGGCCAGGCCACGCGGCGGCGGCCGGCGCGCCGCGATCGCGCCGCGGCGCCGCCGGGCGCGCGCGATGGTGCGGCGCAGATGGGTGGGCCGGGGCTCGGCACCGCCGGCGGGGTGGGGTGCGTGGTGGGTCATCCGCGGTCTCCGCGCGTGGCGTTGCGCGGCGGATCAGGCCGCGGCCGGGCGTGCCTTGGCGCTGAACGGCTCCAGGGCCTCCGCCGCCCGGGCGGCGGAGGCCACGGAAGGCCGCGCGCCGATGTACATGGCCATCGGCATCGTCTGCATCACCCTGGCCCGCCGCGCGCGGTGGCCGCGGCGAGGGGCGCGATGCGGGCGCCGCCCGCGCCGTCGTCTTCGCGCCGGGCGCGGGGCGGTTGCCGCGGCGGGCGGACGGCGCCTTGGCCGGATCGGACGGGTCCTCGTGCATCGGGGCGTCCGCGCCGCCGGGGCGTGGCCGGCATCGCAGCCCCCGCGCGGGGCGGGGGCGCCGCGGCGGATCGACCGGCGGCGGGAAGGCGCGCGCGATCGCCGGTCAGTGGCTGAAGCGCCGCGTGCCGCCATCCACGTGGATCACCTGGCCCGTGATGTAGCGGGCGCGCGGCGAGCAGAGGAAGGCGACCAGCACGGCCAGGTCCTCGGCCTCGCCGATGTAGCCGACGGGGACCTCCTTTTCCGCCCAGGCGCGGCGGGCTTCCTCGGTCGGCAGGATGCGGGCGTCGATCTGCTCCGACCGCAGCCGGCCGGGCGGGATCGAATTCACCGTGATGCCGTCCCGGCCAAGCTGGCGGGACAGCGCCTTGGCCCAGATGTGCACCGCGCCGTTCGGGGCGTTGGCGGCGTTGATGTTGTGCGGCTCGTCCTGGCCGGTGATGTTGACGATGCGGCCGAATTTGCGGGCCCGCATGGCGGGGATGAAGGCATGCGCCATGCGGCGGCCGGCGTGGAAGTTCAGCTCCATGCTCTCCAGCCAGACCTGGTCGGGACCGAGGTCGGATTGCGGGCGCGACCCGCCGGCATTGTTCACCAGGATGTCGCAGGCGCCGAAATGGCCGAGCACCGCGTCGCGGGTGCGGTCGGCGGCGCCGGGGGCGGTGATGTCCTCGGCGACGATGAGGGGGGTGGCGGAGGCGGGCAGGGTGGCGGCCAGTTCCTCCAGCAGGCGGCCGCGGCGCGCCAGCAGCGCCAGGCGGCAACCTTCCTCGGCCAGGATGCGGGCGATGGCGCGGCCGAGGCCGGCGGAGGCGCCGGTGACGAGCGCGACCTTGCCGTGAAGCTGCAGGTCCATGCGGGTGCCCTTCCTGGTGCCGGACCGCAGCCTGCGCCGCTGCCCGCGCAAACGAAAGGGGCCGCCCCCGAGGGAGCGGCCCCTGATCGTGTCCGGCAGGCCTGACAGCGGAAGCCGGCCCGTGCCCGCCCTCGGCTTCCGCCGCGCGGTGCCCTGCCGCGGCGTCACGCCGGAGGCGCGCTGCGCGCACGACGCCGCGGCAGGATGAGCCATCAGGCCAGGACGGGCACCATTCCGGGGCCCCCGTCGCGGTGCGCAGCAACGTGACGGGGAACGCCTGCTGATCCCTTTCGTTCGTCGGCAAAGCCGACGAGCTTCAGGGGCAGGACACTAGCCCGCCATCGCCTCTTCCTTCTTCTTCCGCATGTTCGGCAGCAGCATGGTGCCGAGCGCGAGGGCGCCGATGGCGAGCAGCGTGGCCGAGATCGGCCGCTCGATGAACACCGCCACGTCGCCACGCGACAGCAGCATGGCGCGGCGCAGGTGCTCCTCCATCATCGGGCCGAGAACGAAGCCGATCAGCATCGGCGCCGCTTCCAGCCGGAGCTTGGAGCAGAGGTAGCCGAACACGCCGAAGAACAGCGTCATGTACACGTCGAAGACGTTGTTGTTCAGCGAGTACACGCCGATCGAGCAGAAAATCAGGATCGACGGGTACAGGTACTTGTAGGGCACCTCGAGCAGCTTCACCCACACGCCGATCATCGGCAGGTT
The DNA here is from genome assembly GCA_027487675.1 of Acetobacteraceae bacterium. GTDB lineage: Bacteria > Pseudomonadota > Alphaproteobacteria > Acetobacterales > Acetobacteraceae > Falsiroseomonas. The sequence continues at coordinate 6,895 of JAIYDD010000199.1, read as the reverse complement.
GATGACGAGCAGCATCAGGTTGCCGACCCACATGGACGCGATCAGGCCCCAGAACAGGTCGGGCTGGGCTTCCACCATGCGGGGGCCCGGCTGGATGCCCTGGATGATCAGCGCGCCGACCATCAGCGCCATCACGGCGTTGGCCGGGATGCCGAGGGTGAGCAGCGGGATGAAGCTGGTCTGCGCCGCGGCGTTGTTGGCCGCTTCCGGGCCCGCCACGCCTTCGATCGCGCCGGTGCCGAATTCGTGCCGGTACTTCGAGATCTTCCGCTCCATCATGTAGGAGCCGAAGGCGGCCAGCGAGGCGCCGCCGCCCGGCAGGATGCCGAGCAGCGAGCCGAGCAGCGTGCCGCGCAGCACCGACGGCGTGGCGCGCCGGAATTCCTCCTTCGTCAGGAACAGGCTGCCGACCTTGTGGGTCAGCACCGATCGCGATTCCGGCCGTTCGAGGTTCAGGATGATCTCGGCGATGCCGAACATGCCCATGGCGACGGGGACGAAGCCGATGCCGTCGGACAGTTCCGGGATGCCGAAGGTGAAGCGCTGCTGGCCGGTCTGCACGTCCGTGCCCACCAGGCCAAGCGCCACGCCGAACACCACCATGGCGATCGCCTTGATCACCGAGCCTTGGGCAAGGACCGCGGATATGATCAGGCCCAATAGCATGAGCGAGAAGTAGTCGGCCGGTCCGAAGGACAGCGCCACCTGGGTCAGCAGGGGTCCCGAGGCCGCGACGATGATGGTGGACACCGTGCCGGCGAAGAAGCTGCCGATGGCCGCCGTGGCGAGTGCGGCGCCCGCCCGGCCCTTGCGGGCCATCTTGTAGCCTTCGAGCGTGGTGACGACCGAGGACACCTCGCCCGGCAGGTTCAGCAGGATGGCGGTTGTCGATCCGCCGTACTGCGCGCCGTAGAAGATGCCGGCCAGCATGATGATGGCGGTGGTCGCCGACATGCCGAAGGTGATCGGCAGCAGCAGCGAGATGGTGGCCACCGGGCCGATGCCCGGCAGCACGCCGATCGCCGTGCCGATGACGCAGCCCAGCAGCGCGAAGAGGAGATTCTCGAAGCTCAGCGCGACGCCGAAGCCGTGCGCGAGGTTGGTGATCAGGAGTTCCATGGGTGCGGCCTCCGGCCTTTGCGCCTCAGTTGCCGAGGAATGCCGGCCAGAGCGGCACGCGAATTTCGAGTTCCTTGATGAACACCCACCAGCACAGGACGCAGAGGAACACGACCAGGCCGAGCACGCCCTTCGGCCGGTGCGTCGGCTCGGCCAGGACCGCGATGAGGACGGCGCCGATGATCGCCACCATCAGCCCGCCCTGTTCGAGCAGCAGGCCGAACACGGCCATGCCGGCATGCACCAGGCCGATCGGCCGCCAGCCGGGCGCGACGGAGAGCGCGAGGCAGCCGCCCAGCAGCGCGAGGCCCAGCGGATACCAGCCCGGCACGCCGAACTGCTTGGCGATAAGGTATGCGACGAAGAAGGCGATGATGCCGAAGGGGACGGCGACGACCTCGAGCTTCGTCCACTTGTCGAGCGGGTCTGGGCCGTTGAACAGGCCGGCGATCACGACGAAGCCGCCGAGGCCGGCGAGCAGCCAGAAGGTGAGCATGGGCATGTAGCCCGGGCCCATGCGGCGGGCGGTGCCCAGCGTGTGGTCCTGGTTCAGCCACAATCCGATCAAGGCGAGGGCGAGCAGCATGCCCCCGCCGATCAGGTCCTTGGTGTTGAGTTTCATGACCACCTCGTTCGCGCCCGGTCGATCCCGAACCGCGTCCTGTTTCGTCCTCCGGCTCCGGCGCGCGGGGACGCGTCGCGCAGGGCCTGTCGCGTGCGGGCGGGGTCTTGCGCCCGCCTCGCCTGCGACGCGGTGAAGCTAGCCTTGGCAATCTTGCTCACGCAATCGTGCGTCAGGACACAATTTCGCCACGTCCGGCTTGCGGATCGGCGCCGGCGGGGCGCGGACCCTGACCCGGGGCGGCTTCGCGCGATGCGTGTGGAGCGGCGGGCGCGCGCAATCCCTGCCGCCGGATGCGCGGCGTGCGGCGTCGGCGCGGCAATGCCTCGTCCCGCCTCGGCCACCAGCGCCCATGCCGGGCGAGGCTGCCGGCGGGCAAGCCTGTTGCGCTCGGACATCTTCCCCCGTCTCTCCGCGGGGCCTATCGCATGTCGGACGGCAACACTGCAAGCAAGCGACGCGGCCATGTCGCCGGCGGGCGGGCGCGATGCCGGCCAGGACGCGTCCGCGGCGATGCGGGGCGTGCCCCCCTTCGCGCGCCCCTTGCCACCGGCGGGCCGCGCCGTGACCATCGCCCGAACGCCCGCCCCAGCCCCGGACCCGCCGCCATGACCGCCAATGACCCGTCCCGCCGCATCCGCGAGGCGGCGGAGGCCCTGCAGCCCGCGCTTGTCGCCATCCGCCGCGACATCCACGCCCATCCCGAACTGGCCTTCGAGGAAGTGCGGACGGCCGGCATCGTGGCCGCCGAGCTGGCGCGGCTCGGCATCCCGCATCGGGCCGGGGTGGGGCGCACCGGCGTCGTCGGCACCATCGAGGGCGGGCGGACCGGCCCAACGCTCGCGATCCGCGCCGACATGGACGCGCTGCCGATCGCCGAGGAGACGGGCCTCGACTTCGCCAGCCAGGTGCCGGGGAAGATGCATGCCTGCGGGCACGACATCCACACCGCGACGCTGCTCGGCGTGGCCGCCGTGCTGGCGGAGCTGGCGCCGATGCTCGCCGGCCGCGTCGTGCTGGTGTTCCAGCCGGCGGAGGAGGTGCTGGAAGGGGCGGCCGCCATGATCGCCGACGGCGCGGCCGAGGGCGTGGACCTCGCACTCGGCTTCCACAACCACCCCGACATGCCGGTCGGCCGCTTCGGCTTCGTGCGCGGGGCGTGCCTGGCGGCCTCCGACCGCTTCGACCTGGTGATCCGCGGCCGCAGCGGGCATGCCGCCCACCCCTATGCCGCGGTGGACCCGATCGTCGCGGCCTCCGCCTTCGTCGGCCAGGCGCAGACGGTGGTCAGCCGGGAGATCAGGCCGATCCACCCGGCGGTCGTCACCATCGGCAGCTTCCAGGGCGGCACCACCTACAACATCATCCCCGAGCGCGTGCACCTGAAGGGCACGGTGCGCACCCTGCACGAAGCGGCGCGCGACACGGCGGAGGCCGCGCTGAAGCGGCTCGCCGCGGGGCTGGAGACGACGATGCGCGTGAGCTGCGCCATGGACTACGTGCGCAAGGTGCCGCCGCTGGTGAACGACGACCGCGTGCTGGACCCCGCCATCGCCGCGGTGCGCGCGCAGTTCGGCGAGGCCATCGAGGAAGGCGAGCCCAGCATGGGCGCCGAGGATTTCTCCGCCTTCGCCGCGCTGGTGCCGAGCTTCCAGCTGCGCATCGGCTCCGGCGCGCCGGGGCGCGACGACCGGCTGCACAATGCCGGCTACCAGCCCGACGAGCGCTGCCTGTCGAACGGCGTGCAGGCGCTGTCGCGCGCCGCGCTCGAGCTGCTGGCCTGAGCGGGGGCGTCGCACGTGAAGGTCTGCATCTTCGGCGCCGGCGCGATCGGCGGGCATCTGGCGGCGCGGCTCGCGCTGGGCGGGGCGCAGGTGTCGCTGGTGGCGCGCGGCGCGAACCTGGCGGCGATCCGCGCCAACGGCCTGTGCGTGGAGGCGCATGACGGCGTGCATCTCAGCCGCCCGGCCGCCAGCGACGACCCGGCCGCGCTCGGGCCGCAGGACGTGGTGCTGGTCACGGTGAAATCGCCGGCGCTGCCGGCGGTGGCGGCCGGGATCGCGCCGCTGCTGGGGCCGCGCACCGCCGTGGCCTTCGTGATGAACGGCATCCCCTGGTGGTATTTCGACAGGCATGGCGGCCCGCATGACGGCATGCGGCTGGAGGAGGCCGATCCCGGCGGCGGGCTGCGCCAGGCCGTCGGCATCGGGCGCAGCATCGGCGGCGTGATCTATTCGGCCTGCGAGGTGGTGGCGCCCGGCGTCGTGAAGTCCGAGCACGGCAACAACCGCATCGTGCTGGGCGAGCCCGATGGCCGGGTCAGCGACCGCGCCGCCGCGCTGGCCGCGCTGCTGAACGCGGGCGGCATGCCGGCCGAGGCGAGCGCCGACATCCGCAGCGAGCTCTGGTGCAAGCTGGTCGGCAACCTGTCCAACGCGCCGCTCTGCGTGCTGTCGGGGCATGGCGTGCGCGACACCTTCGCCGACCCGGTTCTGCGCGCGGCGGCCCGGCGCAGCGCGGAGGAAGCGCGCGCGGTGGCGCTGGCACTGGGCCGCACGGTGCCGCAGGAGGTGGTGGAGCGCGTGGCCTCCCTCAACATGGCGCACAAGCCCTCGATCCTGCAGGACCTGGAGCTGGGCCGGCCGATGGAGGTGGAGACGCTGTTCGCCCTGCCGCTGAAGCTGGCGCGGCTGGCGGGCGTGGCGACGCCGCAGCTCGACCTGCTGGTGGCGCTGGCGAAGCAGGCGGCGCGCGCGCGGGGGCTGTATCCGGCGGGGTAGCAATCCTGCCGGCTTGGCAGGCAGCCGGACGCGCGCGCTGCCCAAGGCGCGCGCTCGTCGCCGACCAGAAGCCCTCTCCCCCCAGCGGGGGGAGAGGGTTGGGTGAGGGGGGACCCACCCACCCGCCCACCGCGGCACGCTTGTTGCGTAGCCATCCGCTCCCCAGCGGAGCGCGCCGGCATGCCCGTCATCCCCGCCGATCCCGGCCCGATCGAGATCGACCCCGCGCGCGCCGCGCTGATCGTCATCGACATGCAGCGCGACTTCCTGGAACCGGGCGGCTTCGGCGCGGCGCTGGGCAACGACGTCTCCCGCCTGCACGCCGCCGTCGCGCCCTGCGCGCTGCTGATCGCCACCGCGCGCGAAGCCGGCATCCCGGTGCTGCACACGCGGGAGGGGCATCGGCCGGACCTGTCGGATGCGCCGCGGGCCAAGGTGGAACGCAGCCCGCCGGGGATGCGCATCGGCGATCCCGGCCCGATGGGCCGCATCCTGGTGCGCGGCGAGCCGGGGCACGAGATCATCCCCGACCTCGCGCCCCTGCCGAACGAGCCGGTGATCGACAAGCCGGGCAAGGGCGCCTTCTACCAGACCGACCTGGAGCTGATGCTGCGCAACCTGGGCGCGGATGTGCTGCTGGTCGCCGGCGTCACCACCGAGGTCTGCGTCCACACCACCGTGCGCGAGGCCAATGACCGCGGCTTCCGCTGCCTGGTGCTGCGCGACGCCTGCGCCTCCTACTTCCCCGATTTCCACGCCGCCGCGCTGGCGATGGTCAGCGCGCAAGGCGGCATCTTCGGCTGGGTCAGCGATGTCGCCGCGCTGCGCGCCGCGCTGCTGCCCGGCCTGCACCACGATTCCAGGACGGAGGATGCAGCATGACCACAGCGACCGCCGCGGCGCCGACGGCGCGCCCAGGCACGCCGCCGCCCCTCTGGGTGCCCGGCGACTGGAACGCCTTCTTCGGCTTCGGCACCAACATTCTGGTCAACCTGATCGTGCTGACCGGGCTGCTGCGCTTCGTGCTGCAACTGCCGAACGAGCTGGTCTTCGGCCGCATCCTGCCCGCCATCGGGCTGATGCTGTTCCTCTCCACCGTCTACTACGCCTATCTCGGCTGGAAGCTCGCGAAGGAGACCGGGCGGACGGATGTCTGCGCGCTGCCCTCCGGCGTCTCCGTCCCCCACATGTTCATCGTCACCTTCGTGATCATGCTGCCGATCCTGTCGCGCACCGGCGATCCGGTGAAGGCGTGGGAAGCCGGCCTGACCTGGGTGTTCATCCAGAGCATCATCCTGATGGTGGGCGGCTTCTTCGCGCCGATCATCCGGCGCATCACGCCGCGCGCGGCGCTGCTCGGCACGCTGGCGGGCGTCTCCATCACCTTCATCTCGATGCGGCCTGCCGCCGAGATCTACCTGACGCCGGCGATCGGCGTGCTGTGCTTCGCGGTGATCCTGGCGGGCTGGTTCGGCGGCGTGCGCTACTGGCGCGGCCTGCCGGCGGGGCTGATCGCGATCGGGCTCGGCATGGTCATCGCCTGGGGCGCGGCCGCCTTCGGCCTCGGCATCGGCGGCATGTCGCTGGAGAAGCTCGGCGCGTCCTTCGCCAATCTCGGCTTCTCCGTGCCGATCCCGGCGGTGGGCCATGTCTTCGGCGGCTTCGAGTTCATCGGCATCATCCTCGTCACCGCCATCCCCTTCGGCATCTACGACCTGGTCGAGGCGATGGACAACGTGGAAAGCGCGGAAGCCGCCGGCGATGCCTATCCCACGACGCGCGTGCTGAGCGCGGACGGCTTCGTCAGCTTCATCGGCTGCATGATGGGCAACCCCTTCATCAACGCGGTCTACATCGGCCATCCGGGCTGGAAGGCGATGGGCGGGCGCATCGGCTATTCGGCCGCAACCGGCGTGATGGTGCTGGTGCTGACCTGGCTCGGCATCGTCTCCGTGCTGCTGGACCTGATCCCGGTCGTCGCGATCTCGCCCATCCTGCTCTACATCGGCATGCTGATCGGCGCGCAGGCCTTCCAGGAAAGCCCGCACAAGCACGCGCCGGCGATCGCGCTGGCCTTCGTCCCGCACCTGGCGGCCTGGGGGAAGGTGCAGATCGACGGCGCGCTGACGGCAGCCGGCACGAGTGCGGCCGCGATCGGCTTCGACAAGCTGGCCGCGGTCGGCGTGCTCTATCCGGGACTGGCCAAGCTCGGCGAGGGCGCGATCCTGACCGGCCTCGTGCTGCCGGCGATCGCGGTCTTCATCATCGAGCGGGAATTCATGAAGGCCGCGGGCTTCGCGCTGGCCGGCGCGGCGCTGACCTTCTTCGGCTTCATGCACGGGGAAGCGGTGGGCTTCGCCGTCTCGCCGACCAT
>JAIYDD010000178.1 GCA_027487675.1 Acetobacteraceae bacterium | reverse complement strand
TGGTTCACCGGCAGGTAGCAGGCGGCCGAGCCGCGGCGCAGGCTGCCCTGGCTGATCGCCAGCGTCAGGCTGTCCATCACCCGGATGAAGGGAATGACGCCGGAGGTCTTGCCGTTGCGCCCGACCTTCTCGCCGATGCCGCGCAGGTTGCCCCAGTAGCTGCCGATGCCGCCGCCCTTGGCCGCCAGCCAGACATTCTCGTTCCACAGGCCCACGATGCCTTCCAGGCTGTCGCTGGCCTCGTTCAGGAAGCAGGAGATCGGCAGGCCGCGGGTGGTGCCGCCATTGGACAGCACGGGCGTCGCCGGCATGAACCACAGCTTCGAGATGTAGTCGTAGATGCGCTGCGCATGCGCCGCATCGTCGCCATAGGCGGAGGCGACGCGCGCGAACAGGTCCTGGTAGGACTCGCCCGGCAGCAGGTAGCGGTCGTCGAGCGTGGCCTTGCCGAAATCGGTCAGCAGGGCATCGCGCGCGCGGTCCACCCTGACCTGGCCATGCCCTTCAAGCTGGACTGCGTCGAACACGGTGAGACCCCCTATACACTCGAACCCCGAAAGTCGGGGCGACTCCCCCAGGCCGGGGAGAATGCCCCCGACGGGGCTGCCGCAACAAGATGTAGTGTTGCCACACCCCCTGCCAACACCACATGCCGGGCTCAGTTCCCCGATTGCGATTTTTCCGGCATCCCGCTAGCCGATCCGAAGTTTCCGTTTCGTTCATAGGGGAAGGTAGCCGCCGGCGCCAAGCGGAAAGCTTTGCGCAAGGCCCGTCCCGCCTGCGGCCCGCCGGGATCTCCCCGATCTCCACCCAATCCACAGGGCACGCGCGGCGAAACGGGCCGAAACAGATGCCACCCGCGGCGACACGACGGCGCGCCCGGCGTCGCGCATCCTGTCCCGGCCAACACCACCGGGAGCCGTGCCATGTCCGCCCTGCGCCGCAGCACCTCCGCCATCCTGCAGGGCCTGGTGCTGGCCGCGTTGCTGACGCCCCCCGCCCCCCTGCTGGCGCAGGTGACGGCCACCGAGCCGGTGCGGCTGTTCCGCGTGGTGACGATGCGCGGCGACGTGGTGATCGGGCTGACGCCCGCGCAACTCGACGCGCTCGGCCAGGGGCCGGATGTCGAGCGCCTGGCGCGGCGCATCGCGCAGGAGGGGCAGCTGACCGCCTGGCGCTACGTCGTCACCCGCGCCGCCGATGGCACGACGCGGCTGGCGACACGCGACCGGGTCGCGGTGCTGCGCCAGGATGCGCTGATGGTCGAACCCTACGCGGCGGCCCTGCCGGTGGCCTCGCCGCCGGCGGAGTGACGCGGCGGCGGCCCGCAAGCGGGCGCGCGACCCCCTCCACCCGCCGGGGGAGAGGGTCCGGACGGCAAGGCGCCGGCGACGCGATGGCCCGCCGCCGCCCCGGGCCGCCCTTCGGCGTCAGCGCATCGGCGGCGCGTATTGCAGCCCGCCCTGCGTCCACAGCCGGTTCGGGCCGCGGGTGAAGCCGATCGGCGTCATGTTCCGCTCCCACACCTCGCCGTAGTTGCCGACCGCGCGCACCACGCGCACCGCCCAGTCGTTCTCCAGCCCGAGCATCCGCCCGAGGTCGCCCGAACGGCCCATGAAGCGCTGCACGTCGGGGTTGGTGCTGGTGGCGAAGCTTTCGATGTTCGCCTGGGTGATGCCCAGCTCCTCGGCCGTCACCATCGCGAAATGCACCCAGCGCACGATGTCGAAGAAGCGCCAGTCGCCCTTGCGCACCACCGGGCCGAGCGGCTCCTTCGAGATGATCTCGGGCAGCAGCAGGTAGCGGTTGGCGTTCGGCCCCTGGCTGGCGGCGAAGGAGGCGAGCGAGGAGGCATCCGTGGTGTAGGCGTCGCAGCGGCGGTTGATGAAGGCCGTGCGGATCTCCTCGATGTTCTCGATCACCACCGGGGTGAAGCGGATCCGGTTGGCGCGGAAATAGTCCGCCATGTTCAGCTCGGTCGTGGTGCCGGGCTGCACGCAGACCGTCGCCCCTTCCAGCTGCCGGGCGGAGGTGACGCCGCTGTCGCGGTGCACCATGAAGCCCTGGCCGTCATAGACATTGATCCCGGCGAAGGCGAGGCCGAGCGACGCCTCCCGCGCCAGGGTCCAGGTCGTGGTGCGCGACAGCATGTCGATCTCGCCCGACTGCAGCATGGTGAAGCGCTGCTGGGTCGAGGAGGGGACGATGCGCACGCGGCTCGGGTCGCCGAGGATCGCCGCGGCGACGGCGCGGCAATAGTCCACGTCGAGCCCGCGCCAGACGCCCTGGCTGTCCGGCAGCGAGAAGCCGACGGTCGAGGGCGAGGTCGAGCAGACCAGCTGCCCGCGGCTGCGGATGGCGGCGACCGTATCCGCGGCGGGCTGGGCCAGGGCGGGGGCGGCCGCAAGGCCGAGCATCGCGGCGCCGAGGACGGCGCCGACAGCGGCAAGACGCATCGGTGAAACTCTCCCTGTTTGACGTGCCGGCAGCCACGGCCGCCGGCAGGGGATCGTCACGGCTTCGCGACGGCGCTGCAAGAGGGCGCAACGATCAGCCTTGGATTCTCCTCAAGGTGGAAAAACCATGCGTTGCACCTCTACCGTTGCGCCTTCGCACGCGGGGGGCACGCATGCCGCAGGTCCAGGTCTTCTTCGCCACCAACCGCCACGACGAGGATGGCGGGGGCCGCTTCGGCGGACGCTGCGCCTTGCCGCCCGACACGCTCTTCGCCGGCTTCGCCAGCTGCGACGTGCCCGCCGATCCGGCCCCGGAAGGCCGGGTCGAGCCGGGATCGCTGATCCGCGCGCCTGCCGGCGACGGCGGCTTCACGGAGACCGTCGGCAAATGGCTGAGCACGGCCGGGGCGCGCCAGGCGATCCCGCTGCTCTTCGTCCACGGCTTCAACCACGCCTTCGAGGAGGCGCTGACCCGCACGGCCAAGCTCTGCGCCTGGCTCGAGGCGGGTGGGGCGCCGCCGCTGCTGCCGCTGTCCTTCACCTGGCCGAGCCAAGGCCGCGGCGGCACCGCGGAGTACGAGGAGGATGGCCGCCAGGCCGCCGGCTCGGGCCTCGCGCTCGCCAAGCTGGTGGCGACGATCGGCGCGCTGCGGCCGGCCTCGGCGAAGATCCTCTACATGGCGCATTCGATGGGGGTGCGCGCGACGCGGCACGGAATGCAGGCGATCGCCCCGACGCTGGCGCAGGTGAAGCGCCCGGTCTTCGACCGCGCCTTCCTGATGGCCGGCGACGACGAGGCCGATGTGCTGGACCTGCCGCATCGCGGCGTCGCCGGGGACCCGACGCTCGGCGGGCTGCGCCCGATCGCGGAGCTGGCGCGGGAGGTGACGCTCGGCGTGAACCGCGACGACGGCGTGGTCTGGCTGGTCTCCGGCGTGGTGATCAACCGCAACGGCCGGATCGGTGCCGCAGGCCCCCGCCATCCCGACGACCTGCCGCCGAATGTCGCGGTGGTGGACTACTCCGCGCTGGTGCTGGAGCACGGGCCGGACATCCTGGTGCCCCAGGCGGAAAGCTCGGCCAACTGGGTCGGGCACCAGTATTACCGCAACGCGCCGCGCGTGCGGGCGGATCTGGTGGCGGCGCTGGGCCATGCAGGCCCGCCGGCGACGGTGCCGGGGCGGCGCGGCGGGCGGCCGGACGGGTCGGCCTTCGGCGAGATCGCCGGCCGGCTCTACCCGCAGCGCTGACGCGCCGTCATCGGGGCGCCAAGGGCCGCCGGACGACGGCGCCGCGCCGACCACGCAACGCCGCGTCCGTCAGCCGCCCGGCCGCAAGGCCGTCCCCCACGCCGCGGCGTCGAAACCGACGAGCAGGATGCCGGGCGCGGCCAGCACCGGCCGTTTCACCATGGATGGCTGGACCAGCATCAGCGCGATGGCCCGCGCCTCGTCCAGCCCGTCCCGCTCCGCCTCGGGCAGTTTGCGGAAGGTGGTGCCGGCCCGGTTGAGCAGCGCCTGCCAGCCGAGTGCCGCCACCCAGCCTTCCAGCATCGCGCGGTCCAGCCCGGCCGCCTTGTAGTCGTGGAAACCGAAGGCGATGCCCTGCGCATCGAGCCAGGCGAACGCCTTCTTCATGGTGTCGCAGTTGCGGATGCCATGGATCGTGACCGGCGCCTGCGCCATCGGCGCGTCCCTCCCCTGCCGTGCGACGCCACCTTACCGCCCGCGGCGCCATGGCGGGAGGCGCGCGGGTGGCGTGGATGAAAACGCCGTCATCTTGAACCGGTCCGCCGGCGGGACCAATTCGCCGCCGGGCACGGTCCCCTCTGGCGCCAGGCGGCGCGATGTCGGGCCCGCCGGCGCGCCATCCGGGCGTGCCGCGATCGGAGACACCCTGCATGCGCGGCGATCCCGCCCGCCGGCCCGGCTGACCGGCCCGGACCATGGACAACATCCTCTACCTGCTGGGCGGGTTGGCGCTGCTGGCGCTGGGCGGCGAGTTGCTGGTGCGCGGCGCCGTGCAGCTGGCCGAGCGGATGGGCGTCTCGCCCCTGCTGATCGGGCTGACGCTGGTCGGCTTCGGCACCTCGACGCCGGAGTTGGTGACCAGCGTGCAGGCCTCGCTGATCGGCTCGCCGGGCATCGCGGTGGGCAATGTGGTGGGCAGCAACATCGCCAACATCCTGCTGATCCTGGGGCTGGCGGCATTGGTTTCCCCGGTGCGGGTCGGCTCGATGGCGCTGCGGCGCGACGGGGTGCTGGTGGTGGCGACCGCCGTGATGTTCACCCTGGCGAGCTGGACCCTGTCGCTCGACCGCGTGGTGGGCGCGGCCTTCCTGGCGGGGCTGGTGGGCTACATCGTCTATGCTTGGCGGACCGAGCGCCGCGGCACCGACGGCCATTGCGCGGCCTATGGGAAGGCGGAGGCCTTCGAGGCGGTGCATCCGAAGCTGCGGCAGGGCACGCGGCCGCTGCTGCTGGCGCTGGCGATAGCGCTCGGCGGGCTTGTGGTGGTGGTGTTCGGCGGGCGGCTGCTGGTGGATGGCGCGGTCGGGCTGGCGCGCGGCTTCGGCATCTCCGAGACGGTGATCGGGCTGACCATCGTGGCGGTCGGCACCTCCATGCCGGAATTCATCACCTCGATCGTCGCGGCCGTGCGGAAGCAGAGCGATGTCGCGTTGGGCAACATACTCGGGTCGAACATCTACAACTTGCTGGGGATCCTCGGCGTGACGGGGCTGATCGCGCCGACCGTGGTGCCGCCGGAGATCGCGCGCTTCGACAACCTGGTGATGGTCGCGGTGTCCGTGGCGCTGCTGGCCTTCGCCTGGACAGGCATGCGGCTCGGGCGGCGCGAGGGCGGGGCACTGCTGGCGGGCTACGCGGCCTATGTGTGGTGGATCTGGCCGGTGTGAGGCTTGCGCCGCCTCATATCTGGATTGCGAAGTGTTGACACACTTCGCCCCCAGGCGCCGGCGGCCGGCATCCGCCGGCCTTGGCTTCGCCGCAGAAGCGGCGGCCGCCATTCGGCGGCTCGGCCAGCTTCGCTGGCCGCAGGTCAGAACTTACCGAGCTTGGAATCACTCCCACTCGATCGTCCCCGGCGGCTTGCTGGTGATGTCGTAGGTCACCCGGTTGATCCCGCGCACCTCGTTCACGATCCGGTTCGACACCCGGCTCAGGAAGGACATGTCGAAGGGATAGACATCCGCCGTCATGCCGTCGGTCGAGGTCACCGCCCGCAGCGCGCAGGCCTGGTCGTAGGTGCGGCCATCGCCCATCACGCCCACGGTGCGCACCGGCAACAGCACGGCGAAGGCCTGCCAGATCGCGTCGTAGAGGCCGGCGTTGCGGATCTCCTCCAGGAAGATGCTGTCCACCTGGCGCAGCAGGTCGGCCTTCTCTCGCGTCACCTCGCCGGGGATGCGGATCGCCAGCCCCGGCCCCGGGAAGGGGTGGCGGCCGACGATCGCCTCGGGGATGCCGAGCTCGCGGCCCAGCGCGCGCACCTCGTCCTTGAACAGGTCGCGCAGCGGCTCGACCAGCTGCATGCGCATGCCCTCTGGCAGGCCGCCGACATTGTGGTGCGACTTGATCGTCACGCTCGGCCCGCCGGTCGCCGAGACGCTTTCGATCACGTCGGGATACAGCGTCCCCTGCGCCAGGAAGTCGGCGCCGCCGAGCTTGTTCTGCTCCTCCTCAAACACCTCGATGAACAGGCGGCCGATGGTCTTGCGCTTCACCTCGGGGTCGGTGACGCCGGAGAGCTGGCCGAGGAACAGCTCCGACGCGTCGCGGTGGATCAGCTTGATGTTGAAGCGGTCGCGGAAGGTTGAGACCACCTGCTCGCTCTCGCCCGCGCGCATCAGGCCGTGGTCGACATAGATGCAGGTGAGCTGGTCGCCGATCGCCTCGTGGATCAGCACCGCGGCCACGCTGGAATCCACGCCGCCCGACAACCCGCAGACCACCCGCCCGCTGCCGACCTGGGCGCGAATTCGGGCAATCATCTCGGCGCGGAAGGCGCCCATGGTCCAGTCGCCGGTGCAGCCGCAGACCAGGTGGGTGAAGTTGCGCAGCAGCTGCGCGCCATGCGGGGTGTGCACCACCTCCGGGTGGAACATCGTGCCGTAATAGTGGCGGGCATCGTCGGCGATCAGGGCGAACGGCGCGCCCTCGCTGCTGGCGACCACGCGGAAGCCGGGCGGCAGCTCCGTGATGCGGTCGCCATGGCTCATCCACACCTGCTCCCGCGCGCCCTTCGCCCAGACCCCCTGGGTGATCGCGCAGTCGCCGGTGACGTCGATGAAAGCGCGGCCGAATTCCCGCGCATGCCCGCCCTCCACCACGCCGCCCAGCTGGTGCGCCAGCGTCTGCTGCCCATAGCAGATGCCGAGGATCGGCAGGCCGGAGGCGAAGGCATGGTCGGGCGCGCGCGGGCTCTCGCCCTCCGTCACGCTGGCCGGGCCGCCGGAGAAGATGATGCCCTGCGGCGCGAAGGCGCGGATGCGCGCCTCGGAGGCGGCGTTGAAGGGCCAGATCTCGCAATAGACGCCGCTTTCGCGCAGCCGCCGCGCGATGAGCTGCGTGACCTGGCTGCCGAAATCCAGGATCAGGATGCGCTCGTGGCGGGCGGCCGGCGTGTCGGGGGGCTGCGTCATGGCCCGCTATCACCACGGCGCGGCGCCGCGGGCAAGCGCGGGATGGGAGAGGCTTCGGCCGCCGGCCCCGGGGGGGGGGAGGCTTCGCCTGGTGGGCACGAAGCCAAGCCCCTTTCCGGCAGAGGGTCGCGCGGTGGCGCAGGACGAGGCTCCGCCTCGCGCTCCGGTCAGGGGCAGCTTCCCCTGACAACCGATTTCGTTTCTCACTGACGCCGGTCCAGGGCGGCAGCCTTGGTGGGTCGCGGCAGCGCCGCGTCCCCACAGGGCTGCCGCCCTGGACCGGCATCGGAAAAAGGCGAGGAGACGAAGCAGGTTGTCAGGGGCCCGGGTCGTGGCGGGCGCAGAACGCCTCGGCCGACAGGCCGCGGATCTCCTCCAGCGCCTCGGCCAGCCGCTCGCGCGGCCAGTCCCACCAGGCGATGCGCAGCAGGGCCGCGCGGATCTCCTCGGGGAAGCGGAAGCGCAGCACCCGCGCCGGGTTGCCGACCGCGAGGGCGAAGGGCGGCAGGTCCTTCGTCACCACCGCCCCCGCCCCCACCGCCGCGCCGGAGCCGATCGAGACGCCCGGCAGCACGATCACCCCATGGCCGAGCCAGACATCATGGCCGAGCGTGACCCGGTGGCTGCGCCGCCAGTCGAAGAAGCCGGCCTCGTCCGGGCCGAGGCCATAGGCGCTGGCGCGGTAGGTCATGTGGTGGAGCGCCACGCGCTCCAGCGGGTGGTTGCCCGGGTTCACCCGCGTGTGGCTGGCGATCGAGCAGAACCGACCGATCGTCGCGTAGATGATCTGGCTGTCGTGGACGACATAGGAGTAGTCGCCCATCTCCACCTCGGCCAGCGTCGTGCGTGCGCCGACCTCGGTCCAGGCGCCGAGCCGGCTGTCGCGCACCGAGGCGGTCGGATGGATGAAGGGGTCGAGGCCGAGGCGCTTCGTTGCGCTGCCCGGGTCGCGGTAGGGGGCGTCGGCGGTCATCGGGGATCCGCTTCAGGGGGCGGCGAAGCATCCGTCCGCGCCACGCCGCGGATCAAGGCCCCGCGGCGCGGGAAGGGCGCGGCCGCCCGTGCGGCCGCGCCGGTCGCGTGGTCAGCGCGCGCGCAGCAACTCGGGCACGCGCAGCAGGATGAACTCGTTGTCGTCGGCCTGGAAGAAGCGGCGGCCGGCGCTGAAGGGCAGGTTGTTGTCGTTGCCGACGATGATGTGGTCGGCGTCCACCATCGCCACGTCCTCGATGGTGAAGAAGGGGAAGGTGAAGCGTTCGCGCGGGGTGTTGGCCGGCAGGTCGCCGCGCAGACGCGCCACGCCGTTCGGATCGCGGATCGCCATCAGGTCGATATGGCCGATCTTGCGGACGAAGCCCTCCGCATCCGTCTGCGCCATGTCCACGACGTAGACGCGCTTGAAGCGCGCCGGCAGCGGGAAGCAGGGCTGCGCCTGGGTCGGCTGCGTGCCCTGCGCGCAGGCCAGGCCCGGATCGCCCTCGCCGTTGTCGCGCTCGATCACCAGGGCGCGCGTCGCGTCGATGAAGTTGAAGTCGCCGATCGCCGTCGCGCCGGGTTCCAGCCGGTAGCGCACCACGCGGCCGGTCCAGTCCATGCGCGCCACGTCGAATTCCAGCACGCGCAGGAACTGGCCTTCCGGCTGGTCGGAATTCGGCGCGAAGAGCGGCTGCTCCATCATCGCCCAGATGGTGCGGCCATCCGGCGTCAGCGCCATGCCCTCATACCCGCCGGAGCGGCGCACGCGATACGGCACGCCCGCGGTGGGGGAGGCCGGGACCTGCAGCGAAGGATGGTCAGGCGTCATCAGCACCTGGCCGTCCATGCGGGTCTCGACCACGCGCTGCACCACGCCGTCGGCCGAGACATGGATCAGGAAGGGGCCGAACTCCTCGCCGATCATGAAGCTGCCATCGGGCAGAGGCTGGATGCTCTCCAGGTCGAAATCGGCGCCGGTCAGGTAGCGCGCCTCCGTGCCTTCATAGGCGATGCGGAAGGGCACGCGGCGCAGCGGGTCGCGCAGGAAGGTGGTCTGCTGCAGCGCGACCGTCCCGGCCTGCCAGTCCGGGCGGACCTTGTGGAACATCAGCAGCGCGTCGGGGCTGTTGCGACGGTTGCCGAAGCCGTTGTCGGTCAGCACCCAGTAGCTTCCGGCCTCGCCGGTGACCGGCTTGATGCCGGAAAAGCCCTGCACCGGCTGGCCGATGAAGGGGAAGGCGATGCCGGTCGGGCGGCGGCCATGCAGCGGGCCGGTGTCGCCCATCACCGCGCCGGGGCGGTCGATGCGCAGATTGCCGGGGCCGGCGAACTTGCCGGAGACAAGCGCATCGCGCGGCGCATCGGCCGGCGGCAGCGCCATGGTGAAGGCCGGAAGGATGGCATGGCCCGCCAGCGTCGACTCGAAGCGCTGGTCTGCGGCGGCGCCGACCGCCAGCGCGACGGCGGCGGCCGCGCCGAGAAGGAATGCGCGCATCGGTTGGAACTCCCCCCGTGTTGATCGACGCGGCGGCTCTAGCGCCGGCATGTTGCAGGCGCTTGACAGCGGGGTGACGGTGCCCGGTCAAGCCTCACGCGGAAGAAAGCGCAAGCGGCGTTGACGATGTCCGACACGGACCATGGCGCGTCGCCGCGGGGCCCCGGCAGGGATGGGCGGCGGCGCCGTCGGTCAGCCTTCCGGATCGGCGGCCATCTCCCGCAGCAGGTCCTCCGTGCTGACGATGAGCACCTTCCGAGCATCGAGCACCTGCGGCGCCTGCGCCTGCAGTGTCTCCCAGCGCGCCTCGACGGCGTCCAGCGCCTCGTCGAGGGAGGCGAAGCGCTCGAGGCTCGGCGCGGTGGCGCCTGCCTCACGCCAGCGAAGATAGACCGGTCCGTTCACGCTCATTGCTTCCCCCTGCGCCGGGCCCGGACCGCGGCGATCCGGCCCGGCATCCCGACAGGCCCGCGGCGCGCGCGAAGCCCGAGGTGCCGCCAAGGCCGGCGCCGCGAAGCCCATGCAGCACTCGGCCCGGCGCCGATCTGATGTCCTGTCCCTGCGGCTCGTCGGCCCCGCCGACGAACTGCAGGGATGAGCGGGCCACCGAGGACAAGAGAGGGTGGCCCGGCCGCGGGAGCCGAAAGGCTCCGCGGTCGGGAAACTAGACCATCATCGGCGCCGGCTGAAGGGCGGATTGTGGTGCAGGCCTTTGTTCGCTCGGCCGATTCGCCCAGCCGGCTGTTCCGCCCCGCGGCGATTGCGCGCTGCCCGGGACCGCGACGCTGTCCGGGACTGAGCACCTGTGGACACCGGAGCGCCCGACCTGCCGAGGGAAGCGGCCCGGGGAGGACAATCGTCCCCGGCGTCGACGTCTCATGGACGGCCGCCTCTTCGACTGGAAGCCCGCTGCGAAGCGGCGCCTCGCACGTTCCGCCCGGCGTCCGCCTCGGCCGCTGCGCGGGTGCGCCGCTGCTCCGCGCGACGCAGCAGGCCCGCCCAGCGATGCTGGGAGTGGATGATGGCGAAGCAGGCCTGCAGGTAGCCGTTCCTCCACCAGGCCAGCACCGTTTCCTCCGGCAGGGCCGAGAGGCGCGCGGGATCGATGGCGCGGAAGCCGGTGACACGGTGGCTCTCCCCGCCGGCGAAGTCGAACCTTGCATCCTGCGGAACCAGCAGCCCGGCGCCGGCCAGCGCGGCCCCGAAGGCCTGGGTCGCGACGAGGTCGCGCCGATAGGCGTCGGCGAGCGCCATGCGTTCCTTCAGCAGGGCGGTGGGCTGGCTGCCGTCGAACAGCTTCTCGCCCTTCGTCTCCGACAGCAAAGGAGAGCGGGTTTCCGCCTCCAACACCGGCGTGTCCGACGCTGCGTCGGGGCGGATGAAGATGAACGGACAGGCGCGCAAATAGCCGGGGACGTAGCTGCCCGCCGCCCGGGACCCGTCCACTTCCGCCAACAGGTTCTCGGCAAAGCGGTAGCCGACCATCGCGGCCTGCACCGCCGGCCCCTCGCTGCCGGTCAGCACCAGCGGATGATGCGCGGCGGCGACGCCGATCTCCGACAGGCTGAGCGGGACGGAGTTCGTGCCGGCGGCAAAGCGGTAGCCCCCGGCGGTGTCGAGCCGCAGCGCGCCGTGCAGGGCGCGGTCCAGCCCGGCGACGGCGTGGAAGAACAGCCGCAGCCTCGGGATCTCGTTCATGTGGTCGTCAGGACGACGGATCGGACACGGCACGCCGCCGGCGTGCCAGACCTTCTCGGGTACCGGGCCGGGCCGGCCCGAGGGCCGGCCCGTTCGAGTGGCGCGGCCTGGGCCTACCAGGTCACGCGGACGCCGGCGCGGACCGTGCCGGCGGTGTAGTCGCCGTTGAAGCGGAAGCTGCCGCCGACGAAGCCGCTCACCGGGCTTTCCAGCGCGAAGACGTTCACCTGGCCGCCCACCTCGCCGTAGGTGCCGAGCGTGTCGTCGCGCACCGTCAGCGGAAGGCCGCCGACGCCACCCGAGCGGATGGTGGCGCTGTTGTGCCCGTCGAACTCGTGCCAGACGCGACCGGTCACGCTGCCGTCCAGGCGCAGCGCGTCGGTGCGCAGGAACTCCCCGCCGAAGCGCAAGCCGAGGCTGCCGCGCAGGCTGGGCTGCGAGCCGAAGTCGATCGTGCTGTCCAGCGCCTGGAAGCCGTCGATCTCCGTCTGCATGTAGGCCACCGTCGCCAGCGGCTCGACGAACATGGTCTGGTTGACCTGGAAGCGGTAGCCGACATCGACCATGCCGCCGATGTTCAGGCCGTCCAGGTTGCCCACCACCGGGTTCCCGAAGGGCGAGGAGCGGTAGTTCACGTCCAGGATGTCGGCCTTGACCATGGCGTCGATGAAGTAGTTGCCGGTCATGTAGGTGGCCGATCCGCCGAGGGTCACGCCTTCGTAGTTCACCCGGGTGCGGGAGTTGTCGAACTGCACGTTCGAGGTGACGTAGCCGGTGAAGAAGCCGAGCACGAGGCGGTCATCGCCCTGGAAGACGTCGCCGCGCAGCACGTCGCCGCCGACCAGCACGGACCCCGTGTTCTGCGAGAAGCCGGTGTCGAAGCTGTAGCTGTTGTTGAAGTTCGAGAAGCTGGCACGCTGGTTGTGAGAGCCGAAGCTGCCGCTGGCGCGCACCCAGGCCGAGGGACGGTAGGTGGCGGAGCGGGACGCGACGCTGCCGTTGCGCGCCATGTAGAGCTCGTCGCGCAGATCCGCCTGGCGCTCCAGCCAGGTGTGCATCGTGTCGTGCCACACCGCCTGGGCCGCAGTGTTCACGCGCGGCAGCTGCCACACTTCCTGGCCCGGCAGGCCGGACAGGACGTGCACGTTATCGGGCCGCAGCGCCACGTCGTAGAAGAACCAGCCGGCCGGGATCACCTGGCGGCCCGAGACGGTCGTCAGCGTGGTGTTGGTGCCGTTGGTCAGCACGATGTTGGACGCCGCTGTGGTGCCGCCATTGACGCTGACCACCGGGATGCCGTCCGGGTTGTAGGCGCCGAAGCCGGCATTGGTGTTGTTCACCGCCAGCGCCGTGACGCCGCCCGTCGCCGTCGTCACCCGCAGGAGGTCCGAGGCAGAGCCCGGGCCGCCCAGGAAGGTGTCGATGCGCGTGGTCGACGCGCCGCTGCCGTTGAAGGTCCCGCCCACCAGCACCGCGTCGCCGGTGACGTTGTTCTCCATCGTCAGCGTGCCGCTGTTGTTCCAGGTGAAGGCCCCGGCCGGCAGCGTCACGCCGCCCGAGTTCGGCACGAAGCTTGTCACCACCGGCCCGCCGGCGCCGACGAGCGCGGTGCGGATAGTGCCCGCATTGGTCAGCGTCGTGGTGTTGCCGCCCATCGAGTTGCTGGCGGTGGCCGCCGAGGGTGCCGCCGCGTTCAGCGCCAGGCCGCCGCCCGGCGCAGCCGCGCCGACCGTGGTCCAGACGCCGCCCGCCTGGTTGTTGAAGGTGCTGTTGCCCAGCGTCGAGAAGGACCGGTAGCGGCCGGTGATGTCGCCGGCATTGGTGACCTGGCCGGGCCCGCCGCTGTCGAGCTGGATCGCGACCCCCGTCGCGCCGGCGGTGGAGGCGATGGTCCCGCGCCCGCCGCCGGAGTTCAGGTTGTTCACCACCAGCGTAGTGCTGGCGACGGTGTCGGCCAGGATGCCGATCGTGCCGCTGATCCCATAGCCGGTGTTGTTGATGGTCGCGGTCAGCGCGTTGCCGATCCGGATGCCGACGTCGGTGCCGCTGACCGTGTTCGCCTGGCCCGCCGCGCGGGTCAGGTTGATGGTCAGCAGGCCCTCGCTCTCGGCGAAGATGCCGATGCTGGTCCCGGTGATGGAATGGCCACCGAGCGCGTTGATCGTCAGGTCGCCGGCCTGCGACGTGGCATCGATGCCGCGGGTCGCGCCACCGACGTTGCCGCCGACATTCACCGTCACCGTGCCGGTGCCGGTGGCCGAGGCGAGGATGCCCTGCGCCACCGTGCCGGTGACCGTGCCGGTGTTGCCGATGGTGACGTCGCCGCCATTGGTCGAGACGGCGCGGATGCCCGTCTGGCCGGTGACCGCGCCGCTGGTGGTGATCCCGATGTCGCCGGTGGTGCTGCCGGCGGTGACGCCGAAGCCGCCGGTGCCGGTCACCGCCGCGGCGGAGATCGTCGTCAGGCCGGCCTGCGCGCTGGTGGCGATGCCGTTCACGGCGCCCGTCACCTGGCCGGTCGTGGTGACGCCGATCGTGCCGCCGCCCGTGGTGGTGGCCGCGACGCCGTCCACCGTGGTGCCTGTGACCGCCGCCGCGGTGATGCCGATGTTGCCGCCGGTGGAGCTCGCCATGATGCCGCTGGTGTCGCCGGTCACCGCAGCGGTGGCGCCGATGGTGATCGCCCCCGTGGTGCTGGTGGCGTCGATGCCGCGGGCATTCTCGCCCGTCACCGTGCCGCTGGTGGTGATCGTCGTCGCGCCGGTCTCGGCCGAGGTCGAGATGCCGGTGGTGTTGCCCAGCACCACGCCCGTCGTGGTCACCGTCACGGTGCCCGCGCCGCCCGTCTGGGCGACCAGGGCTTCCGTGTTCTCGCCGGTGACGGCGACGGCGTCGATCTGGATCGCGCCGCTGTTCGAGAACGCCGTGATGCCGCGGGTGCTGCCCGTCACCGCCGCGTTGGCGTCGATGGTGATGCCGCCCGTGGTGCTGGTGGCGCCGATGCCGAAGCCGCCATTGCCGTCCACCGCCGCGTTGGTGGTGATCGTGGTCAGACCGGTCTCGGCCGAGGTCGAGATGCCGTTCGTGCCGCCATTCACCAAGCCGTTCGTCGTCACCGTCACCGTGCCGGCGCCCGTCGTCGTCGCCAGCACGCCGTTGGCCGCCGTGCCGGTCACCGCCGCGGCGGTGACACCGATGTTGCCGCCGAAGGACGTCGCCTCGATGCCGGTCGTGCTGCCCGTCACCAGCGCGGTCGCGGCGATGGTGATGTCGCCCGTCGTGCTCTGCGCGCGGATGCCCTGGCCGGCATTGCCGGTCACCGTGTCGCTGGTGGTGATCGTCGTCGCGCCGCTGCCGGCCGCCGCCGTCTCGATGCCGATGGTGGCGCCGAGCACCACGCCGGTGGTCGTGACCGCGATGGTGCCCGCGGCGGCCGTGGAGGCAACGATGCCCTGCGCCGCCTCGCCGGTCACCGCGATCGCGTCGATGGTGATCGCGCCGCTGGTCGAGGAGACCGCGCTGATGCCCGCCGTGCTGCCGGTCACCGCCGCGCCCGCGTTGATGTCGATCGCGCCCGTCGTGCTGGTCGCGCCGATGCCGAACCCGCCATTGCCGTCCACCGCAGCGCTGGTGGTGATCGTCGTCAGGCCCGTCTCGGCCGAGGTCGAGACGCCGTTCGCCCCGCCCGTCACCAGGCCGGTCGTCGTCACCGTTACCGTGCCCGTGCCCGCCGTCGTCGCCAGCACGCCGTTCGCCGCCGTGCCGGTCACCGCGGTGGCGGTGATGCCGATGTTGCCGCTGGTCGAGGTCGCCTCGATGCCGGTCGTGCTGCCGGTCACCTGCGCCGTGGCGCCGATGGTGATGTTGCCGGTCGTGCTCAGCGCATCGATGCCGGGCCCGTTGCTGCCGGTGACCGTGTCGCTGGTGGTGATCACGGTCGCGCCGTCGGCGGCGAAGGTCGAGATGCCGATGGTGGCGCCGCTCACCACGCCGGTCGTGGTCACCGTCACCGTCCCGGCGCCGCCGGTCGAGGCGACCACGCCTTCGAAGCCCTCGCCGGTCACCGCGGTGGCGTCGATCTGGATCACGCCGCTGGTCGAGGTGGCGCTGATGCCGATCGTGCTGCCGGTGACCGGCGCATTCGCGTCGATGGTGATGCCGCCGGTGGTGCTGCTGGCGGTGATGCCCACGCCGGCATTCCCGTCCACCGCCGCGTTGGTGGTGATCGTCGTCAGCCCGGTCTGCGCGGTCGTCACGATGCCGTTCGAGCCGCCATTGACCAGGCCGCTGGTCGTGACGGTGATCGCGCCGGCGCCGGTGGTGGAGGCCTGGACGCCGTTGCCCGCCGTGCCGGTCACCGCCGCCGCCGTGATGCCGATGGTGCCGCCCGTCGAGACCGCAGAGATGCCGGTGCCGCTGCCGGTCACCGCCGCCGTCGCCCCGATGGTGATCCCGCCAGTGGTGCTGGTGGCGTCGATGCCCTCGCCGGCCAGGCCGGTCACCGTGTCGCTGGTGTTGATCGTCGTTTGGCCGGTGGCCGCCGAGGTCTGGATGCCGGTCGAGGCACCGGACACCGCGCCGGTGGTGGTCACCTGTACCGTGCCGCCCGCGAGGGTCGAGGCGAAGACACCCTGCGTGCCTTCGCCGGTCACCGCGATGGCGTCGATCTGGATGTTGCCGCTGACGCTCGACACCGCGCTGATGCCGCGCGTGCTGCCGATGACGCCGGCATTCGCATCGATGGTGATGCCGCCCGTCG
>JAIYDD010000076.1 GCA_027487675.1 Acetobacteraceae bacterium | reverse complement strand
GCGGGGGGAGAGGGAGATCGGGCGGCCCCCTCGCCTTCTGCGGAGACACGCGCCCCATGACCGTCTTCCCCGCCGATGCCCCGATCCACGGCGCCGTCTATGGCTCCCCCGCCATGCGCGCGATCCTGGCCGAGCGCGCCGGGCTCGCCCGCATGCTCGACGTCGAGGCCGCGCTGGCCCGCGCCCAGGCCCGGCTCGGCCTGATCCCGGCCGAGGCCGCCGCCGCCATCACCGAAGCCGCCGACATCGACCGCCTCGACATCCAGGCGCTGGCCGCCGCCACCGCCAGCATGGGCTTCCCGACCGTCGGCCTGGTGAAGCAGCTCTCGGCGCTGGCGGGGGCGGAGGCCGGGCGCTGGACGCATTGGGGCGCGACCACCCAGGACATCCTGGACACCGCGCTGGTGCTGCAGCTGCGCGACGCCATCGCGCTGTTCGAGGCCGACCTGGCGCGGCTGGCGGCCGCCCTCGCCGCGCTGGTGCGCGCGCACCGCGACACCGTCATGCCCGGCCGCACCCATGCCCAAGCGGCGCTGCCGATCACCTTCGGCTACAAGGCCGCGCTGTGGCTCGACCCGCTGCTGACCATGCGCGAGCGCCTGGCGCAGCTGAAGCCGCGGGTCCTGAAGCTGCAATTCGGCGGCGCGGTCGGCACGCTGGCCTCGCTCGGCGCGGACGGGCCGCGCGTCGCGGCGGAGCTGGCGAGCGAACTGGCCCTCGCGCTGCCCGCCATCCCCTGGCACGTGGCGCGCGACGGCATCGCGGAGCTGGGCTGCTGGTGCGGGATGTTGGGCGGGGCGCTGGCCAAGCCGGCCACGGACATCCTCTGGCTGATGCAGTCCGAGGTCGCGGAGGCCAGCGAGCCCGCCGCGCCCGGCAAGGGCGGCAGCTCCACCATGCCGCAGAAGCGCAACCCGATCGGCTGCGAGGTGGTGATCGCGCAGGCCCGCGCCGCGCAGGCGCAGGTGCCGCCCCTGCTGGCCGCCATGATCCACGAGCATGAACGCGGCGCCGGGCCGATGCAGATGGAACAGCTCGCCCTCGGCCCCTGCCTGCTGCTGGCGCATGGGGCGCTGGCCACGCTGGTCCCGATCGCGGAAGGGCTGGAGGTGGACGCCGCCCGGATGCGCCGGAACCTGGCGATGGGCGGCGGGGTCATCATGGCGGAGGCGGTGATGATGGGCCTGGCGCCGGCCCTCGGCCGCGGCGCGGCGCACGAGGTGGTGCACCATGCGGTGGCGGTGGCGCAGGCCGGGGGCGAGACGCTGGCCGCGGCGCTCGGCCGCGATGCGAGGGTGGCGGCGGTGCTGGACCAGGCCGGCATCGCGCGGCTGACCGACCCGGCGGGCTACCTCGGCTCGGCCGGCGCCTTCTGCGACGCCGTGCTGGCGCGCGCGGCCGGCTGAACGGCCCGGGGCCCCGGCCAGCCTGCGTCGCGGCTTCCGGCCCGTCGGCGGGTCCTGCCAGCGGCCCGGCTGGCTGGCCCGCGGCCGGCCCGGCTCGCCGTCATGCCGACGGCATGGCTCCGGCATGGCGCCGCGAACGCGACCCGCCGCCGGTGCCTGACGCCGCAGGCGTGCATCCCCCACACGCGGCAGCGGCGCCTGCGGACGGCACGACGGCCCAAGCGGCCGAAGGCCGGGCCCGGTGCTCGCGGGCGGACAAACCCCGGCCAACGGGTCGCCGGACGCGGCCATTGGCATCACTCGCCGCCGAGCGCGCCCTCGATCGTCGCCGCCGCGCTTGCCACGCTGAACGGCTTGGCGAGGAAGGTCGCGCCCGGCAGGGCGCGGTCCGGCTGGGGCTCGCGGTAGCGGCCGGAGGCATAGATCACCGGCAGGCTCGGCCGCAGCACCCGCGCCGCATGGGCCAGCGCGAAGCCGTCGGCGCCGGGCAGGTTGATGTCGGTCAGCAGGGCGGAGATGTCGGGCCGGGTGGCGAGCAGGGCGAGCCCGGACTCCGCATCCTCCGCCTCCAGCACCTCGAACCCGGCATCGGTCAGCCCCTCGGTCAGGGTCAGCCGCACCAGCGGGTCGTCCTCGACGAGAAGCAGCAGCGGCAGGTCAGCCTCCATCCCAAAGGCCTCCGTCTTCAGAACTCCATCGCAGCCGGCGGCGCCACGTCGCAGCACGGCGGCTGACAAGTGCTTGAAGTCATCCTGCCACCGGGCGGCCCGCGCAGCGCCACCGGGGCGGTCACCACTGCGTGGGGCCTGACGTTCCGTGACCCTTGCGCCGCGGCACGCCGTGCCCTTACTGGCGGCATGAGCATCGACCGCGTCGCCATCGTGGGAGCCGGGCTGGCCGGCATCGCCTGCGCCAAGAGCCTCGCCGCGCATGGCGCGACGATCCGCGTGCTGGACAAGGGCCGCAGCGTCGGCGGAAGGCTGGCGACGCGGCGGGTGGAGGCGGGCGGGCGCATCCTCGCCTTCGACCACGGCGCGCAATACATGAACGAGCAAGGCCCGGCCTTCCGCGCGATGCTCGACGCCGCCGGCGCCAGGCCCTGGCCGAGCGAGGGGCGGCGCGTCGGCGTGCCCAGCATGTCCGCCATCCCGCGCGCGCTGGCCGAGGGGCTGGACGTCGCGACCTCGCGCGAGGTCACCGCCATCCTGGGCGAGCCCGGCGCCTGGCGGCTGCGCCACCGCGATGCGGCGCCGAACCGCGGCGGCGGCGTCCGCCCCGATGCCGAGGCGGTGGAGGAAGGCCCCTTCCAGGCCGTGGTGCTGGCGATCCCCGCGCCGCAGGCGGCGGCGCTGCTCGGCCCGCCGGCGCCGCACCTGGCGGGGCTGCTCGCCGGCGTGCGCATGGCGCCATGCTGGACGCTGATGGCCGCCTTCGCATCGCGCCTGCCCCTGCCCGACACGCTGGCGCTGGTCGGCGGGCCGGTGGCCTGGGCGGCGCGGGACAGCGCCAAGCCCGGCCGGGATGCCGACAGCGAATGCTGGGTCGTGCAGGCCGGCGACGCATGGTCCGGCGAGAACCTCGAACGCCCGGCGCCCGAGATCGCGCAGGAACTGCTGGCCGCGCTCGGCCGGCTGGCGAATGCCGAGCTTCCCGGGGTGACCTATGCGGCGGCGCATCGCTGGCGCCATGCCGGCGTGGCGGTGCCGCTCGGGGCGCCCTGCCTGTGGGACCCGGAGCTGCGGCTCGGCGCCGCCGGCGACTGGTGCACCGAGGCGCGGGCCGAGGCGGCGGTGGACAGCGGCATCGCGCTGGCCGCGACGATCCGCAACCGATGACGGCGGAGGTCCTGGCCGCGGCCGCGCCGGCGCTGGAGGAGAGCCTGGCCGAGGCCTTCCGGCTGCTGTCGCGCGGGGTGGCCGACCGGCGGCACGGCTTCCACACGCCGACCCTGGCGACCATCGGGCTGGACGGCGCGCCGCAGGCCCGCACCCTGGTGCTGCGCGGCTTCGAGGCCGCGACCCGCACGCTGCGCCTGCACACCGATGCGCGGTCGGGCAAGGTGGCGGAGCTGGAAGCCGATCCGCGCGCGCAGCTGCACCTCTACGATGCGGGGGCGAAGGTGCAGCTCCGGCTTTCGGGCCGCGCGGCGCTGCATGGCGGGGACGCGGTGGCCGAGGCCGCCTGGCAGGGCAGCCGCAGCTTCTCTCGCCTGTGCTACGCGATCGAGCCGGGGCCGGGCACGCCCGTCACGGCGCCGCCCCCGGCGCCGATGGATGCCGAGGCCGGGCGGCCGGTCTTCCGCGTGATCCTGCTGCGCTTCGACCGGCTGGAATGGCTGCACCTGGCGGCATCCGGCCACACCCGCGCCCGCTTCGACTGGGGGCCGGACGACGCGCGGCGGAGCGGGTGGCTGGTGCCCTGACAGCCGCCCCCACGGGTGCCCGCCGCCGCCCCGGTCCGCGGCCCGGCGCCGGCCTCGGCGGCGCACCACGGCGCCGGGGTGCCATTTTTTCGCGGACCGATCGCCGCCGCCGGGCTACAGCGCGGGCATGACCGATGACCGCATCACGGCCGAGATCCTGCGCCAGGTCGCCGCGCGCGGCCCGGACAGGAGCATCTGCCCGAGCGAGGTGGCCCGCGCGCTGGAGCCGGAGGAGACCGCCTGGCGCCGGCTGATGGGCCCGGTGCGGGCGCGCGCGGTGCGGCTGGCGCAGGCCGGGCGGATCGAGGTGCTGCGCAAGGGCAAGGCGGTGGACCCCTCGGCCGAGATCCGCGGGGTGATCCGGTTGCGCATCGCCGGCGGGACGGCGGGCGGCAAGGAAGAGGATGCGGAGGCATGAGCCTGATCGGCCTGATCACCGGGCGGGGCCCGGCCGGCCTGCCGCCGGCGACGCCGGTGGATTTCGGCGCGCTGCGCCTGCCGGGCACGCCGAACGCGCATCTGCTGGCGCCCGCGGGCTCGGCGGCGCCGGCGCATGAGACGATGCCGCCGCTGCCGGTGCCGCCCGAACAGGCCTGGGATGCGGCGCGGCGCCTGGGCGAGGGCGTGGCGCGCTGCTGGCCGATCGCGGCGTGGCCGGAACTGCGCCAGGCGCAGTGGGTGGTGCGCACCGCCCTGATGAACTACCCGGACATCGTGGTGGCGCAGGTGACGGAGCTGCCGGGCGGCGCGGGGCTGTATCTCTATTCGCGCAGCCTGGTGGGGTATTCCGACATGGGGGTGAACCGGGGGCGCGTCGCGGAATGGCGCGGCCGGCTGGAGGCGATGCTGCGCCGGGGGTGAGGCGAGGCGGCGGGTCGCGATGTCGCGGCGCGGGGGAGATGCGTGGCGGGCGCCCCACGGAACTTGAGCGCTTGAACGATTTGGCGCTGTGGGCACTTTATTTTTCGCGACGACGCGTGTGCCGCCGCCCGACACGCCCGGTCCCTTGCCGTAAATATTTGATTCTCCTTGATCCATGACCAAAGTGGCCACAGCCGCTTTGCCATTTTTGGCACTTTGGCCAGAATCCGGGGCCTGTGTGTGGGCTGGCCGGGATGGCGCGGCGACGGGTTCACGGGTTCACGGGTTCACGGGTTCAAGGAGCGCGGCTGCCGATGGCAGGCGGCCGCGTTCGCATTATGTTCCCTACTCGCGCAGAAGTCCAGCGCGACGGACGCCAGCCGGCGCCAAGCGCCCCGACGCCCGCCCGGGCGATCGGGACGGTCGCGCGCCACGCCGGTGATGGCAGGCCCCCGCTTCCGCCCCCGGCCGCCGGCGTGCGGCGCCCGGGACCGCGCATTCCCGCACCCGGCGCGGGCGGCGTCCCGCCGACGCAGAACACCGACGCAGAACACCGACGCCCGGCTCAACCGGCCCGCCCCGGCGGACGGCCCAGCCTCCCCCGGGACAGGCCCGGCGGGGTCAGGGCGCGCTGCCGAAGATCCGGTGCAGCGCCCGGTCGCCCACCCGGATGTCCTGCCGCTCGGCGATGCCGCCCTGCAGTTCCAGCGTGGCGCGGACCGGCCCGCGGCTGTCCACCGGCGTCAGCGAATGCGGCACCGTGCGCTCGGCGATGCGGTGGATGCGGCCATCGGCGGCGATGAACAGCATGTCGAGGGGGACCAGCGTGTTGCGCATCCACATGCTGCTCTCCCGCGGCTGGCCCCAGTCGAACAGCATGCCTTCGTTGTCGCGCACCTCGGTGCGGAACATCAGGCCGATCATCTGGTGGTCGGGGCTGACCGCCATCTCGACGGTGAAGTCGAAGCGCCTGCCGTCGCGGGTGACGATGACCAGGCGTTCCGTCGGCAGCCGCGGCTGCGGCCGGTCGACGCCGGGCTGGGCGAGGGCGGGCGCCGCAGCCAGCAGGCCGAGGGTCGCGAGGATGGTCCGGCGGGGTTGCATGGCGGGATGCTTCGCCGGCGCGGTGCGGCGCGTCAAGCCGAGGCGGCGGGCGGGTCGGGCAGGTCGGCCAGCGCCTGGGCGGCCAGGCGGCGGATCTCCTCGCGCACCGGCAGCGGCTCGGCCGGCGGGTCGGCCAGCGTGGCGAACCAGTGCTCCGGCGGGTTGCGGCCGGCGGCGCGCGACCAGGCGAGGCCGCGCAGCACCGCCTCGGCCGCGGGCGGCAGGCGGGGCGGGATGGGCAGGCCGTTCAGCGTCGCCCAGACCCCCGCCCAGCAGCGCGCCACGGACCAGGGGTTGTAGCCCCCGCCCCCCAGCACGATCAGCCGCGGCGCGAGCGGCAGCAGCGCGGCGGCCACGGCGCGGTGCGCGGCGTTGGTGAGGCAGAGGCGCGACAGCGGGTCCTCCGCGATCGCATCCGCCCCGCATTGCAGCATGATCGCCTGCGGGCGCAGGTGGCGGATGATGGGCAGGATGGCGTGGCGCAGCAGCCAGTCCATCTCGCGGTCGTGGAAGCCCTCGGGCACCGGCAGGTTGCGGGCATGGCCGCCGGCGCGGTCCTCGGCGCGGCCGGTGTACGGCCAGCGGCCGGCTTCGTGGACGGACAGCGTGAAGACGCGCGGGTCTTCGGCGAAGGCGATCTCCACCCCGTCGCCGTGGTGGGCGTCGATGTCCAGGTAGAGGATGTTGGAGAGGCCGCGGTCCAGCCATTCCAGCAGGCCGAGCACCGCGTCGTTCAGGTAGCAGAAGCCCGACGCCCGGTCGCGCAGCCCGTGATGGGTGCCGCCGCCGGGGACGTGGACGGTGCCGGGGGCCTCGGCGGTCAGGCGCGCGGCCAGCATGGTGCCGCCGGCGCCGGTGGCGGGGCGGGAGAAGACCTCGCGGTAGACCGGGTTGCCGTGGGCGCCGATGTGGAAGCGGGCGCGGTCCTCGGGCGTGACCTGCTGGGTGGCCTCGGCGCGCTGCAGGGCGGCGATGTAGGCGGGGTCGTGGAAGCGGGCGAGCTGGCCGGGCGTGGCGCGCGGGCTGTCCAGGTATTGCCCGGGGCCGACCCAGCCGAGGGCGCGGACCAGGTCGAGCGTGGTGGAGACGCGCGGGATGGCCAGCGGGTGCTTCGGGCCATAGGTCGAGCCGCGATAGATCTCGGAGCCGATGAGCAGCGGGCGGGCGGGCATCGGCGGGGGATATGCGCAGGCGCGGCACCGGCGCCAGGGGCGGCAACGCGTCCCGTGCCGCGGCGCGGCAACGCGTCCCGTGCCGCGGCGCGGCAACGCGTCCCGTGCCGCGGCGCGGCAACGCTTCCCGTGCCGCGGCGCGGCAACGCTTCCCGTGCCGCGGCGCGGCAACGCTTCCCGTG
>JAIYDD010000083.1 GCA_027487675.1 Acetobacteraceae bacterium | reverse complement strand
GGCGCCACCGGGGCCGGCACCGCCGGTGCGGGCGCGGCGACGGCCAGCGCCATGGCCGCCGGCGCCGCGGGTGTCGCCTGGGCGAGCGCGGCCTGCATCGCCACCATCAGCGGATCGGCGGCCGGCGGCACCGCGACAGCCGCGGCGAGGGGTGCCGGATCGGCCGATGGCGCGGCCGCGGCCGCCGCGGCCGGCGCCTGCCCCTGCAGCGCCGGCGCCAGCGCCTTCACCAGGCGCGCGGTGTTGCGCACCGGCCGCCACATCTCGGCCGGCAGGGCCTGCAGCGCCGCGGCGAGGCTCGCCCGCAGGGCCGCCAGCCGGTTCATGCCCTCGGCGGTGAGGTGCATGGCCGGCTGCTTGCCGTCCGGCAGCGGGGTCTCGGCGATCAGCCCGGCCGCGAGCAGCGCCTTGCGGGCGGACTTCGCCTCCTCGCCCGGGTGAAGGCCGGCGCGCCGGGCAAGGCCGCTCGCCTTGACGCCCGGGTGCGCCTCGGACGCCGCCAGCATCAGGAAGGACGGGATGGACAGCCCGGTCTCGGCGAAGGGGCGGGACTGGGGGATCAGGGCCTCGACCTGATGGGCGAGCAGCACGAGCCGCTCAAGCTCCTGGACCGGGTCGCGCGGCGCCTCGGGCGCGGCGGAAAGGGCGGATTCGCTCATCGAGGGGGACCCTTCGCGCTACGCGGTCCAGGGCTGGGTCCGCGCCCGGCAGAAGCGGCCGCCGGGTCCGCAACGGATACCTGCGGAACCGCCGCCTGCCAAGCCGCCGGCCGGCGGGCGCGCCAGGCGGCTTCGGGCCGCGGGGCCACCCGTCGCGCGGCCGCGCGACGGGTGGCCGGTGGGCGTGGCCTCAGGCCGCGGCGGGCGTGGCCGGCAGGGCGGGCTTCAGCGCCTTGACGAGGCGGGCGGTGTTCTTCACCGGGCGCCACAGCTCGACGGGCAGCGGCGCCAGCGTCTCCGCCAGGGCGGCGCGCAGCGTGGCCAGCCGCTCGGTGCCCTTGGCGGTGATGGTGACGGCAGGCTGCTTGCTGTCCGGCAGCGGGGTCTCGGAGATCAGGCCCTCCGACACCAGCGCCTTCTGGGCGGCCTTCGCCTCGGCGCCCGCCGTCAGGCCGGCGCGGCGCACCAGGCCGCTCGCCTTCACGCCCGGGTTCGCCTCGGAAGCGGCGAGCATCAGGAAGGCGGGGATCGACAGGCCGGTGGCGGTGAAGGTGCTGGACTGCGCGATCAGCGCGCCGACCTGGTGGGAGATAAGAACCAGTCGCTCCAGCTCCTCCACGGGGTTGCGCGGCTGGGCGGGGGCGGTTTCGGTGGCGTCGTTCATCTGATGAGAACCTCTCTCGATGCGCGGGGCCGGGCTGGATCCTCCCAGCGGCAGCCACCGTTGGCGGCGGACGCATACCCTGGCAGCCCGCCGGCTGCCAAGCCGAAGCCGCCCGTAAAACACGGAACGCCGAAGCGTCCCGACGGTTCGAGACCAAGGCCGGTGCCGATGGGCGGCGTCCATGCTGATGTTTCCGGCGCGAAGCGGCCGCCGCCCGCGATCGCGGGTCGCGGGGGCGCGGCGCGGAGCTTCGCGGCATCCCCGCCGAGCCGGATGAGCCGGGCGGGGATCGCCGCGCCGGGCAGCTCCCCGTCCGGTTCCACGCGCGGCAGGGCGCGGGGCGCGGCATGGGGCGCGCCCTTCCCGCGCCCCGGCAACGCCGCCTCCCTCGGGCAGGGCGCCAGCCGCCGGAAGTGTTCATCCGCGGCGATGGCGCGGCCTTCCGCCCGCCCTCGGCGCCGCGCCGGACGGGCCCGGCCGGGCCCGGCCAGGCGGGACAAGGCCGGCGATCCCGGCTTGCGTTACCGGCCGGGCTTGCCGTCGGCGCGCGCCCGAAGGCTCCAGGCCAGCAGCGTCGGCACCACGCCGAGTTCCATGCCGAGCGCGAGCAGGTGGGGCAGGGGCGGCGTGCCCTCGGCGACCAGCCCGCCCAGCCGCGCCACCCCGCCCAGCACCACGACGAGGCAGAGCGCGTGGAACACCGCCGCGCGCCGTGCCAGGTCCGCGGCGCACCAGGCCGCCACGAGCCCAAGGCCGAGCAGCACGCCCGACAGGTAGCGGAGATGGCTTCCGGTGGCCGGCCCCGCCGGCTCGCCGAGGAAGCCGGCGCCGGTCAGCGCGCCCGCGCCCCCCGCCAGCAGGGGAACCAGGGCGGCGAGGCGGATGGCGTGCGGCAGCATGCCGTCCCTACGAAGGATGATACCCGACGGATGCAGCCGCGCCGTCCGCGCGGCGCGGCCCGCGTCGTCGCCCGAGCCCGGACCGGCGCCAACCCGCGCCGGGTCCAGGGGCCGGCGCGGCCCCTGGCCGGGGAGCGCGAGGGGGCGGCTGCCCCCTCGCATACGGCGTGAGCGCGAGGGGGCGGCTGCCCCCTCGCGTCAGGCGTGGGCGCGAGGGGGGCGGCTGCCCCCTCGCATCCGGCATGAGCGCGAGCGGGCGGCTGCCCTCTCGCATCCGGCGTGAGCGCGAGGCGGCGGCCGCCTCCTCGCGGCGTGCTCAGCCCTGGTAGACCTCGATGATCGCGCTCAGCAGCGCCAGCGCCTCCGCCTTCGGCCGCTGGAAGGCGTTGCGCCCCATGATGGACCCGTTGCCGCCGCCGGCGTGGATGGCGCGGACCTCCTTCAGGATGTCCTCCGTCCCCTTCGCCTCGCCGCCCGAGAACACCACCAGGCGCCGCCCGCCGAAGCAGGCCTGCACCACATGCGCGAAGCGCGCCGCGGCGTCGTCCTCGACCGGGAACTTCGTGTAGGTGGGCTCGGCCGCCTTCAGGCTGACGGCCGCGGTCGGCGGCTTCACCTTGATGATGTGCGCGCCGATCAGC
Organism: Acetobacteraceae bacterium; assembly: GCA_027487675.1. GTDB lineage: Bacteria > Pseudomonadota > Alphaproteobacteria > Acetobacterales > Acetobacteraceae > Falsiroseomonas. The sequence continues at coordinate 8,853 of JAIYDD010000083.1, read as the reverse complement.
GCCGCCATGTGCGCGGCATAGGCGCAGATATCCAGCGCCGTCTCGCCCACCTTGTCCAGCATCGGGCCGCGCGGGTAGCTCCACACCACCACCGCCAGGCCGCAGGCCTTCGCCTCCTCGGCCAGTTCGCGCAGCTCCTCCATCATCTCGAACTGGTATTCGCTGCCCGGATAGATGGTGAACCCGATCGCCGAGCAGCCCAGCCGCAGCGCGTCCTGCACGGTGGCCGTCACCGCCTGGTCCTTGGTGGTGGACAGGCTGTTGGAGCTGTTGACCTTCAGGATGGTCGGGATGCAGCCGGCATAGGTGGCGGCCGCCGCCTCGATCATGCCGAGCGGCGCGGCATAGGCGTTCAGCCCGGCTTCCAGGGCGAGCTCGAACATGTAGCGCGGGTCGTAGCCGGCCGGGTTCGGCGCGAAGCTGCGGGCCGGGCCGTGCTCGAAGCCCTGGTCGACCGGCAGGATCACCATGCGGCCGGTGCCGCCCAGCCTGCCCTGCATCAGCATGCGGGCGAGGTTCGCCTTGGTGCCGGGGTTGTCGCTCTCGTACCAGGACAGGATTTCCTGGACTTTCGGCGTCAGGCGCATCGGTGGTTCTCCCAGGGTGTCTCGGGGTGTGGCCGCCCGAGCGGCCGGGGGCGGCATCGCCGTGCGGGCGGCCGGGGTCGCGCGGGATCTACCCGCTTGGCGTCGCGCTGTCATGGGGGGCGGGGGACAGCCAGGCGGCCAGCCGCGCCCGCCCGCCTTCGCGGTCCAGCCTCAGCCCTTCCAGGTCGAGCGCCGGGGGGCGCGCCGCAAGCAGCCTCGCGCCGGATTGCGCCGCGGCGGCCGCCACCTGGCCGAAGGCAGGCACCGCGCCGTCCAGGATCACCAGGCCGCAGCCCGCCCGGAGCGCCGCCAGCGCCGCGCCCGGCGCATCCGCGCAGCACAACGCATCGCCGAAGGCCGCGCCGGGCGCCAGCGCCGCCGCCCGCGCCACCAGCGCCCGCCAGCCGGCGGGGCCGAGCGCCAGCCCCGCCCCGGGCACCGAGACCAGCAGCAGCGGTGCCGGCGCCAGCCGCCCCGCCGCCTGCCAGTCCCGTGCCAGGCGCAGCGCCGCCGCGGCCTGCGAAGCCGAGGCTGCCTGCAGCGCCGCCCGGGCGGTGCCGGCAGCAACCGGCGGCTCCCGGGTCGCGGACGCGGCCTCCGGCTCCCGTTGACCCGTCGCGGCACCCATGCAAAGGCTTTTGGCTCGCAGGGGCGGGGCCCGGCAAGTCCCGGCCGTCCCGGCGCGGCCGTCCCGGCACCGATGCGCGGTGCGCGCGCGGCCTGCGGATCGGCTTGCGGGGGCTCGACGAGGGTGTCAGGCGCACGGAACAGCGGCGCGGCCGGCGCGGCCCCCCCGGTCGACACCTGGCAGGCGCTGGCGCGGCTGGAAGCGGCGGTGGAGCGGCTGGCGATCGCCGCCGACCGCCCGCGCCCGGTGGCCGAGGGCGTGCCCAAGGCCCAGGTGCAGGCCATCGCCGACCGGCTGGACGAGACCATCGCGCGGCTGCGCAACGCACTCGGTGAGGATCTGTGATCGCATGGGGCAGGTGACGGTTCGCGTCGGCGGCTACAGCCACCCGGTCTCCTGCGAGGACGGGCAGGAAGGCCACCTGGTCTCGCTCGCCGCCGAGGTCGACCGGCGCGTCGCCTCCATCAAGGCGATGGGCGGGCAGTTCGGGGAAAGCCGGCTGCTGCTGCTCGCCTCCCTGCTGCTGGCCGACGAGGTGCACGACCTGAAGGTTGCGCTCGCCCAGGCCCGCGGCGGCCCCGCCGCCGCGCCGCCAGCCGAGGATCCGCGGCTGGCCGAGCGGCTGGCGCGCATCGCCGAGCGCATCGAGGGCATTGCCCAGACCCTCGACCGACCCTAACTAGTCCAGGCGAGGCTGCCCGGTGCGTCAGGCATACGAACCCCCGGGGCCAATGATCATCCTGAGGGAGCTGGCGCTGGCCGGGCCGTGGTCCGGCTACCTGGCGCCCACCTGTGAAAGCAGGTCTCAGGAGGGTTGAATCCGCCAACGGCCAGGGTGGCTTCGCGCTTCTTCGGTTGCCCTCGGCCGCGGCCATGCCGGCGGCATGAGGCGGCCGCATGCCCCGCCCCGGCCGGCCGCCGGGCCCGGGCGGGTCGCCCGGGGCGGAGCGACATTCTGCCTGCCCGCTGCAGGGGGAGGCTGGGTGCGAAGGGCTCTCGCCCCGCCCGTGACCGCGAAAGGCCGGCCCGGATGACCTGCCCCGTCCTGCTTGCTGAACTCAAGGCCGAGGCGCGCCGCCTGGTGCTCGCCCGCCGCGCCAGCCAGGACCCGGCGCTCGGCGCGCAACTGGCCGCCCGGCTGCTGCGCGACGCCCCGCCGCCCGCCGGCGCCACCATCGCCGGCTTCTGGCCGATGGGCCCCGAGATCGACATCCGCCCCCTGCTGCACGCCCTGCACGACCGCGGCCACCCCATCGCCCTGCCGGTGACGCCGCGGCGCGGCCAGCCGCTGGCCTTCCGCCGCTGGCAGCCCGGCGACGCCCTTGCCTGTGGCCCGATGGGCACCAGCCAACCAGGGCCCGACGCCGAGCCGCTCACCCCCACCTTCCTGCTCGTCCCCCTGCTGGCCTTCGACCGCGCCGGCCGCCGCCTCGGCTACGGCGGCGGCTACTACGACCGCACGCTGCCCACCCTGCCCGGCGCCACGGCCATCGGCTGCGCCTACGCCATCCAGGAACTTGACGAGGTGCCCGCCGGGCCCGACGACGCGCGCCTCGACGCCATCGCCACCGAACAGGGCGTCATCCGCTGCGGAGCCGCATCGCGTTGAGGATCCTCTTCCTGGGCGACCTGGTCGGCCGGTCCGGCCGCGACGCCGCCGCCACCGCCATCCCGAAGCTGCGCAGCCAACTCTCCCTCGACCTGGTGGTGGTCAACGCCGAGAACGCCAGCCACGGCTTCGGCCTGGCGCCCGAGATGGCACGCGCCCTGTTCGAGGCCGGGGCGGACGCCATCACGCTCGGCAACCACGCCTGGGACCGCAAGGAAATCATCCCCTACATCGAGGCCGAACCCCGCCTGATCCGCCCGCTCAACTTCCCCCCCGGCACCCCCGGCCGCGGCAGCACCATCGTGGAGACCACCACCGGCCGCCGCGCCCTGGTGGTCAACGCTATGGGGCGCCTGTTCATGGACCCGCTCGACGACCCCTTCCGCGGCGTCCAGTCCACCCTCGCCACCCACCGCATGGGGCCCGGCGGCAGCGTCCACGCCATCCTGGTCGACTTCCACGCCGAGGCCAGCAGCGAAAAACTGGCCCTCGCCCACAGCTTCGACGGCAAGGTCTCCCTCATCGTCGGCACCCACACCCACACACCCTCGGCCGACCACCAGATCCTGCCCGGCGGCACCGCCTACATGACCGACGCCGGCATGTGCGGCGACTACGACAGCGTCATCGGCATGCAGAAAGGCACCGCCGCACTGCGCTTCTGGAAGAAGATCCCCGGCGACCGCCTGGCGCCGGCCGAAGGCGAAGCCACAATCTGCGGCGTCCTCGTCACCACCGACGACACCACCGGCCTCGCCACCGCGATCCACCCCCTCCGCCTCGGCGGCCGCCTGAGCCAGGCCATCCCGCCGGCGTGATCCGGGCGGCACGTGGCGGAGGCGGAGGTGTCGGGGTCGCGCCGATGGCCCGGGGAGGGCGCTGCCCTCCCCGTACCCCTCCCGCCAAGGGGCAGCGGCCCCTTGGATCCCTTGGGTTTGGTCGCTTTGCGGGGAGGGGGCCAGATGCGCCAAAGCCGCGGGCGCGACCGTGAGGCCCCCTCCCCGCAAAGCGACTGAAAACTCACGCCGGGGTCCGGGGGGCGGCGCGCCCCCCGGCGGGGAGGGTTCGGGAGGGGCGGCGCCCCTCCCGAGGAGCCACAGCGCCAGCCTCCGACCCCCCGCCCCGCGCCGGGGCTTCCCGGATCAGTCCAGCAGGCCGGCTGCGGCGCGCAGCAGGGTGCCGGAGGGCAGGCGGAGGGTGTCGAGGATGCGGAAGTGGTCGGCGCCTGGCACCGGGATCAGGGGGCCGGGGGCGTGGGCCTGGGCGCGCGTGGCGTGGAAGTCGCGGCTCTGGCGGCGCAGTTCGGGCAGTTCGGTGCTGCCATAGGCGACGGCGAGCGGCTTGTGGGTGACGGGTCGGCGGATCGGGGAGAGGGTTTCGACCTCGGTGTCGGTCAGCTTGAGGGCGGTGTTCAGGTTCGTCTCGCGGATCGGCGCGAGTTCGAAGATGCCGGAGATGGCGAGGCCGGCGGTGACGGCGGGGTGTTCCAGGGCCAGTGCCGCCAGGTGCCCGCCGGCCGACCAGCCGGAGGCGAGGAGGGGCCCGGCGATGCCGTGCGCCGGCCCGTGCGCCGACAGCCAATCGAGCGCCGCGTGCACCTGCCAGGCGATGCGGGTCAGGGATGCCTCGGGCGCCAGGGTGTAGCCGTTGCAGGCGAAGGACCAGCCCATCGCCAGCGCGCCCTCGGCCAGGTGGGCGAAGTCCTGGCGCCGGTTGCGTTGCCAGTAGCCGCCATGGATGAAGACCAGGCAGGGGGCCTGCGGGTCGCGCCCCGGGTAGAGGTCCCAGGCTTCGCGCTCGGTCTCGCCGAAAGCCAGGTCCAGGTGGCCGGCATGGGCGGCGCGGAAGCTGGCCGCGGCGGCGTTGCGCTCGGCGATCAGGGTGGCGCTGTCGGCGACGGCCTTCGTGTTGTCGTAGGCATCGTCGCGTTCCGGCTGGTTGGCGGCGGCCCAGAAGGCGGGGAAGGGGCCGGTCATGGCGCGAGCTCCCGGATCGGGGCGCCGGCCAGGAAGGCCTCGATGGCCTCGACCGCGCCGTTGAGATAGGCGGTGTAGTTCTGCGTCGAGACGTAGCCCAGATGCGGCGTCAGCAGCGCGTTCGGCGCCGACAGCAGCGGGTGGCCGGGCGGCAGCGGTTCCTGGTCGAAGACGTCGAGGCCGGTGCCGGCGATGCGGCGCGATTGCAGCGCCTCGATCAGCGCCGCCTGGTCCACCAGCGGGCCGCGGCTGGTGTTCACCAGGAAGGCGGTGGGCTTCATCCGCGCCAGTTCCTCGGCGCCGACGATGCCGCGGGAGCGGTCGGACAGGATCAGGTGCAGCGTCACGACGTCGGCGGTGGCGAACAGCGTCGCCTTGTCCACCAGCTTCGCGCCGGCGGCCTCCGCGCGCTCGGCGGTCAGGTTCTGCGACCAGGCGATCACCTCCATGCCGAAGGCGCGGCCCACGCGCGCCACCCGCGCGCCGAGCTTGCCGAGGCCGAGGATGCCGAGCGTCAGCCCTTCCGCCGAGGCGCCGATGCCGGACTGCCAGCGCCCGTGGCGCAGGCTCGCCATCTCGGCCGGGATGTTGCGCAGCAGGTTGAGGATCAGCGCCCAGGTGATGTCGACGGTCGGCGCGCCGAAGCTCGGCGTGCCGCAGACGGTGATGCCCCGCGCGCGGGCATGCGCCACGTCGATCGCGCGGTTGCGCTCGCCGGTGGTGATCAGCAGCTTCAGCGCCGGCAGCCGGTCGATCAGCGCGGCGGGGAAGGGCGTGCGTTCGCGCATCGCCAGGATCGCGTCGAAGGGCGCGAGCCGCGCGGCCAGCGCGTCGGCGTCCGTCAGCGTGTCGCGGAAGACCTCGACGGCCAGGCCCGGCGGCAGGCGGGACCAGGGCCCCATGGACAGCGCGATGCCCTGGTAGTCGTCCAGGATCGCGAGCCGCGTCAGTGCCGTCATGCCTGTGGTTCCCCCCGGGATGCGGGATTGCGTCGTGCAGGGGGCAATGCGTGCGGCGGCAGGGCGCGTCAATGGGCGGCGCGCACCGGCGCGCGCCCGCCTATCGCAGCGCCTCAAGCGCCGCCCGCAGCGCGTCGGGCACCGGCACCGGCCGGCCCGTGGCGCGCGCCACGTAGACATGGGTGAACTCGCCCTCCGCCGCGGCGTCTTCTTCCCCGGCGCCGAAGACGGCCAGCGCGTAGCGCACCGAACTCGTGCCGAGATGCGCGAGCCGCATCCCCACCACGACATCCTGCGGATAGGCCAGCGGCTTGCGGTAGCGGCAGCGCGTCTCGACCACCAGGCCGATCGCCTCGCTGCGAGCGATGTCGAGCGCGCCGACCGAGATCAGCCAGCGATTCACCGCCGTGTCGAAGAAGCCGTAGAAGACGACGTTGTTCACATGCCCGTAGGCGTCGTTGTCGGACCAGCGCGTGGTGACAGGGCAATGGTGCGCGAAATCGGCCAAGCGCGCGGGCGGCGCGCGGTCGCTCATCGCGCCCCCCCCCGCATGGCCGGGCCACGCGCCGCCGGCCGGGCTGCGCGGCGGTCCGTGCGCCGCATCGGTCGTGCCGCGAACCGGCGCGCGGCGGCGCGAGTCGGCAGGGTCTGGGGCATGGCGGGCGGGCTCCTTTGGCGGCGCAGCATAGCCCGAAGGCCGAGTCGGCGCTGCCGCGGCACCTCAATTCCGCGCCGCAAGCCGTTCAGTTAGGCAACGGAGCCCTTTGCGCGCTTCGCCGCCGGCGCGCGCGCCGCTATAGATGCCGACCAAGCCGCTGTTCCGGGAAACCCTAAGCGCGATGTCCGCCGCGTCCAGGCCCTCCGCCACGCGTCTCGAGCCGTTCCGGCTGCGCGGGGCGAACTTCAACCTGCTGGTGCTGCGCCTGCTCGACCACCGGATCGAGGCGGTGGTGCCGGCGCTGGCCGACCAGTTCCGCCGCGCGCCAGGCTTCCTGCGCTTCGCCCCCATCGTCATCGGGCTCGACGACATCGCCGCCCGGCCGGAGGAGGTGGAATTCGCCCGCCTGGCCGAGGCGCTGCGCGGCATCGAGATCGTCCCCGTCGGCACCACCGGCGGCAGCCCGGAACTGCGCGCCGCCGCGATGGGCGCCGGCCTGCCGCCGCTGCGCCTGGCCGGGGGGAAGGAAGCCGAGCCGCCGCCGGCCGAGCCCGCGGCGGACCACGCCGCCCCGCCGCCCCCCGTCGCCACGCCGCCCGCGCCGGCCCCCGCCGCCGGCCCCGGCCGGCCGGCCATGGTGCTGGACCAGCCGGTGCGCGCGGGGACGCGCATCTGGGCCGAGGGCGCGGACCTCATCATCGTCGGCACCGTCAACCGCGGCGCGGAAGTGATCGCGGACGGCAACATCCACGTCTATGGCCGCCTGCTCGGCCGCGCCATCGCCGGCGGCCAGGGCGCGACGGAAGCGCGCGTCTTCGCCATGCAGTTCGACCCCGAGCTCGTCTCCATCGCCGGCTACTACGCGGTGCGCGAAGGGCTCGGCGACGCGCCGATCGGGCGCGCCGTGCAGGCGCGGCTCGACGGCGAGAGCATGCGCTTCGACCCGCTCGGCTGACACGCCGCGCGGGCCGGGGCGATCCGGGGTTTCACGCCCGCCGCCGCGTGGGCAGGCAGGGTTTTCGGGCAGGGGGTTGAGATGGCCGAGATCATCGTCGTCACGTCGGGCAAGGGGGGCGTGGGCAAGACCACCAGCTCCGCCGCCTTCGCCACCGGCCTGGCGCAGCGCGGCAAGAAGGTCGTCGTCATCGACTTCGACGTCGGCCTGCGCAACCTCGACCTCATCATGGGCGTCGAGCGGCGCGTGGTGTTCGACATCATCAACGTCATCCAGGGCGAGGCTCGCCTCTCCCAGGCGCTGATCCGCGACAAGCGCGTCGACACGCTGCAGATCCTCCCCGCCAGCCAGACCCGCGACAAGGACGCGCTGACCAAGGAAGGCGTGCAGAAGATCCTCGAGGAACTCTCCGCCGAGAACGACTACGTCGTCTGCGACAGCCCCGCCGGCATCGAGAAGGGCGCGCTGCTCGCGCTCTACTTCGCCGACCAGGCGGTGGTGGTGACCAACCCGGAAGTCGCCTCGGTGCGCGATTCAGACCGCATCCTCGGCGTGCTGCAATCCCGCTCGAAGCGCGCGGAGGAGAAGCGCGAGCCGGTCAGGGAACACCTCCTCGTCACCCGCTACGACCCCGAGCGCGTGCAGAAGCAGGAGATGCTGAAGCTCGACGACATCCGCGAGATCCTGGCGATCCCGCTGCTCGGCGTGATCCCGGAAAGCGAGAGCGTGCTGAAGGCGTCGAACACCGGCACGCCGGTGATCATGGATGGCGACAGCAATGCGGGCCAGGCCTACAAGGACGCGGTCGGCCGCTTCCTTGGCGAGCAGATCGAGCACCGCTTCCTCGATCCGCAGAAGAAGGGCCTCTTCGCCCGCCTCTTCGGGGGGAGGGCGGCCTGATGAGCTGGCTCGACATCTTCCGCGGCCGCAAGACGGAGCAGCCTTCCGCGCCGCAGGCCAAGGAAAGGCTGCAGATCGTGCTGGCGCATGAGCGCATCGGCCGCGCCCGCGACGACTTCCTGCCGAAGCTGCAGCAGGAGATCGTCATGGTGGTCGCGAAATACGTCGCGATCGACCCGGGCAAGGTGAACGTCTCGCTCGACCGCGGCGGCGACATGTCGACGCTGGCGATCGAGATCGACCTGCCGGGCCCGGGCCCCGACCGCTACCGCGGCGCCGCCGCCAGCTGAGCGCAAGGCGGGGCGCCAGCCCATGGGCGCCGACTTTGGCTTGGCGACCTTGGGGAACCGCGGCGGCGGCAGGTGCGAGGCTCCGCCTCGCGCTCCGGCCGGGGCTCTGCCCCATGGGCGCCAACTTATCGCCCAACGGTGCGCGAGGTGGCCCGGGTGGAGGCGTTGCCTCCCCCGTCGAACGCCTTCGGCGTTCGACCCCCCCCACAACCAGGGCTGCCGCCCTGGACCGGCGTCAGTAGAAAGAACAAGCAAATCAGGGGGGGTCCAAGGGGCCGCTGCCCCTTGGCG